>NZ_FNCS01000001.1:355118-825025 GCF_900100665.1 Pelagibacterium luteolum
GCGCTTTGAGGGTAAGTTTGAGGGCGAGGGGGGAGTTAAAATCACAAAAGGCAACAATTCCAACGCGTTGCCCTAATTTAATGGCGGAGAGGGAGTCCGCAAAACCCCTGTAAGGCGGCGTAATTCGCAATTTGCCGAGAGCCCTTGTCAGCGGGGGATTGCTGGCGAGGCTGTCTGTCACTGTAAGATATTGTCTGCTACAATCTGCGTCATCTTTTAGGGTGATTTTTAGGGTGAGGCAGTGGCCAGGGCATCAAAGCGGATAAGCGCTCGCTTTTACGAGACCGTCAAAGAACCGGGCATGCACGCCGATGGTGACGGGCTCTATCTGGTGGTGAGCCCGACCGGATCGAAGCGGTGGGCGTTTATATTTCAGTGGAACGGCAAGCGAACCGAAATGGGCCTTGGGCGCATGGGGGTGGCAGAGGCTCGCCTTGTAGCAGAGGACGCGCGCCGCAAGGTTGCCCAGGGCGTCAACCCGATCGAGGAACGCAAGGCGTCTAAAGCGCAGGCCCAGGCGGTGGCAACGTTCGGGGCCGAGGCCGATGCCTATATTGCGACCCATGCAACATCATTCCGCAACGCCAAGCACGTTGCCCAATGGCGCATGACGCTATCGGTTCAAAAGGACGACGCCGGCCAGTTCCTAAAGTCAGGGTATTGCCTGGCTATCCAGACCAAGCGAGTTGACCAGATCGACACAGCGCAAGTGCTGGCCGTCCTCAAGCCCGTATGGCAGACCAGACCGGAAACCGCCTCGCGGCTTCGAGGGCGCATAGAGCGCGTGCTTGACGCTGCCAAGGTTCGGGGCCATCGCAATGGTGAAAACCCGGCGCGGTGGCGTGGCCATCTCGACGCCCTTCTCCCCAAGCCCAAAAAGCTGACGCGGGGGCACCATGCAGCAATGCCCTATGGGGACGTTCCCGCGTTAATGGGCAAGCTGAAAGAGAGCGCCGGTATGGGCGCCGCTGCCCTGCGGTTCCTTATTCTGACCGCTGCCCGAGTTGGCGAGGTGGTCGGCGCGAGGTGGGAGGAAATCGACCTCGACAAAGCGGTGTGGATGGTCCCAGCCGATCGGATGAAGGCCGGGCGCGAGCATCGAGTGCCATTGACCGATAGTGCGGTGGCGATATTGCGCGCGCTTCACACTGAGGGCGCGGTGGGCTTTGTGTTCTTCGGAAATCGCCAGGGCACCCACATCAGCGCTGCGACCGTGACCAAGGCGCTGGCAACGGCTGGCGGGTCTGACTTTACCGTCCATGGGTTTCGCAGCTCATTCCGAGATTGGGCAGGCGAGGAAACCAGCTACCCCGAGCGGATAGCAGAGGCAGCGCTTGCCCATGTCATCGGGGACGCCACAGAGCGCGCATATAGGCGCGGCGATGCCCTCGCCAAGCGCCGCAAGCTCATGGACGCATGGGCGAGCTATTGCGCGCCTCGCGCCAACAACGTGCTGCCTATGAAGCGGCAGAGGGCGTAGGGATGCCCCCGCGCGCCCGTATAGCCTACACCCCGGATGCAGACATGCTTTGGGATGGCGAGGCACCAGAAGGCGCGCGCAAGCGCCTGGATGCCATTATCCGCCGCGCGCTCAGTGACGACGAATGGGCGGGCTTTTGCAAAGTGGTGCGGGTGTATGCGTTCCGCTTGAACCATGAAGTTCAAAGCGCCTCCCTGAGCGAGCAGCAAAAGGCGGCTGATGCCGTGGCGCGCGCTGCCGAGGAATTGCAAGCTGCCATAGACGCGGCCAACGCCGGCAGGATGGGGCGGCTTGTCTCTACTCGGGTGGCAGACAGGTGGGCTGAGCTAAGAGACCTCGAAGCCGAGCACGAGAACGACACCGAAGCGATGCGGGCCGACATAGCGGTGATTTGTGAAGATGCCGGGTATGAGGCCCCCGAGGATGAAGCCGATTCGATGATTTACCGCTGGCGGTTCAACGGCTGGCTCACACGGCCCAGGCCGGTGCCTGATTTCATCGAAAGCCTTGGCCAGTTCTCCAGCGCCGCGTCAGTCTTTGCAAAGAGGCTCCGGGTGGGCAGCGAGCATCACGAGACAGCCGGGAGCGCCTTTACCGAGTTTGTCGGCTTGCTTACGGAGTGGATGCGCTCGATCGGGCTGCCAACTGGGGCCTCAAAGATTGAAGGCGGGACTGGCGGAATGGTGACGCAAATCGCCATGGAGGTGGACGGCTATATCCCTACCCTTCACAAGCCAAGCGGCGAAAGAGAGCCTGTGCAGATGCGGCAGCCACCAGCTCAGCCCGAAACATGGGCCGCAAGAGTCATTGCTGCTCAGCGTCAATACGAGGCAGACCGCCCCGCCCCTTGCTCCGATGGGGACGGATAGGCGGCGAAAGCGTCGGCTATAAATCCCTAAGTGTAAGCCCCCGGTGGCAGCTAGTTTGTTCGTGTCAGAACAACTTGCCTCAAGAGGGTGTGACCATGCTTCGCAAGCCGCTTTATACTGTGAACGACTTCCTTTCCGAGTTCAGCGTAAGCCGCTGGACGTTCTACCGCCTTGTCAACTCTGGAGAGTTGAAGGCCAAGAAAATGGGATCGCGCACAGTCGTTACCGCAGCCGATGCCCAGGCATGGCTTGATAGCCTGCCAGGCCGCGACCCCCAGGCCGAGGCGAACGCCGCCTAACCAAAACCCAAAAGAAAGGCCCCAACGGCAAGAGCCGGGGGCCAGAGAGATAATTCCATGACATCGCTATACCACGAGCGCGCCTTGCCGCGCAACGATACCGGCTTGCCTAATTTCTGGATGGCCGACCTATCCCCCACAACTCCCCCCGAGCGCGATTGCGAGCCCCAGCGCGGGCTAACGAGCGGTGGCCGTCTGGTGTTTTCCCGCACTGGCCGGCCCGCCTCGACTTGCAACGCAATCGCCCGTCTCGCTGGCATCGGAGAACCCGAACATGTCTAAACTCACCTTGACCGTTACCATCCACCATGAAGGCCAGCCCCCGGCATCGTTTACCGCAGTGGGGCGCGTTGCGTGGGCCTTGTTGCACTTGCTCAATGCCGGCCCGAAAGGGATTACCGTGATTGAGCGACCAGCCCCGCGTTGGAGCCAATACATCATGTTGTTGCGGCGCAGCGGCGTTGCGATCGAGACGAGGGACGAGCCCCACGAAGGCGACTTCGCCGGCCATCATGGACGCTACATTCTGCATAGCCGCGTGACCGTCGCAGGGGGCAACCTCACCGAATGGCTCCAGAGCCCAACCGGACGCCGCGACTTCCCCGATGGCCTTCGCCCCAGTCGGCTGGAGGCAGCATGAAAGCCCAGGCCGACAAGCGGGCAGATGAGGCGGTGGAGTGGCTTGTTGCGAATTGGGCGCAGGCCATCAACAAGCCCTTGACTGTCACCCTCAAAGACAAATTCGGGTTGGGGCGCGCTGAGTGCCCCGCCATCATCGCTAGGGCGATCCGTCAACGCCAGCTTGGGGGTGCGCAATGACTCTCGAGAGTTGGGGCTACGTTGCCGAGATCGAGCAAGACGTTTTGGGCGGCATCCTTGCGGGGGGCGACCATCGCGGCGTGCTGTCCGAGCTGGAAGACGATTGTTTCCTTGAGCCGATCCATCGCGAAATCATGGCTGCAATCCGGGTGGCAAGCGAGCGCTATGGCACGACCGCGCTACCTACCGTCGCAAAGCTCATACCCAAAGAAACGCTCGAATCCTTCAAGCGCCAAACGGGTGGCGAGCTGGGGCCATACCTTGCCGGCATAGTCGGGCAAAGGAGCTTGGGCGGGGCAATGCTGATCCGGGGCGCGCGGGCCGTCAAAAGCCAATGGGCGCGCATAGAGATGGGCCTGGAGGTTGCAGCCGCGACCGAGGCGGCACGCGACCCCCAGACCGACCACAAGCGGCTGGCCGTGTCCCTTATGGGTACCCTAGACGAAATAGCAGCCAGGGCCGGAAAGGGTGCGCGCACTCAAACCTGCATGGCTATTGGTGACGCGGTGGGGGCTGCCTTGGACGAGGCAAGAGAAGCGCGGGCGCGCGGTGGGCTAGGAGGCATCACAACGGGCCTTGTGGACCTCGACCGGGCAACAGGCGGCTTTCATCGCCGCGACCTCGCCATAATGGCAGCCCGTCCGTCCATGGGTAAGACGACAATAGGGATCGAGTTTGCAAGGGCCGCTGCAATGGCTGGCCATGGCGTCGGTTTCTTCTCCCTCGAAATGGACAACGCCAAGTTGGGCGCGCGCTTCGCCAGCTCGATCGCCAACCTATCGGGCACGCGCGTTCCCTATCAGGACATCATCAAGGGGGACATTGGCGAGGCGCAAGAGCGGGCCATTGAGGGCGCGCGCGAACGCTTTCGGGATCTGCCTATCATCCTTGAGGACCAGTCGGGGCTCACCATGGCGCAAATGCGCGCCAAAACCGAAAGCATGCTGGAGGCCGCAGAGCGCCAAGGCTGCCCAATGCAGCTCTTGCTAGTGGACCATCTGGGCAAGGTGAAGCCCAGTACCCGCTACGCCGGCAACCGCAACAACGAGATTGGCGAAATCACAGACGGGCTCAAAGAGCTGGCCCGAGAGTATGAGATTGCGGTGGTGCTCTTGTCGCAGCTCAGCCGAGGCGTTGAAAGCCGAGAGGACAAGCGGCCAGGCCTTATGGACTTACGCGATTCTGGCAACATCGAGCAGGACGCCGACAGCGTGTTTTTCCTCTATCGCGAGGCCTATTACCTGGAGCGCGCGCGGCCAGACGACCCCGACAAGCGGATTGAATGGGAGGCCGATCTGAGCGCCGTTCGCAACGCTGCAGAGCTGATTATCGGCAAGCAGCGCAATGGCCCGACATGCACGATCGATCTGTTTATGGACATGGCCGTTTCCAGCGTCGGCAATGCCACGCGGGCACACGAAGCCGCAGCATAGAAAGAACCCGAGCTATGGCACAATTCCCAGCCTTGCCCCTCTTCACTGATGCGTACCTAGCCGACACGCGCCACCTGTCTGCAGAGCAGCATGGGGCCTATTTGTTGCTGCTCATGGAAGCATGGCGGCGCCCGTCTTGCGCTTTGCCAGATGATGACGACACCTTGGCGCGCTTGGCCTGTCTCAGCAGCGAGCGATGGGCAGTCAATCGTGACACGGTAATGGCATTCTGGACCCTTGACGGCCGCAAGCGAGAATGGACGCAAGCCCGACTGCTCGATGAACGCGCTTATGTAGTCAAAAAAAGCCAGTCGCAGAGCGACAAAGCCGCAAAGCGTTGGAATAGAACGAAAAAAGCTGATGCCGTGGCAATGCCGGAAGGTATGCCGGAAGCATGCCCCAGCGATGCCCCCACACCCACACCCACACCCATTAAAGTAGATACTAGCGTATCTACTTTGTCGGATGGACAGAAGCGATCGAAAGCAAGGAAAGCCTACACGCCGGAGTATGAGGGCTTTTGGGCTAACTACCCCTCAACCCAAGGCATGTCCAAGCTAGACGGCTTCAAGGCTTGGCAGGGGCTCACCGCAACACAGCAAGCCCAGGCGGTGGCCTCTATCCCCGCCTATAAGGCCCTCTTGGCGAGAACGCCCGACCGCAAGGTCAAGCATGTCCAAGGCTACCTCAACGGGCGCATGTTCGAGAGCTTTACAGGCGAGACAGTGACCGAGCTGGAAACCCCCGAGCGGTGGAGGATGCGCCTGGAGCACGCGCGGGTTAACCGCATGTGGCATTCCCAGAAGTGGGGGCCGATGCCAGGGCAGAGCGGGTGCCGGGTGCCGGGTGATTTGCTGGCCGATGGTGATGGCGCTGGCTGGAGAGATGAGGCCAAAAAAGCAGCGTGAACGACAGCATCTAACAGCCACTTACGGAATATAACAAAGCCTTACAAATCAATAACTTAGCTTTCTGGAACCCTGTTTTTGTGCTAGTCTTGCACAAGATTCGATTTGCCCGCGAGGAACGCAAAATGCGCTCGAAACTTCAGACCCGCGACCCTTTGGACGACCGGCTCCATATCGCCATCACCCCCGAGCAGAAACGCCAGGCGTTTGAAGCGGCGGCACGGAAAGGCGTCAGCGTCAGCCAGCTCATGCGCGTGGCGATCGACAAGGCCATAAACAGCCCCCGCGAACCGATGGAGGCTTAGGCCATGGCGACCCAGCAGAACCGCACAGGTCTCCTAGACATGATGGGCCAGGGCGACAGTGGTTTCGCCAACTGGCTCAATCCACGACGCAACGCAATAATGGGGTTCGGGGCCGGACTGGTCGGGCACGACACGGCCAAGGGGCGAATGGCGGGTGCCGTCCAAGGCATGATGCAAGGGCGCGAACAAGACACGGCCTACCAGACGCTGCAGCAAGAGCAGGCCGACCGACAGCAGGCGGTTCTCAAGGCAGCCGGCGCAATGCGCGAACGCGGTTATGGCGACATTGCCGATTTTGTGGAGCAAGGCGGGATGGACCCCCAAACCGGGTGGACCTCGATCCTTCGCAACATGTCCGACCGCACCGCTGGCAACCCGTTTGAGTTGCGGACGGTTGGGGATTCCCTGCTACGTGTGAACACGGCAACGGGCGAGTTCGACACAATTTTCGCGGGCTCGCAAGCGCCGACCCCGACCGACACCCAGCGCAACCTTGAATGGCGCGCTGCCCAGGCAGGGCTAGCGCCGGGCACGCCGGAATATCAGCAATTCATGCTTTCGGGCGGATCTGGTGGCACCTCGCTTTCGGTAACGCCGGATGGCGGGGTTACTTTCAGCCAGGGCGGTGGCACGCGCCCTTTGACCGAGCAGCAAAGCAAGGACGCGGTCTATGCTACCCGCGCGGCGGGCGCACTCGGGACGTTGAACGAGTACGACACAGAGCTAACCAACTTCGTGCAAGGCGCGATGGGCAACGACCCAACCGGGCTCATTCGCGGGCAGCAGTCCGCAGAGTATCAGGTGGCCGATGTGGCGGGGCGCGAGTTCCTTGCGGCCATCCTGCGCAAAGACTCGGGCGCGGCCATCCAAGAATACGAAATGCAAAACTACGGGGCCATGTTCCTACCCCGCCCAGGCGATACCCCCGCAACGATCGAGTACAAGCGCCTCGCTCGCCAAAGGGCGCAAGAGGCCCTTGAAGCGGGCATGTCTCCCCAGGCGATTATCAACCAAGAGAACGCCTTGCGGGCTTCGGGCGGCACGGCACCTTTCCAGGTCAATGGCCAGCCCCAACCGGGTGGTGCCGGTGGCAGCTCTGACCCTCTAGGAATCCGCTAATGGCCTCGATCGCTGAAATCCGCCAGCAGTACCCGCAATATCAGGACTTGAGCGACCAGCAGCTTGCCGACGCGCTCTATAGCAAGTTTTACAGCGACATGCCGCGCGCTGAGTTCAACCAGCGTGTCGGGCTGGGGGCGCAACAGCAGCAAGACCCCGCCAACCCGACGATAAGCGCGGGCGGGCGACAGATACCGATGGCCGAATATCAGGCGATGAGTGAAGCCGAGCGGCAGGCCATCCGTGGCGAGATTGCCGCAAGCGGTTCTCACAGTCCAGCCCAGCAGACCCCCGCGCCGCAGCAAGCCAACCCGCTTGCCGAGGCCGCAGCGGCAGGGCTGACTTGGACAGAAAACGCTATTTCGGGGATTCCGATCGCGGGGCCGGCGCTCCAGGGAATTGGCGACCTCGCAACCACTGAAATCGGCGGGCGTCTCACAGGGCAAGACCCGGCTGCCATGCGCGAGCAACTGACGGCGAACCGCGACCAGCGAGCTCAGCAGTTCCCCATGACGGCAGCGTCGGGCAGTATCAGCGGCGCGGTGGTGCCCATGCTGGCCGCAGGCGGGACAACGCTGGGGGCGCAGGCTCTTGGCGTTACCGGCCCTTCTCTTGGCGCGCGGGTTGCGGCGTCTGGGACGTCGGGCGGCGTCGTCTCGGGGCTCGATACGGCAGCGCGAGGCGGCACGCCAACCGACATTGCGGCAAGTACCGGCATCGGGGCAGGCTTGGGGGCAGCCGTCCCAGGTGTGGCCGCGCTGGCATCATCGGCGGGCGGGGCAGGGCAGAACGTGTTTAACACCTTGCGCGGCAGCACAGGGGGCAACGTGGACGATTTGGCGGCGCTCCGTCTGTCCGCTGCTCGCGGTGTGGACCAGTCCGGTGGCCTTCCAATGCTGACCCAGGCCGACGAGGCAGCGGCACGCCTTAACGGCCAGCCAATCCTAAACATGGACCGGGGCGGGCAAACGACGCTTTCCCTGATGCGCTCTGCAGCGAACCGCAACCCCAATGCTCTGGGCACCGTTACCAGCGCGGTCAATGAGCGCTTTGGCATGCAGTCGAGGCGAACAGTCGATTTTTTCAACCGCGTGATGGGCGGTGACGTTTCGGATCTGGCGCGGCGTGAGGAAATCGGCACCGTGGCCCGGGCCGTCAATGACGTAAATTATCAGCGCGCAATGTCGAGCCCTCAAGCGCAAGTCGTCTGGAATCGCGACCTGCAAAACCTGATGCAGTCCGACGCAGTGCAGCGATCCGTCGCAAACGTTGGGCGTCGATCGTCAAACCTTGAGGCCTTGAGCGGCCAGGTAGCTATTCGCAATCCGTTTGTACAAGGCCGCGATGGTATCTATCGGGTCGCATCTTCAAACGGGCGCGAGGCTTACCCGAACCTGGCGTTCTGGGACATGGTCAAGCGAGACCTCGACAGCCAGATCGGCGTAGCTCAGAGGTCCGGCGACAAGTCCTTGTCCGGTGACCTTATGGCCGTCAAAACCCGGCTTGTTTCAACCCTTGATGCACAGGTCCCGGCCTATGGGAAAGCGCGGGCAGGGGCATCCTCATTCTTCGGGGCAGAAAACGCATTAGACGCAGGGCGTAATGCTTGGAGGGCACCAAAGGCGATCGATGAATCCCTAGCCGCACTGGGGAAGCTGTCCCCTCCAGATCGGAGAGCCTTTGAGGTTGGCCTTGTGTCCCAGATCATGGACGATGTCCGGGCAGGGAACAACCGTGTCAATATGATGCGCTATTTTGATACGCCGGCGCGCAAGCAGCTTCTGGCTGAAGTCCTAGGCCCCAGGAAGGCGCGGGAGATGGAAGCCTTTGTCCGCATTGAGGATATCATGGAACGGGGGCGGTCTGCTCTTGGGGGCTCCACGACAACGCGGCAGCTTCAAGAGCTTGGGCTATCCAGTGCCATGGGGGCAGGCGCTGGCGGGTTTAGCGGCCTAATGACTGGCGACCTTTCAACCGGGCTAACGGTTGGCATGATGGCAATGGCAGGGCGCAGGGGCTATCAGTCTCTTGGCAAGAAAGCAGACGACGCCATCCTGCAGCGTGTGGCCGAAATGCTGGCCTCTGGCGACCCCGCGCTAATCCAGCGGGCTACCGCGAACGCCATGCTGAGCAAGCCACACATGCAGGCTCTAGAGGCCATCCAACGCGGCATTGGCGCGGTGGCGCGCGGTTCGGCTGTCATGGCCGCAACCGATTAACCGCCAAAGAACGGGGCAATCCACTCATGCACAATTCGGCTGTCATGAAGCCAGAAAAAGACGGGGGCCAGGACGACCACGGCGATGGCATAGCCAATGTAGTGCCAGGCGTCATAGCGCGGTTCTTCGGGTTGCATGAAGGCTCACTTTGTTTGCGGGGCTCTAACCAATGGCAAATCTAAACACGCTTTCGCCTCGCGACCAAGAGCTACTCATCAGACTGGCGGCAACCGAGGTTGACCATCGGCTTGCGGCCATCAACCCGCAAGAGTACGCGCGCCAAGCCCAAGGCGTGATCGATACGGTTCTAAACCGCGTGGCTTCGCCAGAGTTTCCCAACACCATCGAGGGGGTGGCAAACCAGAGGCGGCAATTCAGCAAGATAACCGGCCCTTCCAACCTAAACCCCTATGGCGAGGTTGCGAGCATTCCCGCAAGCGTGGTGCCGGCTGAGTTTCGCGACCTTGCCGCCTCTCACTTGCAGTCGAGGCAGTCGGGGGCACCGTCAACAATCGGCGGTGGCCTGCACTACGCCAACCCTGCAGCAATCACCCCGAACAATCGTGGGTGGGTTTCGGCCTTGTCGGGGCCAAGGGTGGGCGAGGGGCAATTTACGCATGTCCACGGCACCACAGAGGGCTTTACACCAGTCGAGGCGACCTTTGCCCCGCGCGTGCCTCCAACGCCCCCCAGGCGTCCCGAAACGGCTCTAGCGGCCATCGACGGGGCAATGGGTGGCGGCAGCCCTCCAGCGCGACCGGAATCCCTTGCAGCCTATATGCCAGGCTCAACCCAGGCTGCGCCGCCAGCCCTGCCCCCGCAGCTCCCCCGGCGCGATCCTCGCATGGCCTCGCGGCAAATCAACGCTCTTGCCGGCGCTGTCCCCGATGAGGTTTTGCCAAGGCTCAATGACGCCAACATCAACGAGCGCGTTATTGACGCCTATGGCCCAGACCCCCAGGCGACGAGCCCCACGCAAGACCTCTGGTTGGATTATCAAGCCTGGATGGAGCAAAGCACGCCGGGAACGCCTTCTGGCCGATACCCTCGATCGGCTCCCGATTTGCCAGTGAACGTGCCTAGCACGCCAAGCGCGCGCCAACCCCGCATGGTCCCGGCTGTCCCGGCACAGGTGCCAAGCACACCCTCTGCGCGAGGTGGTCGGGTGGCAAGCTCTGCCCCCGTACCTGTTACGCCGCCCATGGCCCCGCCGCGCCCGCCGATTAATGCGCCGTCAACGCCATCGGCGCGAGGGGGGCGCAGTGCAGCCCCTGCCTATCCGCAGCGCACAATGGCCTCGCTAGGCAACGTCCTATCGTCTGGCGTCATGGACCCCGCAACCGACATGGGGCCCTACAATGCCATCATCGACCAGTATCGGCCCGGTTCGGCAGTGCCGCCTTTGCCGCAAGCCGACCCCAGAACCCAAATGGGCAACGTGCCATTCCCTTGGCCCGACAGCTTGCCGACAGTGGCGACGCCGGGTGTGCCGGGGCCTATCGACCCAGTGACCGCAGCACCAGTTCTAACGGCTGACTTGCCGCCTCTCCGATCGAGCGCGCCCACACAAGTGGCAAGCGCTCCTGTGCCACCAATGCGCCCCTCTGGGCTATCGGCTCCTCAGTACGCGCCCCCGCCTGCCCCTGCTCAGGTCGCAGCACTTCCACAAGTGCCGGTGCCGCCTCAGAGGCCACCCATGGCGACGTTCGCAGGCGAAACAGTCGGCGCGAACCCACTAGAGGCCTTTGTCGGCGGCGTGCAAAACTTCGCTCAGAACGGCGGGCTCTTGGGCATGGGGGCCAATCTCCTGACCGGTCGCGGCTTCTTGCCGGGTGATGCGGGCGTTCTGCCCCAATTCAGGCAACAGATTCAGGACCGGATGGGCGAAGGCGCGGACCCGATCAGCGCCTTGTTTTCGCGCCGCGTCATGCCTGCCCCAACGTTCTCTACGTCGAGGCCAGAAGGGCGGTCGGTGCGGGCAACTCAGGTCGGGCCATCGGGCACGCGGGAAGGCTATCTCACGGCGTCCCAGAAGCCGCGCGTCGGCTCGGGCAACTACAACGCATCGGTTCGGGACGCCAACATGGCTGCGCTTCGCAATGCCGAGGGCAGGACCATGCGCGAAAAGATCGAAAACCATATGCGTTCGGGCGGAGCGCTTCATAAGGCATAGGGGTAGCCCATGAGACTCGACCAACAGCAAGCCCAGCTTCAAGGCGACGAGACGCCCCAGGCGGCAACCGGCATCGAGAGCGCATTGGTCACTGTGCCATTGCGGCAAGCGATTGGTGACGCCGCCTACGGCTATGAGATGATGCTAGACATCGCTTACGGGCTTATCTCCAGCCCTTGCCCAGAGATGTGGCTTGACTACCTCGACCGCCTCCAGCCTGAGCTTTGGCCAGCTCTGCGACGGAATGGATGGCAGCCCCCAAGGATGCCCGCTTATGCGTCGGACCCCATTGGGCACATGCAAATAGCTGCCCCGTACCTCCGAAAGATTCGCCCTCTTGTCGGCGTTGACGCTATCCAAACAGCCGGCACCCCGGCTGAAAAACAATCATAGGCAATCAATCGATCGCCTCCAGAGGCGTCAGAAACCCGCCATCGAAGCTATAGGGCACGACATCACCGTTGAAGGTTTCCACTAACTCGGGGAAGCCATCGCCATCGACATCGCTAAGGGCTGGCACTTCCAGAGGCAGCACAGTCATTCGCCACAGCGCGCCATCGGCATAGGACCATGCCAGAACGCCAGTAACGGCCCCGTAAGTCGAGGAACGGTCATAGGCCGGGACAAAGGCCACAGGGTCACAGCCCCCACACAAGGGGCCGACATAGACCGCGCTAGGGTCAACAGCGGCGTTTGCCACAGTGACTTTCAGCAAGTCCGAAAAGTTGCCCCCCAATGCAACAGTGACGTTCCGTTGGTTGTCGTCCTGCACGATGGAAAGGGTGTCTCCTCCGTCATTAAGCTCAATGGTTGTTTCTTGAGCGACTGCAGACGATGCAGCAAGGCCAAGGCAAAGGGCTATCGCAAGCGTTCTCATTCCGCGCTCCCTTTCGGCTTCTCCAGACGCACACCAGCGCCCCCGCCATTCTCAGGGATGAAGCGCACACCGGCTGCCTCAAGTGCCGACTTCATCGCGGCCAGGTTGTTGGCCACTGGCACCGATCGGCCAGCCTCAAAGTTCCGAACGGTCGAGTTCCCGACATTGGCTGTCTTGGCCAAATCGTCTTGCGACATTGCAACGAGTGCCCGCGCCGCGCGGCATTGCTCCGGTGTCATGTGCTTTCCTTGCTGAATAACATTCCTCGTTGTCTATAACGGAAACCGTTTGACAAGTCACTAAGTAACGGTTAGCGTTGTGTCTAACGGTTAACGTTACTAGGAGTGAGGACGATGGAAATCAAAAAACAGGTAATGACGATGGCTTGGGCAGAGTACCGCAAACAGGTTGGCCAGGGCTTCGCTTTCAGCCGCAAGTTGTTTGCCGCGCACCTTTCATGCGCTTGGGACGTATGCCGCGCCCTCGCCATGCAAGCGCAGATCGAGGCGCAAGAGGCTGCCAAGCTCAGCAGCGGCAATGCTCTGGAGCGCCGCGCCGCTGAAATCCGCGCCGACCTTCGCGCGCTGGAAACGGCGGACTTCGTTGACTGGCGCGCTCACGGCCAGCTTTCCGCGCAACTCTTTAGCCTCGCCGCATAGGCGGGGCCAGCATCGATTTTAGGAGGGATCGACCAATGGCCAACACTTCACTTGTTACCAACCGCCGCCGCGTCCTACTCGGACTTGCCGCCGCAAGCGCAGCCGCCACCACCCCAGTGGCAGCGATGGCACCCGCAGCCCCAGCCGAAAACCCGGCGCTGCTCAATCTGGCCAAGCAATTCGCCAAGGCCATCCGCGAAATGAAACAGGCCAAGGCCGCGCTGTCAGGGTGTTGCAGGGATTGGGCCCACCAGTGGCCAGATGCACCCGAAGCAATCAACGCAACGCCGGGCGGATGGGGCGAAGCTGCCGAGACGTTCAAGGGCCATACAGAGCGCAGGCACGTTCTGACTTCCGATGGGCTGGGCACCGACATCGCTACCGTTCGCAAGGCTATTGCCCGCAAGCGCAAACACCCGGAGCGCCCATTCCACGTATTCTTGAACCATTCCGGATGGAGGGCGGAAGCAACCCGTGACGATTGGGAAGCCGAGCTCGAACAGCTTCGGGACCTCCAGCAGATTGCTGCGACATATGAGCGTGAAAAGGATTTCGTCCGTACTGCATCGCGTGTCCGGGAAATTTCGAGCCGTCAGTGCGCCGCGCTAGAGGCCGTGGTGGGAGTGGTTTCAAACATCATGGCCGAACGCCCCGAAACTATGGAGGGAGTTGTCATCCAAGCGCAGGCTTTGGACGTCTGGAAAGCCGATGGGTGGGGCCTTATGGCCTCACTGGAGGAGGATTGGGCAGGCACGTTTGCAAGGAACTTGCTGCGCATCGCAGCGGTATAGCGCCCCTTGAAACAAGCGGTTCGGGCAGGCGGCAACCTGTCCCGAGCTTTCAACCAAACCGATGGAGGTTCTTATGGTTTCGCAGCAAGTACACAGCGGTGCCCGTCGCAGCGCAAGCGGCGCAAAGGCCGTTTCTTGGGGTGATTTTGTGGAGATGGAAGGCGACATAGCCGACCTGCCACGCCTCGCCTATCTGATATGGCAATCGCTGGACTACGCGGGCCTACTCAATGCAACAAAGAGCGAAGGCGTCACAGTCAGCCAGGATAGCGCCGAAACACTGATTTATGCAGTCGGCCTCCTAATGGGCGAGACAAAGGCGTTGAACGACAAATTCTATTCCGCTGCAGAAAAGGCATCAATCGAGGGGAATGCAAAATGAAACGCCGCAACCTTCTCAAATGCTTCCCTGGAGCAATGGCAGCGCCGGTCGCTCTTTTCTCAGCCCCAGCCAATGGGGGCGAACAGACCGCGCAAGAGCGCTTTGACTGGCACCTTGCCGAGTTGAAGCGCGCTGCCGAGGAATTGGACCCGATGATTAGCCATTGGCATTTAGCGCACCCTAAATGTGCTGGTGACTACCTGACCCTTACAGCCAGACGCGTCACAGGGCGATACACAGGCGACGGGATCTATGAGAGCGGGCAGGAAACAGTCACAGGCGGGCGCGTTCACTACCGCGTCGAGCTGACAGACGCGGTGATCGATGGAGCCCGAACCTTTAAGGTTTCCTGCTCCGGTGAGCACAGGCTGTTGTTGGAGTACGTCCTAGAGACACGTATCGGCAAGCGCGTTGGGGTGCTGTCATGACCGAACCCACTACGCTTGCCCTCAAGGCGAAAGCCCTGCTCGATGCGGTGGACTTTGACCAGCATGGGCGCATGGTTGCCGGCCAGTTTGTCGGCGGCAATGGCGGGCTCATATCGCGCGAGACAATCCGGGCAGCAGACGAGTTGCGCAAGGTGCTGGAGGCCAGCCAATGAACCGCGCCGAGATCGAGAGCGAAATCGAGCGGCTTATTGCCCTTCTCGATGCCATGGACGGGGACACTGACTTGGAGCCCGACAGCGACGACGAGCACGAGCCCGACCAGTGGGAGAACCCGGTTTCGCTCTGGCGTGACCAGCGACCCGCTAAACAGGTGAGAAGAGTATGTGTGTCATGCACTCACCCTCCAGCTCTGGCCGCTCACGCTCCAAGCGCAGGCATGGCCCTCACATGTTCCCAAGGGATGGTCATGATGACCACACCACAGGGCCGCGCGAGGCGGGCAGCATGACGAGAGAGCAGCGGTATTGCTTCTACTGCGACAGCCTCCTATTGGCCGCACGCACCCCAGGCGACCCCCTTTCACCTACACGCGACCAATATCATTTCGCGATGGGCCTTGCGCCGCATGCGGTGGTATTTCCCGCGCTCTTGGCATGCAGCCAACACGGTTTGGGCGTGCGATGGCTGCAACCAGGCCAAGGGAAACTTGATGCCTTGGCAGTGGCTGGACCAATTGCCGACCGAACGAGCGCGGCAACGGTTTCTTGCCCGTTTGCGCGAGCTTGGCTGTCCCGACCTCAAACCTCTGGAGGTAGCCCAATGTTAGCCCCTCGACTGGCCAAGAGCTGGGCACGAATCTATGTCATGCGGTGGTTGCGCTGGAGAGCCGAACGGGCGGCCCTTCGCTATCTCGACCTGAGCCGCAGGGCCGAAAGGATCTATGACAGAGAGGCCACATTCTTTGGGCTGGGCCAAGAGGGGCGGCAAACGTGGCGCGTACCGGCTTGCCGATCGATGGCGCTGGAGCGATTGAGGCTTGGCCGATAGGCCCGCCAGAGTGATCGCCTGATAATACAGGACGGAAACAGGCAGGGCAGAACCTTACAAAACCTAACATCGCGACCGCGTTTCGGTGGTGGGAGTTAATCGGCTTTCCGGCAATGGCCTCAAGAGCTTGGCGAGCTGACTCGGGTCAGGCCATATCGGTCAATAGCTTAGCGCTTGAAAACAAGTCATGCGGGAAATTTAGCGACCCCATAAAAGGGCTGGGCAATCTCTACTAAATTAGTGGGGGATAGTGGAGCGCCGCCCCGAAAGAACGGGGAAACAACGGGGATGGCCACGCCAGCCATTTCAACGCCTTGGGGCAATTTAATTCGAGCCCCAGCAGCGGGCAAAGAGTTTTTGTCACTGCATAAAAAGCGGCGCACCCTGAATTTTTGGACGCCGTAAAAGCGGCCTGCCGTTTGAAAAAAAATCAAAAGAAATCAACACCCAGCCGATTTTAAAATGGGGCGGCGTCTCTTCCCCAGATGATAACACCAGGGCCGTGGGATTTTGCGGACCAGTACGCGCGCGCACGCGAGGCGGGCTTTGCCGTCTCGGGGCCGTTTTGTAACGGGGAATATCGGCGCCCATTCGGGCCGGGAAGATTTTATCCCAGTCACCACGCGCGAGCTCCATGCGCCAGGCCAGCGTAAAATAGGCGCAAATAGGCGTAACTCCTGAAAGGGGCCTGCCTCAATGACTAGCCCCGGAGCTAGTAGCCGCCCCGCCTCTAATCAAGATCCAATGCGCGGACGAACTGATTAACCCGATCATGGTTGACGTCCAAAACGGACATTTCGTCACCGACCGCACTCAAGCGCCGCGCGCTTTGAGGGTAAGTTTGAGGGCGAGGGGGGAGTTAAAATCACAAAAGGCAACAATTCCAACGCGTTGCCCTAATTTAATGGCGGAGAGGGAGGGATTCGAACCCTCGGAACGCTTGCGCGCTCAACGGTTTTCGAGACCGCCCCGATCGACCACTCCGGCACCTCTCCGTATCGATGAACACGAGGGCGTAAAATCCGCCGCCGCGTTGGGTCGTTTGGGTGCGCGCTATATGGCATAGCGTGTGGCACCGGGCAACACCTTGTTTTGCGATTTGCAGGCCCTGTCGCAAAATATGTTTAAGGGCGAATAGCCTTGCCGCCGCGGCCCGATGAGGTCCCAACGAGGCGGAAGCGGAGATCAATTCTCCGCGCTAGTCCGCTAGAGGCTCATATCCGCAGGAATGGGCGGAGGCGCATTCAGGACAGTGATCTTGATGCGCTCGTTGGCAGCCAGATAAGGATTGTTGGCGAAATAGGGCTCGCTTCCTGATCGGCCAACCACCGAATGAATGCGGTCGTCCGACAGCCCAAATTCTCCCAAGAGCCCGCGCACCACGTTGGCGCGATCGCTGGTCAACTCCCAGCTACCATAGCTGGGATCTGAAAACCGCGCGCCTGCCGCCGAGTGCCCAGAAATGCGAATCTGGTTGGGCAGGCGCTGCAGCACCGGCGCAACGGCCGCCACGGCTCCCCGCACCCATTCGAAGGGATATTTTGAACCCTCCTGAAACATCGGCCGTCCCTCCTGATTGAGCAGCAGGATATCGAGTCCCTCTTCGGTCTGCTGGACAATGAGATTGTCAGCGATCTCGGCAATGTCGGGCAGTTCTTGCCAGGCCTGCCTGATGCTCGCCGCGGCACTATGGAAAACCTGAGCCTGGGCCGCAGACATCTCGCTCGACGCGGAGTCCGGAACGCTCTCCAAATCGCCGCCCTCAAGCGCCGATTGGGCGCTGGCGTCGTTTGAAAGTCCGCCGGTCATCTGGCGCTGGGAGTCGGTTGTAGCGGTCATGGCGCCGTCCACGTCCATCGCCGTGCCGGCCATGATGCCGCCGGAACCGCTGGTCGTCTGAGAAATATTGGGCGGCGCGAAATAGTCGGCAAGCCCTTCCTTTTGCTCCGGTGTGGTCATGGAAATCAGCCACAGCAGCAAGAAGAAGGCCATCATCGCAGTCACGAAGTCGGCATAGGCGATCTTCCAGGCACCGCCATGATGAGCATGGCCGGACTTCTTGACCCGCTTGATGATGATCGCTTCGTTGCCGCGTGCCATCGCTTCAGTCCTTATCGGGTAGCGAGTTTGAGGTCGGAGGTCGACTTTTCAATCTCGGCAAAGGTCGGTCGGTCTTCAGACATCACCGCCTTGCGGGCAAACTCGATGGCAATGGCCGGGGCGTAGCCCGAGACATGGGCCAGGAGACCGGCCTTCATGGAGAGGAAGTATTTTGATTCAGCTTCGTGAATGTTGCGCAAGGCCTGTGCCATCGGGCCAAAAAACCCGTAAGCGCAGAAAACGCCCAGGAACGTGCCCACAAGCGCACCACCGATCATGTGGCCGAGCACCTCGGGTGGTTCGGAGATGGAGCCCATTGTCTTGATCACGCCGAGAACCGCAGCGACGATCCCGAGCGCGGGCGTGCCGTCGGCGACCGCCTGAACGGCATTGATCAGGCGTTCTTGCTCCTGATGATGGGTTTCCAGCTCTTCATCCATCAGCGCCTCGAGTTCGTGGACCGCATAGGTCCCGAGCGTCGTCATACGCAGGTAGTCGCGCATGAACTCGACCGCGTGGTGATTGTTGGCGAAGGTCGGAAACTTGGCAAAGAGATCGGAATTGTGAGGATCTTCGATGTGCTTTTCGAGTGCCAGCGGGCCCTGCGACTGCACCAGACGGAAGATGGAAAACTGCAGGCCGAGCAGATCCACATAGGACTGCTTGTTGTACCGCGGGCCCCGAAACAGCGTGCCAAACACCCCAAGCGATTGTTTCAGCACCGCACGTGTGTTGGCGATGATGAAAGCGCCAAAGGCAGCGCCCAAAATAATGACCCCTTCGAAAGGCTGCCAGAGCACTTCTAGATAGCCGCCCATGGCCATGTAGCCGCCTAGCACGGAGGCCAAAACGATGATCGTGCCAATGATCAGTCTCATACGCGTATACTCTTCCAATCGAGACTTTTGACGTCGAGCTATACAGCGTTAATGTTACCGAACCCTGATCAAGCCGAGCTTTATGTCACGAGCGCCGCGTTCGCCCTGTCCCAGCGCCGTCAGCCTCTTTGTCTATGGCACCTTGAGAGACAAGGAGGTGCGTGACGCCGTAGCGGGTAAACCCATAGCACCCCACCGGCTCATGGCTGCTCAAGCCCACGGCTGGCGCACCGTTTATTTCCCCGGCGCCCATTTTCCCGGGCTCGTACCTGCGAAGGGACATAGCGCCGAAGGGCTGATCATATCCAATCTTTCAAAGTCCGAACTGGACCGCCTCGATCTCTTCGAAGGTGCTGACTATGTCCGCACATCCATGGCAGTGATGGGCACAGACGGGCCGCAAATGGTTGAAGTCTATCTTCCCGCCATCGATATAGGCGATGATGCAAAGGAGTGGTCGCTCTCGCGCTGGGCGCGGCTTCATCGCCGGGCGGAACTGGCGCACTACCGAGCGACTTTGTTTAAAGATTTGGACGAGAGGACGAACCGATGACCGATCGCGATACCTATGAGACCGCCAAGGGGCCCCTCGAGATTGCGCCCATTCACCATGCCAGTTTTGCCGTGCAATGGAATGACAAGACCATCTTGGTCGATCCCGTGGGCAGTCTGGAGCGGTATAAAGAATTCGGCCAGCCGGACCTTATTGTTTTCACCCATCACCATGGCGATCACTTCGACCTCGAAACCCTCAATGGTGTTATCGCCCCGGATACGCGCATTCTTGCTCCCGACGTCGTCGCAGAGCAACTGCCTGAGGCGCTGGCCGAGCGCACGCAAATCATGGCCAATGGGGACAGTGGCGACGTACTCGGCATTCCGGTTCATGCGATCGCTATGTACAACACAACGCCCGATCGGCAGAAATACCATGAAAAAGGGGTCGGCAACGGCTATCTGTTCGATTTTGCGGGGACCACGCTCTACCTAGCGTCGGACACCGAGCCGACACCAGAAATGGACGATCTCGGCCCGATCGATATCGCGTTTTTTCCCATGAACCTGCCCTACACGATGACCCCCGATCAGGTCGTCACATGCATCGAAAAGACAACCCCGAAATTTGCCTATCCCTTTCACTACCGTTTCCCCTTTGACGAGAAGGGTACCGAGCCAGAGGCGTTGATCGCCATCATGCCCGGCAATAGCGCCACCAAGATCGTCGCCCGCGACTGGTATCGCGATATCTAGAGCCCGCCGCCGCCCCTTGACTCTTGGGGCGTTTGGAACGATAAGCGGCCGCGAACGCGCATGGGTCCTGCTCATGCGCCGTTTGTTTTGTTTCAAATACGCTGCCACAGGCTGCCCGCCGGACATAGATCCGGCCACAAAAGACCGCGGTTTAATTGGGTATTATCCGCGGCGCCGTCAGGTGCGAAAGCCAAGGGAACCGGTATATCCTCCGGTGAAAGACAAATGTTTGCAGTCATCAAGACCGGTGGCAAGCAGTACAAGGTTGCTGCCAACGATCTGGTCCGCGTCGAAAAGCTCGCTGGTGAAGCTGGCGATGCGATCACCTTCGAAAACGTCCTGATGGTCGGCACTGGCGCCGATGTCACGTTGGGCGCTCCGCTCGTTTCTGGCGCTTTGGTCGCCGGCGAAGTTGTCGAGCAGTTCCGCGACAAGAAGGTTATCATCTTCAAAAAGAAGCGTCGCCAGGGCTATCGCCGCAAGAACGGCCACCGTCAGGAACTGACACTGGTCCGCATCACCGAAATTCTTACTGGCGGCGCAAAGCCCTCGGGCAAAAAGGCTGCCGCTCCCAAGAAGGCTGCCAAGACCGAGACTGCACCCGCTGCTGACGACAAGCCTGCAGCAAAAGCTGAAGCCAAGCCCGCCAAGGCTGAACCCGCGCCCGCTGCAGATTTCAAAGACGACGTAAAGCTGATCGGCGGCGTTGGTCCCGCACTGGAAAAGAAGCTGGCAGCTGCCGGCATCACCAGCCTGACCCAGATCGCAAAGTGGACCAAGGCAGACGTTGCCAAGTTCGACGAAGAACTCGACTTCAAGGGCCGCATCGAACGCGACGAGTGGGTCGAACAGGCCAAGGAACTGATCGCTGGCAAGCCCCCGCGCGCCAAGGTCGACCAGTAACCGCACCCGTTTACGGCATTCTGAGAAGGATTTCACACTATGGCACATAAGAAAGCAGGCGGTTCATCCCGCAACGGTCGCGACACAGCTGGACGCCGCCTCGGCGTCAAGAAGTTCGGCGGCGAAGCCGTGGTCGCAGGCAACATCATCGTTCGCCAGCGCGGCACCAAATGGCACCCCGGCACCAATGTCGGCCTCGGCAAGGATCACACGATCTTCGCACTCGTTGATGGCAAGGTAACCTTTGCTACCAAGTCGGGCGGCAAGAGCTTTGTTTCGGTCCAGCCACTCCAGGCGGCTGAATAAATCTGGCTGTTCAAATGAGCCGCCGGAGACTATCTCCCCGGCGTCTCTCTTGGAATATGATTTAAGGGGAGCCGGCGTCGGCTCCCCTTTTCTTGTTTCGGTTTTTCGCCATGCGCATGCCACCCTTGAGCGTTGCTCTGCCCGACCGTCTGGAAACGGACCGTCTTGTGCTGCGCGCGCCGGCGATGAGCGACGTACCAGCGATAGCACGCTTGGCCGACAACCCGAAAATCCATGAGATGACCACCTTGCCTTATCCTTATGGCGAGGCGGACGCAGTTGCCTTCGTAGAAAATTACGCACGATCCGAGACTGAGCATGCATACGCGATTTGCAACTCTGATGGCTTTATCGGAACGATCGGGCTGCATCTCAAACCCGACAGCGCACCTGAACTCGGCTATTGGCTAGGAGAGCCCTTTTGGGGCCAGGGCTATGCGACTGAAGCGGCAATTGCGCTGGTCCAAGCGGCTCACGCCACCGGCCTCTGCTCTGTCCTTTACGCAAAGGCGCGCAGCACAAACGCTGCGTCGCGAAGCGTCATCGAGAAAATCGGATTTAAGCTCATCTCTGAAGGCGTCGCCAATTGCGGCCCACACAAGGATGTGTCGGTCGCGACATATGCTATAGGAGCGGGGCTTTGATGACCGAGCAGCCCGAACTGACCACTGATCGCCTCGTGCTTCGGCGCCCCCGACTTCGAGATGCGCCGCGCATTGCATCGCTGCTGAACAATTTCGAGGTGACCAAAAATTTGGCACGCGTGCCGCATCCTTATACCATAAACATGGCTCTGGACTGGCTGGTTCGTCAAAAGCGCGAATGGTCCCCCGACATGGTGACCTTCGCCGTGTGTGACAAACATAACGGGCTTATGGGCTTTTGTGGCATGCATCGAGAAGGGCGAACGGCCGAAATCGGCTATTGGCTGGGACAACCCTTCTGGGGCCAGGGGTATATGACAGAGGCTGCGGCGGCGGTCGTCGACTGGTACTTCCAGACAACCGGCGCAAACAGGATCGTGTCGGGTGTTTTCTATTTCAACACGGCCTCGCTTGCCGTGCAGGAAAAGCTCGGCTTCGTCCGCACAGGGATCGGCAAGCGAATCTGTATTGCCCAGAATGCCGAGATCGACCATATCGAAACAGAACTGACCCGCGACGCCTTCTATAAGGCGCTGGAGACACAATGAAATTTCTCGATCAAGCCAAGGTCTACATCCGCGCGGGCAATGGCGGCGCCGGCTCGATCGCCTTTCGCCGTGAAAAATTCATCGAATTCGGCGGCCCCAATGGTGGCAATGGAGGGCGCGGCGGCGACGTGATCGTTGAATGCGTCGATGGGCTCAATACCCTTATCGACTATCGCTACCAGCAGCATTTCAAAGCCGGCACGGGCACGCACGGCATGGGCCAGAACCGCACAGGCGCTGATGGTGAGGATGCCGTATTGCGCGTACCGGTGGGTACCCAGATCTTTGAAGAAGACGGCGAAACTCTGATTGCCGACTTTACCGAGGTCGGTCAGCGTGCAATTCTGCTCGAGGGCGGCAATGGCGGCTTCGGTAATGCTCATTTCAAGACCTCGACCAATCAGTCGCCCCGCCGTGCCAATCCCGGCCTGGTCGGTGAAGAAAAATGGGTGTGGCTGCGCCTTAAGCTGATCGCCGATGCCGGACTTGTAGGCCTGCCCAACGCTGGCAAATCGACTTTCCTGTCGGCGGTGACCGCGGCCAGACCCAAGATCGCGGATTATCCCTTTACAACCCTCCATCCTGGACTTGGTGTCGTACGCGCAGGCGAGCGCGAATTCGTCCTGGCCGACATTCCCGGCCTCATCGAAGGCGCATCGGAAGGCGCGGGATTGGGCGACCGTTTCCTTGGACATGTCGAACGATGCGGCGTGCTGATCCATCTCGTCGACGGTACCCAGGACGACGTTGCAAGCGCCTACAAAACAATTCGCAGTGAACTTGACGCCTATGGCGGTGGACTTGTGGGCAAGGAGGAGATCCTGTGCCTCAACAAGATCGACGCTCTCGATGACGAGGCGCGCAAGAGCAAAAAGCGCGCACTTGAAAAGGCATCTGGGGCGGAGGTTCACGTTATCTCCGGCGTGACCGGTAAGAACGTGGAGTCTATCCTTTTTTCCGTACTCGCCGTCCTTGATCACAACGCCGAAAACGCCGCCCGCTCGTCGAAGTTCGACACCAGCAAGGACAAATGGGTGCCCTGATGCAGGCCGAACCGGTGCTTTCAGGCAATGCGCTCGCGGGCTATAAGCGTCTGGTCGTAAAGATCGGGTCCGCGCTGCTCGTTGATGGCGAGACGGGAAAGCTCCGTTCGGACTGGCTGTCTGCCCTTGCCGCCGATATCGCGGGTCTGAAAGAGAGCGGTTGCGATGTGGTGATCGTATCCTCTGGCGCTATCGCCTTGGGGCGCCGGTTGCTGGGGCTTCCCGGCAAGACCCTGCCGCTCGACCAGAGCCAAGCGGCGGCCAGCGCGGGCCAGATCGCCCTCAGCCAAGCCTGGGCCAGCCATCTGGGTGAACACGGCATAACGACCGGCCAGATACTCTTGACCCCAAATATCACCGAAGAGCGCCGCTATTTTCTCAATGCGCGCACGACGATCAACACCCTGCTTGGCTTTGGCGCCGTACCGATCATCAACGAAAACGATTCCGTCGCGACGACCGAAATCCGCTATGGCGATAATGACCGCCTTTCCGCGCGGGTCGCAACGATGATTGAAGCCGACATGCTCGTGCTGCTCTCCGATATCGACGGGCTTTATACAGCGCCCCCCGCTAACAATCCCGACGCCGCTCATATCGCCCATGTGTCCGATATCACACCGGATATCGACGCCATGGCGGGCGGTGCGGCAAGCCATCTTTCTCGCGGCGGCATGACGACAAAAATCGGGGCAGGCAAGATCGCGACCAAGGCCGGGACGGCCATGATCATCGCGAAGGGCACAAGGCTCCACCCACTGCGCGCTCTGTCCGAAGGCGAGAGACACACTCTGTTTTCGCCAAGTCTGGGCACCACGGCAGCGCGCAAGCGCTGGATCATGGGAACCCTCGAGGTCACCGGGCACATCACCATCGACGATGGCGCGGTATGCGCGTTGAAATCGGGGCGCTCGTTGCTACCTATCGGCGTGGTCAAGCTCCGTGGTGACTTTATGCGCGGCGATACCGTAGCCGTCCTCGATCTCAGCGGCACCGAAATCGCACGGGGACTGGTGGGTCTCGACCGCGACGCGGCCGATTTGGTGATCGGCAAGAAAAGCGAAACGATCAAGGACATGCTCGGCCCTTCGACACGAACCGAACTTGTCCATCGTGACAATCTCGTGCTCTTGAGCCACTAGGACCTTAGGGGAGGCAGAAGTGAGCGCACTGACATCACGACCCAACACTCTGATCGAGGCGATGGCCGATCTGGGCCGACGCGCGCGCGCGGCAGCATCGGTACTCGCGCACACAACGGCAGAGAAAAAAAACCACGCCTTACGCGCTGCCGCCGCCGCGATAGATACCGGTCGCGGTCCCATTCTTGCAGCCAATGCCAAAGATATCGAAGCGGCCAAGGCGGGCGGCATGAGTGCGGCGTTCATCGACCGATTGCTGCTCGATGACAAGCGCCTCGATGCGATTGTTGCCGCCCTCGAAACTGTCGCCGACCTCCCTGACCCTGTCGGCATGATCATCGCAAATTGGCAGCGGCCCAACGGGCTCGATATTTCGCGCGTGCGAACGCCTCTCGGGGTTATTGGCGTCATCTTTGAATCACGCCCCAACGTTACGGCCGACGCGGGCGCGCTGTGCCTCAAGGCGGGCAATGCAGTGATTTTGCGCGGCGGCTCGGACAGCTTTCATTCGTCCCACGCCATCCATGCCTGCCTCGTGGCCGGGCTGAAGGACGCCGGATTGCCCGAGGCTTCCATCCAGATTGTGCCCACGACCGATCGCGCCGCCGTGGGTGAAATGCTCCAAGGGCTCGGCGGAATGATCGACGTGATCGTGCCGCGCGGCGGCAAGGGCTTGGTGGGTCGGGTGCAGTCCGAGGCCCGCGTTCCGGTCTTTGCTCATCTCGAGGGGCTGGTACACGTCTATGTCGACAAAAGCGCTGATCTTGAAAAGGCAGTGAGCATCATCGCCAATGCCAAGATGCGTCGCACAGGCATCTGCGGGGCCGCCGAAACGCTGCTGATCCACACTGATGTCGTCGCTACCCACCTCGAGCCTATCATTGCCGCTCTGATCGAAAAGGGCTGCGAAATTCGGGGCGACGAGACGGTCCAGAGCCACATCGCCTCAGTCCTGCCCGCAACCGAAGAGGATTGGCGCACCGAATACGAGGACGCAATCATTTCGGTAAAGATCGTGGCCGATGTGGGTGAGGCCATTGCCCATATCGAGCATTATTCCTCGCATCACACAGAAGCCGTGATCGCCGAAAACCCAGAGGTCGTGCAGCGCTTTTTCAACGAGATCGATTCCGCCATTCTCATGCACAACGCATCGACCCAGTTTGCGGATGGCGGAGAGTTTGGGTTCGGCGGCGAGATCGGCATTGCGACGGGCAAGATGCACGCGCGCGGTCCGGTCGGGGTCGAACAGCTGACGAGCTTTAAGTATCTAGTGCGTGGCACCGGGCAGACCCGTCCTTGAGTGCAGCTCAAAAAATTGCCGGGATTACTGAGCTACCACCGTCCGCGCCAGGCATGCGCATTGGGCTGTTCGGCGGCAGTTTCAATCCGCCTCATGACGGGCACCGTCTCGTTTCGCGCGAAAGCCTCAAGCGCCTCGGGCTGGACGCCGTCTGGTGGCTGGTAACCCCTGGCAATCCCCTGAAGGACACCTCAGACCTCGCGCCACTTGCCGATCGCGTCATTGCGGCGCGTGCGCTCGTCGACCACCCGAAGGTCAAGGTAACCGGTTTTGAAGCCGCCAATGGCTTTACTTATACATACCAGACACTAGATTTTCTGACCCGCACCCTGCCTGATCGGCGGTTCGTCTGGATCATGGGTGCCGACAGCCTCGCAAGCTTTGATCGCTGGGAGCGCTGGGACGATATTTTCGAAATGATGCCGATCGCAGTCTATGTCCGGCCCGGCTCGACCAGTCGTGCGCCACTCTCAAAGGCTGCACAGCGCTTTGCCAATGCCCGTCTCGATGAGGCTGACGCCCGTCTCTTGCCCATTAGCCCGGCTCCCGCCTGGGTCTTTCTTCATGGACTGATGAGCGGATTATCGTCAACCGCCCTGCGCCAAGGCAATGGATCAGCGCCCCTGACATAAGGTTACCGTCTCATTAACGACATCGGAATATGCTCTAGGTGTGCTCCTCATGCCCTTGGCAAACGAGCACGGCACACGCATATTGGCTGGGTGCAACCAAATCTGGTTGTTCCCATTGGGTCTTTGACAAAGGAAACAGAACCCACTTGATGACACATACATCCCCTGTTCGGGCGGAGGTTTTGGCTTAATGGCTCCCACGCCCTCCAAGTCGGTCTCACAAGGTACCGCTCCCAAGGCCACAGCCCGCGTCCCCATGCTCGACGTGATTTTAGCATCGCTCGATGATGCCAAGGCCGAAGACACGATCTCCATCGACATCACCGGAAAATCCTCTCTGTCCGACCATATGGTCGTGACATCGGGGCGCTCCAATCGTCATGTGGCAGCCGTCGCCGATCAGATCGTCACGGCCCTCAGGGACAATGGATATGACAAGCCCCGGATTGAGGGTCTCCCCTCTGCCGACTGGGTTTTGGTCGATGCGTCCGATGTGATCGTGCATATTTTCAGGCCCGAGGTTCGCGAGTTCTACAACATCGAAAAGATGTGGGCCGCCGAATTCGGTTCCGACGCGCACTAGCCCTTAAGGCATGCGCGTTCTCATTGTTGCCGTCGGGCGCATGAAGTCTGGGCCCGAGCGAGATCTTGTGGCCCGTTATCTCGACCGCGCCGTCGCGACGGGGAAACCCTTGGGCTTGACCGATTTCAACGTCATCGAACTTCCAGAATCCCGTGCGTCCAGTGTAGCGGCTCGCAAGGCCGAGGAGGCCAAGGCGATTCATGCCGCCTTGCCGGACAAATGTACGGCGGTCGCGCTGGACGAACGTGGAAAAGGCATGGCCAGCGAACCCTTTGCGCAAAAGATTGCCGATTGGCGCGATGCCGGCCGGCCAGCGCTCGCGCTGATCATCGGGGGTGCGGATGGCCTTGCGCCCGAAATCCGGGACAATGCCGATCTCGTGGTTTCGTTTTCGCCAATGACATGGCCACACCAGATGGTGCGGATGATGGCCGCCGAACAGCTCTACCGCACGACGACAATTTTATCCCGCCATCCCTACCACCGGGGCGATTGATGGGGCGCACTCTGCTATTGTCCGGGCTGATTCGGAGGCAAACCCGCTTGGTCCCCACCCTCGGTCAGAACCGTTTGAACGCCTTTGGCGCGTCGAGCCGCAAGGCTGCGTTTGGCGCGTTGGCGCTCGCGCTCGCCATGATTTCCCTGTCCTCCATGGCCCAGGACGCCTCGGCCGACGCCGAAGCGGCGGAAGATGCAGCGCCAAGCCAGCTCGAACAGACGGCAGAGGAAGCTGCGGGAAACCTCGAAGGCGTTCAAGGTGAGATCTCCCTCAACGCCGAGCGCATCAATCAAATTCGTAGCGAAATCGAAGCTCTCGACGGGGATGCGACGCAGTTGGGCCTCGAATTGACGGCCGCTGCCCAGCGGATCGATTTGGCGGGAGAAGATATCCGGGTGATCGAAGACCGCCTGGAGCAACTTTTCGATGACGAGCGCACCATCCGCGTCCGGCTCGATGGTCACGACCAGTCGATTTCCAATCTCCTCGCATCCCTGCAGCGCATTACCGTCCAGCCACCGCCGGCCATGATCGTTGATCCGGCCGACGCTCTGGCCTCAGCGCGCGCGGCGATGCTTTTGGGCTCGGTCCTGCCGCAACTGCAGGAACGCGCTGATACGGTGACTGCCGATCTCAACGCACTTATGGAGCTAAAGCAGGCAGCGCTTGCCGAAGCCGAGCGCCTGAATGCTAATCTTACGACACTCAACGAAGAGCGTCTCCGGATTGCCACGGTGATCGAGGCCCGCACCCAGGGGCTCGAATGGTTGAGTGAAGAACTCATCGTGGAGGAGGCCGAAGCCCGCGCCCTTTCCGATCGCGCCACGTCTCTCGAACAATTGATCGAGGGTCTCGAAAGCCGAATTGCGGCTGTCACTGCAGCCGATGAAGCAACCCGCGCTGCTAATGCCGGGCAGGCGGTGCCCAGTCTCGACCCCGAGATTCTGGCGATGGCCTTCGCCGACGCCAGCCGGACCGAACCAGCGGTTCCGCTCGCATCGGCAAGGGGTTACCTGACCCCCCCTTTGAGTGGCACCCCCCTTACGACTTTTGGGGCTGCCGATGGCTTTGGCGGTACGGCGCGGGGATTGACGCTTTTGGGTCAACCCGGCGCGCGTGTCGTAGCGCCATCCGACGGTTGGGTAACTTATGCAGGCCTCTTCCTCAATTACGGCCAAATCGTCATCCTCAATGCCGGCCAGAACTATACGGTGGTCTTGGCAGGGCTTGATTCCGTATCTGTAGAACGAGGTCAGTTCGTACAGATGGGCTCACCGATCGGGATCATGGGCGAACAGGCCACGTCGACCAACGGTCGGGCTGGTGAGGACGCACCAGCGCTGTATATTGAACTCAGGGAGGCAGGAACTCCCATCGATCCGGAAGGGTGGTGGACCGCTCATTCCGGCGAGCAACAGGAAAGTGGATCGATCTGATGGCGGTGTTTTTCAAGCGGGTACTGATCGGATTGCTGTCGTTGGGCATTGCCATCGGCCCGCAGGCAGCGGTGGCCCAGTCCCCGCAGCAGGAGCAGGATGAGATCTATAGACAGCTCGAATTGTTTGGTCTCGTTCTTGACCGGATTCGAGACGAATACATCGAAGCGCCTGATGAATCCGAACTGATCCGTGCCGCGATCCAGGGCATGTTGACCTCGCTCGACCCCCATTCGGCCTACCTCTCGCCTGAGAGCTTTGCCGATGTACGCGAAGACACGTCCGGCACGTTTGGCGGCCTCGGTATTGAGGTGACTATGGAAGAGGGCCTCGTCAAAGTCGTAACACCCTACGACGACAGCCCGGCGTCGAGCGCCGGCATCCTCGCCAATGACTTCATCGTCGAGATCGACAACCAGCAGGTCATGGGGCTGACACTCGATGAGGCCGTGGAACTGATGCGCGGCGAGGTAGGAACGGAAGTCGATATCGTTGTCTCGCGCGAGGGTGCCGATCAGTTGATCGACATGACGCTCACCCGCGACATCATCGCCGTAGCTGCAGTGCGCTGGAGCAATGAGCGCGACATCCCGATTATCCGACTGTCGCGCTTTTCGGGTCAGGCCTATGCCGGACTCGATGAATCGATCAGAGAGATTTTCGAGGAAAGCGACGGTGTAGCGCCTCCAGGCATTATTCTCGATCTTCGCAACAACCCAGGTGGACTCGTCGATCAAGCTCAGTTCGTGGCCGATGCATTCCTGTCGCAGGGCTCGGTCGTTCTGACACGCGGGCGTATCGACAACCAAAACTCGCGCTATGACGCCAGCCCCGACGAGCTCGATGCGCTGCTTGATGGCGTGCCGATCATCGTCCTTATCAATGGCGGCACCGCATCGGCTGCGGAAATCGTGGCTGGAGCACTCCAGGATCATGGCCGAGCCACGCTGGTCGGCACACGCTCGTTCGGCAAGGGCTCCGTCCAGTCGATCATCCCATTGGGCTTTGACGGCGCCATGCGGTTGACCACTGCCCGCTACTACACTCCCAACAATCGGTCCATTCAGGCGCTCGGCATTTCGCCTGACATCCAGGTCCTTCAGGACGTCCCCGAGGAATTCCAGGGTCTCGACGAAATCATTGGTGAGGCCGGGCTGGCCGGACATATCTCCGGTGAGGATGAAGAGGCTACAGTTGGATCGTCAGTCTATGTCCCTGCGGACCGCGCTGACGACAACCAGCTTCAATACGCGATCGATTTGATTTTGGGTGAAGCTGAAGACGCTGCATTCCCCCCCGACCCAGACGCAGTGATTGCTACGGCACCCGGGGACGAAGAGGTCGAAACCTCGGAAACCGAATAGTTTGTGCTATAGCCTTTGACTGAAGCCGCGCCGGAGCTGATTCGGCGCGGTTGCATGTCAACAGGCGTGTCGCTGCCTTTATGGGCGGCACATGCAAGCCAGTTGCAGGGCTGACCGGTGCATGACCGATGACTTGAACGCGCCGCTGGGACGCGGGCGCAGGAAAGCCGACAGACAACGCCTGAACCTGCCATGGGGGCGGATCGGCGGCACAGCTGTCCTTGCCTTCGCATTGGGCATCGGGGCTTGGATTCTCTTTGTCGATGATCCGCTGGGTGGGCGCCCGGTCGCAGAGGTCGCCGTCAACACCCAGTCCATTCCCAATCCCATCATCGAAGACGTCGCACCGACACCCATTGAGCCGGCCATAGTGCCGATCGACGCGCCCAACGGCCCCTCCATCATCACCCTGGGCGCGAACGCTCCTGTTGATTCCGCTGGCGAGGATTTGGGTCCTCAGCAAACCCTGATTGAAATGACAGAAGACGGCCCCTTGCCCCGCATCGCCAGCGATGGCACGAGACCCCATCAGGCCTATGCGCGCCCGTCGGTGAGCATAGAAAGTGCAGGCGGTCGAAAACTGATAGCAATTGTCGTCACCGGTCTCGGGCTCAACGACAGCTCGACACGACAGGCGATCGATACGCTGCCCGGCACTGTAACGTTGGCTTTTGCCCCCTATGGCCAGAGCCTCATGCAGTTGGCGGGTACTGCGCGCGCCGACGGGCATGAAATCATGCTCGAAGTCCCGCTCGAACCCTTCGACTATCCGCAAAACGACCCAGGGCCACACACGCTTCTCGTCGAACAACCACCCCGCGAAAATCTGGAAAAACTTCATTGGCTGATGAGCCGGATGGAAGGCTATACCGGCATCATTAATCATATGGGCGCGCGCTTTACGGCATCGGCGGCCGATTTTTCCCCTATTATGGAAGAGCTCGGATTGCGCGGCCTTTCCTATCTCGATGACGGCAGTTCGAACCGCTCGGTGGCCCCGCAGTTGGCCCAGCAGAACGGCGTGCCCTTTGCACGGGCGCTGAGCCATCTCGACGACAATCCATCCGGACCCGCGATAACCCAGCAGCTGGAGGTCCTCAAGGCAGCAGCCGACCAGAATGGTCATGCCATCGGTCTCCTTTCGGCATTGCCCGTATCCATCCGCACGCTGGCCGAATGGGCAGACGCACTTGACCAGGACAGCTACCTTCTGGTGCCTGTCAGTGTTTTGACAAATATCCAAGGATAAATCTCATGGTGCAGCACAACCGCGAAACCATGCCCTACCGCGACTGCGTCGGCATCGCGCTCTTCAACCCCTCGGGCAAGGTCTTTCTCGCGCGCCGTATCCTCGCGCCGGGCCCTGACACATCTGAAGTCGACGCGCCTTGGCAGATGCCACAGGGCGGCATCGATGACGGTGAAGACGCGCTGCCCGCTGCCTACCGCGAACTTTTCGAGGAAACGTCCGTCCGCACCATTCGCCTTCTGGCGCAGGCACCCGACTGGATCCACTACGACCTGCCTGATGACGTTCTCGGCATTGCACTCAAGGGCAAGTACCGCGGCCAGCGGCAGAAATGGTTCGCCTTTCTCTTTGAAGGGAGTGAAGACGAAATCAACCTCTCCCACGATGCACACGGCCTTGACCCCGAGTTCGACGCCTGGCGGTGGGAAGAGTTCGCCAAAGTCCCAGAAATCATAGTGCCCTTCAAACGACCGGCCTATCTCGAGATCGTCTCCGCCTTCGCCGATATTCCCAAGCAGTTGCGGGGCGGCACACTGTGAAGACCATCGGCATCATCGGTGGCATGAGCTGGGAATCGACGGCGCATTACTATGCGGAGATCAACCGTGAGACCGCCCGTCGGCGCGGCGGCCTTCACTCGGCGCCGATACTTCTCGAGTCGGTCGACTTTGCCACTATCGAGTCGATGCAACGCGCCGGGCAATGGGAAGAGGCCGGCGCCCGGCTGGCGCAATCGGCCCGCGCCCTGGAACGGGCAGGAGCTGAACTTATCGCCCTTGCTACCAACACGATGCACGTTGTTGCTCCTGCCATAGAGGCCGCAACAGCACTCCCCTTTCTCCATATCGCCGATCCGACCGCCGATGCCCTGATCGCCGATGGAGGCCGTACTGTCGGGCTGCTTGGCACGCGGTTCACGATGGAGATGGATTTTTATACCGATAGATTGCGTGAACGCGGTTTGACCCCGCTCGTTCCTGAAGTCGACCGCACAAATCTCAACGCCATTATCTACGAGCAATTGTGCAAGGGCATCGTCACCCCCGAATCGAGAGCGACCTATGTACGGGCAATAGAGGGATTGGCGGCAAAGGGTGCAGAGGCCGTGATCCTTGGCTGCACGGAGATTGGAATGCTGATCACCGACGACGACAGTCCACTCCCGGTTTACGACACAACCCAGCTTCATGCCCATGCTATCGTTGCGAAGGCTATGGACGCATAGCGGGTTTCAAGACCGACTAGGTGGCCTAGAGGCAAAAAAAGGGGCGCTCATTGCGCCCCTTTTGCGTTCAACTGGCCCGATGGCGAACTAGAACTCACTCCACTCGGTGTCCACGGCGGCGTTGCCATGGCTAAGGTAAGCCCCGGCGGCGTTGCGGACCTTCTGCTGCAGGCCCCGGGCGTCGGACCGAGCGGTCCGCTCAGCCTGGGATCGCGCCGGCGACTGGCCGATTGCGGTCGCCCTGTCGATCCGGAAGATCTCAACGATACGGTCGAGCGCCGTCGCCTGTTCTTCGGTTTGGGCGATTGCGGCATTGGTCTCCTCGACCAGAGCAGCATTGTGCTGGGTCATCTCGTCCATCAGGCGCACTGCGGCGTTGACTTCTTCGATTGAAGACGCCTGCTCCCGGCTTTCGCTGGCGATCTTTTCCATCTGTTTGGTGTTGGTCCGAGCGGCCTCGAGCATCGCGACCAGCTTTTCGGCAGCCTGGGCCACAAGCTTTGAGCCCCCATCGACTTCATTTGCGCTCTGCTCGATCAACGCCTTGACCTCGGACGATGCCGAAGCCGCCGATTGCGCCAGGCGCCGCACTTCGACGGCCACCACCGCAAAGCCCTTGCCGGCATCCCCGGCCCGCGCGGCTTCGACCGACGCGTTGAGTGCGAGGAGATTGGTCTGGAAGGCGATGTCATCGATCATCTTGATGATGTCGGAGACCTTGGCGGACGAGGTCGTAATGCGCTCCATGGCCGATGTCGCCGCATCCATGACCTGACCACCCTCTTCGGCTGACTGGGTCACCGAGGCAGCGGTCTTGGACGCATCCTGGGCCCGCCGGGCGTTTTCCATCACCGTATTGGCCAACTGCTCCATAGCCGCCGAGGTTTCCTCGATTGTTGCAGCCTGGCGCGTGGTCCGTTCGGACAGATCGTTGGCGCCGGAGAGAATTTCGCCGGTGGCCGTCTTGAGCGTCCGCGATGTGCCGCGCAACTCCAGAACGATGTCGGAGAGCTTTTCGGCGACGGCGTTGGTATCGGACTTGAGTTGGGCAAAGGCGCCTTGATAGTCGCCCTCGACCCGCAGGGTTAGGTCCGTCTCGGCCAAGGCGGCCAAAACGGTGCCGGTTTCCTTAAGCCCGCGATCGACAGTGCCGACGAGATCGTTGACCGATCCGGCCAGACCGTTGAGTTCTGCATCGGCGAAATTGGCATCGACCCGCCGCGAGAAATCGCCGGCAATCGCCGCATCTACGACTTCGCCGAAAGCGGCCTGGAGCTCACCCATCATCGCGCGGCGGGCATCCGCGTCGGCAATAATCCTGGCCGCCTCCGCTTCGGTCATCTGCGCGACCTTCTGGCCGTTTTCCCTGAACACCTCCACGGCGCGGGCCATTTCGCCCACCTCGTTGCTGCGATCGGTATAGGGCACCTCGACATCGAACTGGTCTTGCGCAATTTTGCCCATTGCCGTCGAAAGCACAGGAATAGGTCGTGCAATCAGGCGGGCAACAAGCACCGAAAGAAGGCACATCACTACGATAGCGACGCCGGCAACAATCAGCAAAAGCCCCATGGTGTCCGAAACGACAGCGGTGATGGCGTCCTGAGTGACCCCGACATAGAGCAGTCCCAAAACATCGGTACCCGACAGATAGGTGATCGGCTGGTAGACCGAGTAGTAGTGCTGGCCGTTAAAGTCTGTCTCCGTGTAGACCGCGCCCTGCTCCAGCATTGCTGTATGGATAGCCCCATTGGCAGGAATGGGATCGAGGGCCATCGTGTTGCCTTCGGCATCGACCAGCGAACCGGTCACCTGCTCGAACTGGGCCGTTTCCGCATTCCACGCAAAGATCGCCGCGGTCTCGCCGGTTACCCGCGCGACCGAATTCATGACCTCATTGTTATAGAAACGAGGCATGACCCAGGTGCCGATGCCGGCGACATCGCCCGTCGCCTCGTCCCACTCCACCTGAATGCCACCCATGCCGCCGAGAATGGTCGCAGCGGTGCGTATATTGCTCTGTTGCGTGGCGTAAGCGACGTTGTCGCTGTTGGCTGACAGGTTGATGTACACCGCCATAACGACGGCACCGACCGAAAGAACGACAGCTGCCACAACCATGGCTGCAATCGTCGTAGTCATGGACAGACGTCCCAAGACCTTGTTGGCTATGCCCTTCATGCTCGCCTGCTCCTTACCGACGAAGTGAGTCCCCCTCCACGGGCGATTGGGGCAAAACTAAGGGAAAGACCATTAAATGATCGTTTCCCCGATCCAGGACTTAGGCATTTACGGCGGTAGAAGCCCCAGCTGTATGCATGAAAGGCAATTCAAGACAAAGAAAAAGGGCGCCGATGGCGCCCCTGCAAAATTAACGATGGTCCACTTAAGTTTAGTGGACCGTGCTCAGGCTCGCGCTTTCGAGCAACAGGTTTTTCCAAATGTCGAGCTGCTGCTGTGCGACGGCCTTTTCATCAATCCCCTCAGCGGCGGAGAGGACCTCCTGAGCCTTCGCAATGCGTGCCTCAATCTCTGCACGACCGAACTCGCTTGCCGGACGAGCTTCCTCGGCAAGAATGGTGAGCCCGGCATCTGAGATATCGGCAAATCCACCACCCACGAAATAGCTGGTGACTGTACCCGTCGTGTCGGTCACGGTCACAAAACCGGGCTTGAGCACCGTCAGCAGAGGCGCATGCGGTCCGAGAACGGTCAGATAGCCCTCTGCACCCGGCACGATCACCGAACGAGCCTCTGCGCTCAAGATGAGCACTTCGGGCGATACGATTTCGATTTTGACGCCTTCGGCCATGGTTCTGTCCGTTCTCTAGCGAAGTGAAACCGTGGGCTCAAAAGCCCACGTGTGTTTGTGAAAGCTTAAGCGGCTTCTGCAGCCAGCTTCTGGGCCTTCTTGACGGCATCATCGATGGTGCCGACCATGTAGAAAGCCTGCTCGGGCAGATGATCGTACTCGCCAGCCACGAGACCCTGGAACGCCTTGATGGTGTCTTCGAGTTCGACATAGATGCCAGGCGAACCAGTGAACTGCTCGGCCACGTGGAACGGCTGGCTCATGAAGCGCTCGATCTTGCGAGCGCGGGTCACGGTCAACTTGTCTTCTTCCGAAAGCTCGTCCATGCCCAGGATGGCGATGATGTCCTGGAGAGCCTTGTAGCGCTGCAGGATTTCCTGAACGTCACGGGCGGTGCGGTAGTGCTCTTCACCAACGATGTTTGGGTCGAGCATGCGCGAGTTCGAATCGAGCGGATCAACGGCCGGATAGATGCCCTTTTCCGAAATCGCACGGTTGAGCGAAGTGGTCGCGTCAAGGTGCGCAAAGGTCGAGGCAGGAGCCGGATCGGTGAAATCGTCAGCCGGCACGTAAACGGCCTGCACCGAAGTGATCGAACCCTTGTTCGTCGTGGTGATACGTTCCTGCAGCGCGCCCATGTCGGTACCGAGCGTCGGCTGATAACCCACAGCGGACGGAATGCGGCCCAACAGAGCCGACACTTCAGAGCCAGCCTGGGTAAAGCGGAAGATGTTGTCCACAAAGAACAGCACGTCCTGGCCCTTGTCGCGGAAATCTTCGGCGATCGACAGACCGGTCAGAGCGACACGAGCACGGGCTCCTGGAGGCTCATTCATCTGGCCGAAAACCAGCGAACACTTCGAGCCCTCGGTCGAACCATTGTTCTCCTTGGGATCCTTGTTCACGCCTGATTCGATCATTTCGTAGTAAAGATCGTTGCCTTCGCGTGTGCGCTCACCGACGCCGGCGAACACCGAATACCCACCATGCGCCTTGGCGACGTTGTTGATCAGTTCCTGGATCAGAACCGTCTTGCCCACGCCGGCGCCGCCGAACAGGCCGATCTTGCCACCACGCGCATAGGGCGCGAGCAGATCGATAACCTTGATGCCGGTGACCAGGATTTCGGCCTGCGTTGCCTGATCCACGAAATCGGGAGCGGGCTGGTGAATTTCACGGCGCGTCGGCGTGTTGACCGGGCCGGCTTCGTCGATCGGCTCGCCGATCACGTTCATGATGCGGCCAAGCGTTGCATCGCCGACCGGCACCGAGATCGCCATGCCGGTATCGCGCACGGCAACGCCACGGGCCAGACCTTCGGTCGTGTCCATAGCGATGGTGCGAACCGCGTTCTCACCAAGATGCTGAGCGACTTCGAGCACCAGACGGTTGCCGTTGTTGTCGGTTTCGAGCGCGTTCAGAATGGGAGGAAGCTCGCCGTCGAACGTGACGTCCACAACGGCGCCCATCACCTGGGAAACGCGGCCGGTTTTTGTTTCTGCCATTGTTTTATCCCTGTCTTTTTAGCGTTCCCAGAAAAAGCTGTACGGCTTTTTCGGTTCGGGAGCGCGAGAGCCTAAGTCCTTAGAGCGCTTCGGCGCCCGAAATGATTTCGATCAGTTCCTTGGTGATCTGGGCCTGGCGCTGGCGATTATAGCTCAGCTGAAGCTTGGTGATCATCTCGCCCGCATTGCGGGTCGCATTGTCCATGGCGCTCATCTGCGCCCCAAAGAACGAAGCATTGTTTTCGAGCAGCGCGCGGAAAATCTGAACGCTGACATTGCGCGGCAGCAAATCCTCGAGGATTGCCTCTTCGTCGGGCTCATACTCGTAGATTGCAGAGCCGACCTTTGCCTCGACATCGCCCTCGGCCTTGTCGAACTTTGCCGGAATCAACTGCTGGGCCGTCGGCACTTGGGAGATCACCGACTGGAACCGCGAGTAAAACAGTGTCGCCACGTCGAACTCGCCGGCCTGATACATGGCCAGAACCTTGTTGCCGATCTCCTGAGCAGTCACATAGCCGAGCTGCTTGACGTCGCGCAGCGAAATCTGCTCGGTGATGTTCTTGGCCAGACCCCGCTTCAAGATATCGGCGCCCTTCTTGCCGACTGTCAAAATCTTGACGGTCTTGCCTTGGGCGATGAGCTTGTGCGCATGATCGCGCGCCATGCGGGCGATCGAGGAATTGAACCCGCCAGCAAGCCCACGCTCGCCAGTCGCCACGACCAGAAGATGGACGTCGTCCTTGCCTGTGCCGGCCAAAAGAGCCGGCGCATCCGGACGACCTTCATATGCGGCCCCCAGACCCGCCAACACCTTTTCCATGCGCTCGGCATAGGGGCGTGCGGATTCAGCAGCATCCTGGGCGCGGCGGAGTTTTGCCGCCGCGACCATCTGCATGGCCTTTGTGATCTTCTGGGTCGATTTGACCGAGTTGATCCGGTTTTTTAGGTCTTTCAAAGAGGGCATTGCGCCGAAAGCTCCTTGCCAGCCAGTGCCGGAATTTAAGCGGTGTAGGTCTTCTTGAAGGCGTCGAGAGCCGACTTCAGGCGATCCTTGATCCCGTCGGACAAGGCCTTTTCCTTAGCGATATCGCCAAGAATGTCGGCATGCTTGCTCCGCAGGTTCGACAGCAGGGCCTTTTCGAAGGGCCCGACGCCACGCACCGGCAGATCGTCGAGATAGCCATTGGCACCAGCAAAGATCACGGCGACCTGTTCTTCCGTCTTGAGCGGCGAGAACTGGGGCTGCTTCAAAAGCTCTGTCAGGCGCGCGCCACGATTGAGCAGACGCTGCGTCGCCGCATCGAGGTCCGAACCGAACTGAGCGAATGCCGCCATTTCACGATACTGCGAAAGCTCACCCTTAAGCGAACCGGCGACCTGCTTCATGGCCTTGATCTGAGCAGAACCACCCACGCGGGACACCGACAGACCCACGTTCACGGCAGGACGAATGCCTTGGAAGAACAGATTGGTCTCAAGGAAGATCTGGCCGTCGGTGATCGAGATCACGTTGGTCGGAATATAGGCCGACACGTCGTTGGCCTGGGTTTCAATAACCGGCAGAGCGGTCAGTGAACCCGAACCATGGTTCTCGTTGAGCTTGGCAGCGCGTTCGAGGAGACGGCTGTGGAGATAGAAGACGTCGCCCGGATAGGCTTCACGTCCGGGAGGACGGCGCAGCAGAAGGCTCATCTGGCGATAAGCAACGGCCTGCTTGGAAAGATCGTCATAGGCGATCACAGCATGCATGCCGTTGTCGCGGAAAAATTCGCCGATCGCGCAGCCGGTGAACGGCGCCAGGAATTGCATCGGAGCGGGATCCGAAGCGGTCGCAGCAACGACGATCGAATATTCGAGCGCGCCATTGTCTTCCAGCATCTTGACGAACTGGGCGACGGTCGAACGCTTCTGACCGATAGCGACGTAAACGCAGTAGAGCTTGTCGCTTTCCGACGCGCCCGACTGGTGAGCCGGCTTTTGGTTCAAGAAGGTGTCGAGAATGATCGCGGTCTTGCCGGTCTGACGATCGCCAATGACCAGCTCGCGCTGGCCGCGCCCGATGGGGATAAGCGCGTCGATTGCCTTGAGGCCGGTCGACATGGGCTCATGCACCGACTTGCGCGGCAGGATGCCCGGAGCCTTGACGTCGACGCGGCGGCGTTCGGTCGCCTCGATCGGGCCCTTGCCGTCGATCGGATTGCCGAGACCATCGACGACACGACCGAGAAGGCCCTTGCCGACCGGGGTATCGACGATCGAACCGGTGCGCTTGACGGTATCACCTTCCTTGATGTCGCGGTCGGACCCGAAGATCACGACACCGACATTGTCGGCTTCGAGGTTGAGCGCCATGCCCTTGATGCCGCCGGGGAATTCGACGAGCTCGCCGGCCTGAACCTTGTCGAGGCCAAATACGCGCGCAATGCCGTCACCGACCGAAAGCACCTGCCCGACTTCGGAAACCTGGGCTTCCTTGCCGAAATCCTTGATTTGGTCTTTGAGGATCGCGGAAATTTCCGCAGCTTTGATATCCATTAGCTGACCCCTTTCATGGCGATCTTCATGGCCGAAAGTTTTGTCTTGAGGGAAGTGTCGATCATCTGGCTTCCGACCTTGACCACAAGGCCACCGATCAGGCTTTCATCGACACGTGTAACGAGAGAGACATCCTTGCCGATCTTGTCCTTGAGGACGACGGCGAGTTCTTTTTCCTGGTCGCTCGTCAATGGCGCGGCGGAGGTGACTTCCGCGCTGACTTCATTACGAGCTTCAGCCGCAAGGCGCTTGAATTCGGCAATGATAGCCGTAAGCGCAAACAGCCGACCGTTCTTGGCGATCAGCTTGAGAGCATTCCCCACGAGATCGGAGGGATTGGCCTTGGCAATGATCGCATCCAGCGCCGCACTCTTGGCGTCGCTTGTAATGGTGGGGCTGACAAGAAACCGCGAGAAGTCGTCGGACGTATCGATGAGGCCCGAAATGGCATCAAGGTCCTTTTCGGTCGCTTCGACGGCGTTGGTATCCCGGGCCAGATCGAACAGAGCCGATGCATACGGCCGCGCGATGTGGGACAGAACGGATCGTGTTGCGCTCAAGCCTTCTAACCCCGCTGCATGCCCCGCCCCAGATCGTCGTCAACACCGAATGATCGGCGGCGGCGGCATATTTTGATTTCGTTTTTATCGGATCGGAGAGCTGCCGCATACGGGCTGCCCATAATTCCGGGGTGGCCTTACCATGCCAAAATCGCCCACGCAAGCGCATGCGGGCCAAATTGCGGCGGCCCAAATGTCGCATTCATCATATGATTGGCCCTGCAATGGCGATCAATAAAAACTCATTGGATCGATATCGACCTGAACCCTGAGATTACCCTTGGCCGGAGGACTGTTTTGCAGCCAGAAACGGACATATCCGGAAAGGTCGAATTCCTTGGGACTTTGCACGAGAATGCGAATGCGGTGCCGCCCTCTCACCATGGCCACTGGAGCATCCGCCGGCCCGAATCGTCGAACACCCTCTGCCAGTGGCGCCGCAGCCATGATCGCTCGGGCGTAGCCCATCGCCTCCAGATGTTCATTGCCCGAGACGATCAGTGCGGCCAGCCGTCCGAACGGTGGCAAGCCGCCTTGTTTGCGCACCTCGAGCTCATGGGCATAAAACCCTTCCCGGTCGCCTGAAATCATCGCCCGCATGACTTGATGGTCCGGATGGTAAGTCTGCAGAAACGCCTTGCCCGAACGCGACTCGCGCCCCGCACGTCCGGTGACTTGCGTCAAAACCTGAAAGGTTTTTTCCGCAGCACGCGGATCGCCATGCGCCAGCCCAAGATCGGCATCGATCACGCCGACCAAGGATAGCTTTTCAAAGTGGTGCCCCTTGGCCACCAATTGCGTGCCAATAATGATGTCATATTCGCCGCGCGCGATTTCGGCGAACCGATCGCGGATCTGGCGCATCGAGCCCATGTCGGACGATAGGACCACAGTGCGGGCGCCGGGAAAGCGCGTAGCCACCTCTTCCGCTATACGCTCGATCCCCGGTCCGACCGCTACGAGCGAATCTGTCGCTCCGCATGATCCGCAAACGTCGGGCGCTCGCTCCTCATGTCCGCAATGATGGCACATGAGAACGCCGCGAAACCGATGTTCGACAAGCCATGTCGAACATTCAGGGCACTGATATTGATGTCCACATGTCCGGCAGAGCGTGAGCGGCGCATAACCGCGCCGGTTGAGGAACAGCAGCGCCTGCTCCTCGCGATCAAGCGCATCGAACACCGCCCGCGCCAGTTTCGGCGCAATCCACTGGCCCTTTTCCGGACCATCGATACGCATGTCGAGCGCGGTGATGTCGGGCAGTGCCGCATCCGCAAACCGGCTCTCGAGCCGCACATGCGCATAGCGCCCTATATTGGCATTGTTGCGCGATTCGACCGACGGCGTTGCCGACGACAAGATGACTCTGGCTTCCGCCATTGCAGCACGGACTATCGCCATGTCGCGCCCATGGTAATTGACGCGGTCCGCTTGCTTGAACGCACCGTCATGCTCTTCATCGAGCACCAGAAGGCCCAGTTCGCGGAACGGCAGGAACAGCGCCGAACGTGCCCCGATCACGGCTCGCACATCCCCTGTGAGCACTCCCCGCCACACCCGTGCCCGCTGCACCGGCGTCATCTCCGAATGCCATTCGGCGGCACGCTGCCCGAAGCGCTTTTCGAACCTGTCGAGAAATGTGTGCGTCAGCGCAATCTCGGGCAGGATGACGGCCACCTGCCTGCCGGCGACAAGCGCATCGGCGACGCTTTCAAAAAACACCTCGGTCTTGCCCGAGCCCGTAATGCCGTCGAGCAGCGCCACCGAAAACCCGCCATTGTCATGCGCACGAATCATGTCCAGCCCCGCCTGCTGGCCTGCCGACAATGTCGCCGGCGCATAATCGGGCTCGGGTGGAAGCACGGGCGGCGGCGCGGGAATTTCCACCTGCCTTAACGCGCCCGATTTGACCAACCCATCGACCACCGCCGCCGATACGCCTGAAGCCCCGATCAGCGCCGGCTTTGCCCAGGGAAAGCCATCGTCCATCACCGAAAGGACACGCGCCCTCGCTTCCGTCATCCGCTCGGGCGGCGACCCCGCACGTTCATAGGCGATGATCGGGCGGGGCGGATCGAGAGCCTCACGGCTACGCAACGCACCCCGCAACACCATGCCCGGCTGTGCCAGCGTGTAGCGCGCCACCCAATCTATGGTTCTGAGCAATTCTTCAGACAGCGGCGGCACGTCAAAGACATGCGCGATGTCTTTTGTTCGGTTGTGCGCGAAATTGTCTTTGGGCTCGCCCCAGACGACCCCGAGCGTCGGGCGCGGCCCAAGCGGCACGACAACGATCGATCCGCGCGTCACCACCATTCCCTCGGGCACCCGATAGGAATAAGGGCCGTCGACGGCGACCGAAACCATGACTGAGACGACAGGACCGAGTGGGGTCATCACGACCGAGAACGAAAAGAGACCAAACACCGCGCACCATAGGCGAGTTCTCCGATTCGGCCAGTCCCTTGAGTGCTTCGTAACCTTCGCGGGCTTAGTGTAGCGCCATGACAGACACCGGATTTGCCATCGCCGAACCGCTCCGCCTCCATATCGATGGATGGAAACGCGAGCTATCGACAGCACGACGCCTGTCGCCGAAAACCCTTGAGGCCTACGGCCGCGATCTCGACCAGTTCATGGCGTTTTTGTCCGGCCATGTGGGTGGCACGATCGATGTTGCTGACCTCAAGACACTGCGCCCCGCCGATCTGCGCGCCTTTCTTGCGTCGCGGCGAAAGGCCGATGCCGGGTCACGCACGCTGGCCCGCTCGCTCTCGGGCATCAAATCGTTTTTCACCTATCTTGAACGCTCCGGCATTCTGGCCCTCGAAGCGCTTTCGGTGGTCCGCACGCCCAAATTGCCGCGGGGATTGCCCAAGCCCTTGAGTGCGCGCGAAGCAAAGGCCGCGATCGGCATGCCGGCGGAACTCGACGACCGCCCATGGGTCGCGGCACGCGATGCCGCAGCGATCGCACTCTGTTATGGCTCGGGCCTGCGTATTTCCGAAGCCCTCGCGCTGACACGCGCCGATCTGAATGGGCCGACCCTGCGCATCACCGGCAAGGGCAACAAGGTTCGCCTCGTGCCACTGATTGCCCCCGTCCGCGCTGCCATCGAAGAGTATCTGCGCCTATGCCCATTCGGCCTCGAACCGGGTGAACCCATCTTCCGAGGCGTGCGCGGCGGCGTTCTGAGCCCGCGCCTTATTCAACTGCGCGTCGAACAAATGCGCGGCATTCTCGGCCTGCCCGCATCCGCAACCCCCCACGCCCTGCGGCATTCCTTTGCCACGCATCTCCTCGCCAAAGGCGGCGATCTGCGCGCCATCCAGGAATTGCTCGGCCACGCATCGCTATCAACGACCCAGATCTATACCCATATCGACAGCGAGCGACTGCTCGAAGCCTACCGATCGGCCCATCCGCGCGGCTAGCGCTCGGGCGTTTCGTTCTATAGGCTCGGTGGACCGTCCCAGTTGCAGATTCCCCATGCCCGCCGCCTCCAATTCCGAACGCGACCAAATGATTGGTTTGGCGCTGGCCGCTCTCGGCGCTGCGCTCTTTGCCTCCAAGGGTATTTTCGTCAAACTCGCCTACGAGCAGGGTCTGGACGCATTGACCACGCTCACCTGGCGCATGATCCTGGCGACGCCATTCTTTGCTGCCATGGGCATCATGGCCTATCTCGACCGACGCAAAGGCAAGGGCCGCCACGCTGGCGAGCCCGTATCACGTCCAGCCATTTTCGGTGCCATCGGCATAGGAATTCTCGGCTATTATGGCGCGAGCCTGCTGGACTTTTTCAGCCTCGATCTCATCACAGCCCAGCTCAACCGGCTGGTGCTGTTGACCTATCCGTTCATGGTCCTGATTCTGGGCGCCGTCTTGTTCAAGCGTCCTCTGCCCCTACCCGTTATCGGCGCGGCCCTGCTGGCCTATTTGGGGATCGCCGTCATCTTTGGCCATGACATGATGATCGCTGGAGACACGGTGATCGCCGGCACGCTCCTCGCTCTCTCCAGCGCTCTGGCCTACGCCCTCTACCAGATTTTTGCCAAGCCGCTGATCGACACCCTCGGTCCGAGGCTCTTTACAGCGATTGCCATGACGGCCGCCGCCACCGCTGTATTTGTGCATTATCTCGCGACGCAACCCCTCGCGGATTTGGCAATCTCCCAGCCCGCCTTCACCATCCTTTTCGGCCTCGCCATCGCCGCGACAGTCGCGCCCGTTTCGATCATTGCCGCTGCGATCGGGTTGATCGGCGCCGAGCGCACAGCGATCTTTGGCAACATCTCCCCAATTTTGACCATCATTCTAGCGATCTTCATTCTGGGAGAGCCGTTCACCCCAATTCATGGGCTGGGGACGGCACTGGTAATTTGCGGAATTTTGCTGTTCACTCGTCTGACACGGCGGGCGGATACATAAGCTGGAAATGCCGCTCAGGATGAGGGACGACATCATGAAAACCACCGGATTGATGCTGGGCGGTGCTGCGCTGGCCCTGGCTTTGTCGCTTGGTACACCGGCATTTGCGCAAGACATCGACTTCGGCGACGATTCCAGTACATTCGCCAATGATGGCCAATGCGACGATCCTCGATTTGAAGGTGTAGGCGCGGCCCTCATACTCAGCCCCGTCGACGAGTCGCGTGACGCCACAGATTGCCAGACCGCTTTCGATGCCGGCGATATCACGTTAATCGCACCCGCCGACGAAGACGCCGATGACACAGCTGAGGCCTCGATCACCGAACCTCTCCCCACCAGCGACATCGATTTCGGTGACGATTCGGGCAGTTTTGCCAATGATGGCGAGTGCGACGACCCGCGCTTTGGCGGCGCCCTGGCCAGCCACGAATTGGCAGACGCCACAGATTGCCGCACAGCCTACGACGCCGGCGACGTCACATACGCAGCGCCGACCGATGACGTCGTAGCGGCGACACCCGCAGGCGAGATCGATTTCGGTGACGACAGCGGCACCTTTGCAAATGATGGCGAGTGCGATGACCCGCGCTTTGGCGGCGCACTGACAAACCATGAACGTGCAGACGCCACAGATTGCCAGACGGCCTATGACGCCGGCGACGTCACCTATAGTGGCGACACGTCAGTCGATACGCCGATGATCTCGAGTGACGACATCGACTTTGGTGACGATTCCGGCAATTGGGCCAATGACGGCGAATGCGACGACCCCCGTTTCGGAGGCGGCCTCACGAGCCACGAGCTTGCCGATGCTACTGATTGCCGTGAGGCATATGAGGCGGGCGAAGTAACCTACCAGTCTCCTTCAGACGACGCCGCGACACCTGTCGGCGACATCGATTTCGGCGATGATTCCGGGGTCTGGGCAAATGACGGTGAGTGCGACGATCCACGCTTCGGCGGCGGTCTGACCAGTCACGAGCTGACCGACGCCACAGATTGCCGCGAGGCATATGAAGCGGGCGAAGTGACCTTCACGGAAGGCACGACAGGCCCCACAGGCGATCCCATCGTCATCGACGGCATCGACTTCGGCGACGATACAGGCAATTGGGCTAATGACGGCGAATGCGACGACCCACGCTTTACGGGTGCAGGCGTAGGCGTGGCACTGGACGATCACCTGATGGCGGACGCGACCGACTGTTCCACCGCCTATGCGGCGGGTACGGTGACCCTAGCCGAGGACACCGACACGCCCAGCAGCGAGTTCCGCATCAATTTCGGCGATGATTCAGGCGCGACGGCCAATGACGGAGTCTGCGACGACCCGCGCTTCCAGGGCCGTGGCGGGGCGCTCGAACTGCTGGAGGCCAATGTGCTATCCGACGCGACCGATTGCCGTGCCGCCTATGACGCCGGGACCGTGACTTACAACCCGTAAGGGATACCAGAACCCGAATGTGCAAAAGCCGCGCTCGGTGGAGCGCGGCTTTTCTATTTTTCTCCGACAGTGCCCGTCAGATGTGGATCGATCCGTCCCCAAGTCCAAGCGCCGCCTCGCGCACCGCTTCGCTCATCGTTGGATGCGCATGGCATGTGCGCGCCAAATCTTCTGCCGAGCCGCCAAATTCCATGAGAACCGCTGCTTCATGGATCATCTCGCCGGCGCCCTTGCCCACGATGTGACATCCTAGGACGCGATCGGTTGCCTTGTCCGCCAGGATTTTGACAAAACCCTGGCTCGCCAGCATCGCTTTGGCGCGGCCATTCGCGGTGAAGGGGAATTTGGCTGATTTGTATTCGATCCCCTCAGCCTTCAAATCCTCTTCGGTTTTGCCGACTGAGGCGACCTCTGGATTGGTGTAAACCACTCCCGGGATCACCCCGTAATTGACGTGCCCCGCCTGGCCGGCCAGAATTTCGGCGACCGCGATGCCCTCGTCCTCTGCTTTGTGCGCCAGCATAGGCCCAGCGATCACATCGCCAATGGCATAAATGCCGTCCACATTAGTCTTGTAGTGGGCATCGGTAACGACCCGGCCGCGCTTGTCGCGTTCAATGCCGGCCTCGTCCAAACCGAGGCCGTCGGTAAACGGCACACGTCCGATCGACACCAATGCGATATCGGTTTCAAGCGTGCTCGCTTCTCCGCCCGCGGCGGGCTCGAGCGTCGCCACAAGGCCGTTTTCGGTCTTTTCGATGCCGGTCACCTTGGTACCGAGCTTGAATTCGAAACCCTGCTTGGCCAGCATGCGCTGGAACTGCTTGGAGACGTCCAAATCCATTCCCGGCAGGATGCGGTCCAGAAACTCGACGACGGTAACCTTGGCGCCAAGCCGCGCCCAGACCGAGCCCAACTCCAGACCGATAACGCCCGCCCCGATCACCAGAAGATTCTCGGGCACCTTCGCAAGCTTGAGCGCGCCGGTCGAGGTAACGATCCGCTCCTCATCGATCTCGATACCAGGAAGGTTGGCCGAAACCGAGCCCGACGCGATGACGATGTTCTTGCTTTCGATCTCTGTCACGGTGCCATCTTCCGAGGTGACATTGACCTTGCCCGCTTCAGCAATCGAGCCCGTGCCGCGAAACGCAGTGATCTTGTTCTTCTTGAACAGATATTCGATGCCGCCGGTGTTCGAGGCTACAGTATCGTCCTTGTGCGCCATCATGGCCGACAAATTGAGCGTCGGCGCGCCGACTTCGATACCCAATTGCGGAAAGCTGTGAGTTGCTTCCTCAAACATTTCCGAGGCATGCAGCAACGCCTTGGACGGGATGCAGCCAATGTTGAGGCAGGTGCCCCCAAAGCTCGGCCATTTCTCGACAACTGCAACCTTCATGCCCAGTTGCGCCGCGCGCACCGCGCAGACATAGCCGCCCGGGCCAGTGCCGATGATGGTGAGATCGAAGTTTTCGGCCATGATTGCCTATGTCCTTTTCAAAATGTCGGCGCCCGAGCCCCGTGGCGCCAGTTCAAATTCCGCGCGAAGCTAGAACACGATGCCGCAAAACATCAGCAGCAATCCAATGCACGCGCCTATGAAAATCAGCGAACGCAGATAGGGCACGCCAAGCAGATAGAGCGGAATATAGAGCAGCCTGAAGAGGATATAAGCCCCCGCGCCCCATTGGGTCAGACCGTTGGAAATCCCGGCTATGCCGGCAACCAGAGCGAGAATGATAAAGGCCGGATAGGTCTCGGCGAAATTACGCAGCGCGCGATCCGCTCGCCCGGCCATGACGCCCAGCTCCCGCTTTTCGTCGCGCGGGCCGGCATTGTAGTCGCTGCCCAAATCTCTGGTCAGCAGTCCGGACTGCAGCCCGATATGCACAAAGAGGATAACGACCGACCAGGTCAGCAGCGTCAATTCAAGCGTCACCGCTCTCTCCCGTGGGTGAGTTGGTCGGAAGCGACTGTTCCGCTACCGACCAAGGAGATCAAAGGTCGAGCACGAGGCGCTGGGGATCTTCCAGGCTTTCCTTGACGCGCACCAGGAACGTCACGGCTTCCTTCCCGTCCACGATCCGGTGATCATAGGAGAGAGCGAGATACATCATGGGCCGAACCACAATCTGCCCACCGACCACCACCGGACGATCCTGAATCTTGTGCATGCCCAAGATGCCTGACTGCGGCGCATTCAGGATTGGCGTCGACATCAGCGAGCCATAAACGCCACCGTTCGAGATCGTGAACGTGCCGCCCTGCATGTCCGCCATCGACAGCTGGCCGTCACGGGCTGCCTTGCCGAGTCGGGAAATTTCCTTTTCGATCTCGGCAATGGTCATCTGGTCGGCATCACGCACCACAGGAACGACCAGGCCCTTTTCGGTCCCGACGGCCACGCCGATATGAGCAAAATTCTTGTAGATGATGTCCGTGCCATCGATCTCGGCGTTGACTGCCGGGATTTCCTTGAGCGCGTGCACCACGGCCTTGGTGAAAAAGCCCATGAAACCGAGCTTCACGCCGTGCTTTTTCTCAAACAGCTCCTTGTAGGAATTGCGCAGATCCATCACCGGCTTCATGTCCACCTCGTTGAAGGTGGTCAGCATGGCCGCCGTGCTCTGGGCGTCCTTCAAGCGCTTGGCGATCGTCTGGCGCAAACGCGTCATCTTGACCCGCTCTTCGCGAGCGCCGTCTTCCTGCTTTGAGGGGGCGCGCGTCTGCGCAGGCGCTGGTGCCGCAGCGGGCTTTGCCTCGCCGGTATTGTCTAGCGCCTTGAGCACGTCTTCCTTGAGAACCTGGCCGCGCTTGCCCGAACCTTCGACAGACGAGGGCTCGACATCGCGCTCGGCCATCAGCTTTGCAGCGGACGGCGCGGGGGGCATTTCGGTCTTTGTGGCGGGCGCAGGGGCGTTGGCCGGCTTGGGCGCCTCAGCCTTTGGTGCCTCGGCCTTGGGCTCTTCCTTGGGCGTCTCTGCCGCTTTGGCGCCAGCCGAACCGGCGGCGATCGCTGCGATCAGCGCGCCGACTTCAACCGTGTCGCCCTCATTGACCGAAATGGCCTCGAGCGTGCCCGAAACAGGCGCGGGCACTTCGATGGTGACCTTGTCGGTTTCAAGTTCGACGATCGGCTCGTCGGCCGAGACGGCATCGCCGACCTTCTTGAACCACTGGCCAATCGTGGCTTCGGTGACGCTTTCGCCCAGGGTCGGGACGCGGACTTCGGTGGACATCTCTCGTATCCTCTATCTCGATAATGGGTCCCGGCCAAATTGGCCGGGGCTCGATCTCTGGGTCGTCTTAGGAAAACGCTTCGTCCAGGAACGCCTGGAGCTGGGCAAGATGGGTGCGCATCAGCCCAGTCGCCGTCGATGCGGACGCTGGACGGCCCACATAGCGCGGACGATCGCCCGGGCGGCCCATCTGTTCGAGCACCCATTCGATATAGGGCTGAACAAAGGACCACGCGCCCATGTTTTTGGGCTCTTCCTGGCACCAGACGACTTCTGCGTTCTGGAATCGGCTCAGCTCGTCGATCAGCGCCTTGGCGGGGAACGGGTAAAGCTGTTCGAGACGCATCAGGTAAACGTCGTTGAGCCCGCGCTTTTCGCGATCTTCCAGCAGATCGTAATAGACCTTGCCCGTACAGATCACGACGCGCCGGATCTTGTCGTCCGACACGAGATTGACCTCGGTTTTCGGCACGCCCGGAGCCTCGGCATCGTCCCAGAGAAGGCGATGGAAGAAAGTCTCGGACCCAAGTTCGTTCAGCCCTGAGACCGCCCGCTTATGACGGAGCAGCGACTTGGGCGTCATGATGATCAAGGGCTTGCGGAAATCGCGCTTGAGCTGACGACGCAGCGCATGGAAATAATTGGCGGGCGTCGTGCAGTTGAGCACCTGCATGTTGTCTTCGGCACAAAGCTGCAAGAAGCGCTCGGGCCGCGCCGAGGAGTGTTCTGGCCCCTGACCTTCATAGCCATGCGGCAAGAGCATCACGAGACCGCTCATGCGAAGCCATTTGCGCTCGCCCGACGAGATGAACTGGTCGATCACCACCTGCGCGCCGTTCACGAAATCGCCGAACTGGGCCTCCCAGACGGTCAGCGCATTGGGCTCGGCCAGCGAATAGCCATACTCGAACCCGAGCACGGCTTCTTCCGACAGCATCGAGTTGATGACTTCATAACGGGCCTGACCCTCACGCAGATTGTTGAGCGGGGTGTAGGTCTCGTCCGATTCCTGATCGTAGAGCACCGAATGGCGTTGACTGAACGTGCCACGCTCCACGTCCTGGCCCGAAAGCCGAACGGGATGCCCATCGTCGAGCAGCGTGGCGAAGGCCAGCGATTCCGCCGTCGCCCAATCGATGCCCTCGCCTTCAGAGATGATCTTCTTGCGGTTATCGATAAAGCGCTGGACCGTGCGGTGGGCGTGAAAATCCGCCGGCACTGCGGTGAGGCGCTCGCCCAGGCTCTTGAGCTTTTCGGCATCGACACCGGTCACGCCGCGGCGCGGACCATCGATCTCGGCAAGCTTGATGTTCTTCCAGGCGCCGTCGAGCCAGTCGGCCTTATTGGGGCGGTAGTCCTGCCCCGCCTCAAACTCGGTTTCGAGCCTGGCGCGCCAGTCTGCTTTGATCTGGTCGGACTCTTCAGCCGTCAGAACACCTTCCTCGATCAGCTTGTTCGAGTAGAGTTCGTAGGTCGACTTATGGCTCCTGATCTTCTTGTACATCAGGGGCTGGGTAAAGCTGGGCTCATCGCCTTCGTTGTGCCCGAAGCGACGATAGCAGAACATGTCGATGACGACGGGCCGCCCGAACTTCTGACGGAATTCGATAGCGATCTTGGCCGCAAAGACCACAGCTTCGGGATCGTCGCCATTGCAGTGAAGCACAGGCGCTTCGATCATCTTGGCCACATCGGTCGGATAGGGCGAGGAGCGCGAAAAACGCGGGCTCGTCGTAAAGCCGATCTGGTTGTTGATGACGAAATGGATCGAGCCATGGGTGCGGTGACCCTTAAGACCCGAAAGCCCGAAGCACTCGGCAACAACGCCCTGGCCCGCAAACGCGGCGTCGCCATGCAGCAACAGTGGCAGAACCGTCGATCGATCGGGCTTTCCCTCGCCAAGATCGACAATCTTGCCTTCGGGCGAGATGTGGTGATCCTGCTTTGCGCGGGCCTTGCCCAGAACCACGGGATTGACGATCTCGAGGTGCGACGGATTTGCAGTGAGCGACAGATGCACCTTGTTGCCGTCGAACTCGCGGTCCGAAGACGCGCCAAGGTGATATTTGACGTCTCCCGATCCCTCGACGTCGTCGGGATAGAACGCGCCGCCCTTAAATTCGTGAAACAACGCCCGGTGCGGCTTGCCCATCACCTGGGTCAGAACATTGAGGCGACCGCGATGCGCCATGCCCAGGACGATGTCCTTCACGCCCAAAGCGCCACCACGCTTGATGATCTGCTCGAGCGCCGGAATCAGCGATTCCCCGCCATCAAGCCCGAACCGCTTGGTCCCGGTATATTTGACGTCGAGAAACTTTTCGAACCCCTCGGCTTCGGCAAGCTTGTTGAGGATGGCCCGCTTGCCTTCCTTGGTGAAGGTAATTTCCTTGTCAGGACCTTCGATACGCTCCTGGATCCAGGCCTTCGCCTCAGGGTCCGAGATATGCATGAATTCGATGCCAAGCGTGCCGCAATAGGTGCGCTTTAGGATCTCGAGCATCTGCGGGACGGTCGCAAATTCCAGCCCGAGATAGTTGTCGATGAAGATCTCGCGGCTGTAATCGGCTTCTGTAAAGCCATAGGCAGCCGGATCAAGCTCGGGAGCATCTTCGGGCTGCTCGAGCCCGAGCGGGTCCAGATTGGCATGCAGATGCCCGCGCATGCGGTAGGCGCGGATCATCATGATCGCATGGATCGAATCGCGCGTCGCCTGCATCACAGCTTCGTTCGAAACAGCAACGCCCTCGGACTTGGCTTTCTCGGAAACCGCCTTTTGCGTCTTTACAGCGACGTCGCCCCAATTTCCGTCGAGAGCCGAGACCAACTCGCCATTCGAGCTGCGCGGCCAGTCGCGGCGCTGCCAGCTCGGCCCGTCAGCGTTGAGCTGGACCTGTTCGGCACTGTCGGAGAGATTATCGAAAAACTCCGCCCAGCTCGCATCGACGCTTTTAGGGTTAGCTTTGTACTTTGCGTACAGGGCGTCGATATAGTCGGCATTGCCGCCATAAAGGAATGAGGTGAGGAGGAACGCTTCGTTCTGATCCTGTCGTGCCATTTCGCTCTCTATTGGGGGTCCCGATCCCCCTTGCCTTAGATGCTGATCAACCCTGCCCGTTTGGGCCGCCAAATTGGGTTGAACTATGACGGTTGCCCGTCTCGTTTTGGTTAACCGGGGCCTAAGCCCCGGCACCGGATAACAATCGCGTGTCTCAGCCCTTGAGGACGTCGACCAGCGTCGTGCCAAGACGCGCGGGCGAAGGCGAAACGGTGATGCCTGCTGCTTCCATGGCGGCGATCTTGGATTCGGCGTCGCCCTTGCCGCCCGAAACCACAGCACCTGCATGGCCCATCGTCCGGCCCTTGGGTGCGGTGCGGCCCGCGATAAAGCCCGCCATCGGCTTCTTGCGGCCCTTTTTCGCTTCGTCGATCAGGAACTGCGCTGCATCTTCCTCGGCCGAACCGCCGATTTCACCGATCATGATGATCGATTCCGTCGCATCGTCCGCCAGGAACATTTCGAGGATATCGATGAACTCGGTGCCCTTGACCGGATCGCCCCCGATCCCGACTGCAGTCGTCTGGCCAAGGCCTTCATTGGTTGTCTGGAACACGGCCTCATATGTAAGCGTGCCAGAGCGCGAGACAATGCCAACCGAACCCTTACGGAAAATCGAGCCGGGCATGATGCCGATCTTGCATTCTTCCGGCGTCATGATGCCGGGGCAGTTCGGGCCGAGAAGGCGCGAATTGGAACGGTCGAGCCGCGCCTTGACCTTGACCATGTCCATCACCGGGATGCCTTCGGTGATGCAGGTGATGAAGGGAATTTCCGCATCGATAGCTTCGATGATCGCATCTGCTGCACCAGCGGGCGGAACGTAGATCACCGATGCATTCGCACCTGTGCGCTCCTTGCCTTCGGCGACGGTTGCAAAGATGGGAAGCTCTTCCCCACCCGAACCGGTCCAGGTCTCACCGCCCTTCTTGGGGTGAATACCGCCGACCATCTGGGTGCCGTAATAGGCCAAGGCCTGCTCGGTGTGAAAGGTGCCGGTCTTGCCGGTCAGGCCCTGCACGAGAATTTTTGTGTTCTTGTCTACGAGAATGGACATATCTCTCTCAACTCAGTCGGAGTGTCTGGTCACATCGCCGATCAGGCGACGGCGGCAACGATCTTCTGGGCGGCATCGTCGAGGTCGTCGGCGGCGGTGATCGCCAGGCCGGACTCGTTGAGTATCTTCTTGCCCTGTTCGACATTGGTGCCTTCGAGGCGCACGACGAGCGGCACCTGCAGACCCACTTCCTTGACGGCTGCGACAACGCCTTCGGCGATGACGTCGCACTTCATGATGCCACCAAAGATGTTGACCAGAATGCCCTCGACCTTTGGATCTGCAGTGATGATCTTGAAGGCTGCTGCGACCTTTTCCTTGGACGCGCCACCGCCGACGTCACAAAAATTCGCAGGCTCCTTGCCGTAGAGCTTGATGATATCCATCGTCGCCATGGCCAGGCCCGCGCCATTGACCATGCAGCCGATATTGCCGTCCAGCGCGACATAGGCGAGGTCCCATTTGGACGCTTCGATTTCCTTGGCGTCCTCTTCGGTCTCGTCGCGCAAGGCCTTGACGTCATCGTGGCGGAACAGCGCATTGCCATCAAAGCTCATCTTGGCATCGAGCACCCGCAAGTGACCGTCGGTCATGACGATCAGCGGATTGACTTCGAGCAGCGCCATGTCCTTTTCGACAAACGCCTTATAGAGCGCGGGAAACAGCGCCTTGGCATCGTCCGATGCGGCGCCGTCGAGTTCGAGCGCCTTGGAGATCGCCACGACATCTGCATCGGTGACACCGGCTTCGGGATCGATCGCGATGGTATGGATCTTTTCAGGCGTATCGTGCGCGACAGCCTCGATATCCATGCCGCCTTCGGTTGAAACCACGAACGCCACACGACCGACTGAGCGGTCGACCAAAAGCGAGCAATAAAGCTCGCGTGAGATGTCTGCGCCGTCTTCAATATAAAGGCGATTGACCTGCTTGCCGGCGTCGCCAGTCTGCGCGGTGACCAGCGTGTTGCCCAGCATGTCTTTGGCGTGGGCTACAACTTCGTCGATCGACTTTGCAAGGCGTACGCCGCCCTTGGCATCAGGGCCAAGTTCCTTGAACTTGCCTTTGCCGCGTCCGCCAGCATGAATCTGGCTCTTGACCACATAAAGCGGGCCGGGCAACGATTTGGCTGCAGCTTCGGCCTCTTCGACCTTTAAGATGGCCACGCCCTCGGCGACCGGTGCGCCATAGCCCTTCAAGAGCTGCTTGGCCTGATATTCGTGAATGTTCATGTCGTGTCGAACCTTCTTCGCGTTCGCTTGGGACCGGCGCCGGGCGCCATCAAATGGAAAAGCCCGGAGCGTTGCTCCGGGCAAAAATCGATCAAGCCAGCTTGGGCGCGATCTTCTTACAGGCTTCAACGAGCCCGTCGACCGACGCCACCGAGGCATCGAACATCTTCTTTTCGGCGCCGTTCAGTTCGATCTCGACGATCCGCTCGACACCGCCTGCGCCGATCACCACCGGAACACCGACATAGGTGTCGGAAAGGCCAAACTGACCGGAGAGATGCGCGGCGCATGGCAGGATGCGCTTCTTGTCCTTGAGATAGCACTCGGCCATTTCGATCGCCGACGCGGCAGGCGCATAGAACGCAGAGCCCGTCTTCAGCAGCCCGACGATTTCCGCACCGCCATCGCGCGTGCGCTGAATGATCTGCTCGAGCTTGTCCTTGCTCATCCAGCCCATCTTGACCATGTCGGGGAGCGGAATGCCCGCAACCGTCGAATAGCGCGCCAAAGGCACCATGGTGTCGCCGTGACCGCCCATAACGAACGCCGTCACATCCTGCACCGACACGCCGAGTTCCTCGGCGATGAAATGACGGAAGCGCGCACTGTCGAGTACACCGGCCATGCCGACCACCTTGTTGGTGGGAAGGCCGGAGAATTTCTGCAGTGCCCAGACCATGGCATCGAGCGGGTTGGTGATGCAGATGACGAACGCTTCGGGGGCGTATTTTGCGATGCCCGCGCCGACCTGCTCCATCACCTTGAGATTGATTTCCAGAAGATCATCGCGGCTCATGCCGGGCTTGCGCGGCACGCCCGCGGTAACGATCACCACATCGGCGCCTTCGATGTCCTTGTATTCGGACGTTCCCTTGAGGGTGGAATTATAGCCTTCGACCGGTCCGGACTGGGCCAGATCGAGCGCCTTGCCCTGGGGCACGCCGTCAACGATGTCGAACAGCATCACGTCGCCAAGCTCTTTCAAAGCGACCAGATGAGCCAGAGTCCCGCCGATCTGACCGGCACCGATCAGAGCGATTTTCTTACGCGCCATGAACAAGTTTCCCTATAGGTAACGTGAAGGTTTCCTCGCGCCCTCCATAGACCTTGTGACCAATGGACGCAAGTGAACCCTTCGTCTAAGGCCGGGAAATTTGGGTTTTCGGCCCTAGGCGTTTTAGACCTTAGCGCGCGAGCGTCACTTTCCCTTGCAGGGAAACTAGGTCAGCGAGACTGACCTTGCCGCAAGGGCTGCGCTATGTAGTCGGCGGAGCGCATCTCTTCGAGCCGCGACAGGCAGCGGGCGAACTCAAACCGGGTCTTGTCGTCCTGAGCCAACTCGTCGAGCGGAGCCGCAAAGCTCGCGGCAAGTTTCACACCGCGATCATAGAGCGTATCGATCAACAGAATAAAGCGCTTGGACGCATCGGACTTGAGCTTTGAGAACACCGGCACATGGTCGATCATCACGGTATGAAAGCTATTGGCGAGCTTTAGATAGTCGCGCGCGCCCAGGGGCTTTTCGCAGAGATCTGAAAAGCTGAACCGGGCAACGCCCATCGCCTGCGCCGGTACGATGATCACTCGCCCCAAACTCTCGATTGCGTCAGGGCCGGGCTCTGCGCCACCGACAAGATGGTCGAACAATCGGTCCATATCCTCATCGACCCCGTTGTCGGTGCCGATCTTGTAGACATCCTGCGCATCGAGCTTTTCACGCCGATAGTCCGTGTCCGCATCGAGATTGAAAACCTCGGTATGCGCAGTGAGCAGGTCGATGAACGGGGTGAACAACTGCCGGTTGAGCCCGTTCCAATAGAGCTTGTCGGGCGGAATGTTCGACGTCGCGACCACCACAACGCCATCGGCGAACAGGATTTCAAAGAGCCGCTTGAGGAGCATCGCGTCGGTAATGTCGGAGACGAAGAACTCGTCGAAGCACAATAGCCTGACCGATCGCGTTATCGGTCGCGCCACCGCCGGGATCGGATCGCGAGCGCCCTTGGTGCCGGGATTGTCCGCCCTGAACTTGGCGATCGCCTCGTGAACCTCGTTCATGAACTCGTGAAAATGCACCCGCCGCTTGGCCGCAACGGGCACGGAACGATAGAACATGTCCATGAGCATGGTCTTGCCGCGCCCCACGTCGCCCCAGATGTAAAGCCCCTTGGGAACTTCACGCTTGCGGCGAAACAGCGAGGCAATGACCGAACCCGAGCGTCCTTCGAGCGCTGCCAAACCGTCTGATACGTCCTGCAGCTTTTCCACCGCGCGCTTTTGCGCCGCGTCGGGTTTGACCTGCCCGGCGACGACCATATCGGCGTAGGAATCAAGTATGGAGCCCTCGCTCCCGGTGCTCCCCGTCAAGATCAGCCGACCAACGAGATGGCCTGCCCCCCCGATAGGGTCCCCACGAAGCGATTGCCGCTCTTGAGCAATGTCCCGACCAAAGTATCGGCTTCATTGTAGAGCTGGATCTGATTGCCAAGCAGCTGCCAGGATGTCACGGAAGCCAGCGTTGGCTCCGCGCAGGCCGGGGTCGACGCGCGATAGCGGCCCGAAGACCCTTTTGCGGTATAGGTCAGATTGAGCCGGCACTGGTCGGCGCCAACCAGTATGGTCCAGCCACCAAGCAGCTGCTCCATGGTCACATTGCCCGACAGATCGCGTCCACCGGTCGTGTTCCCCGGCACAGTGGTGTTGCCCATACCGAAACCAGATGTGGACGCTACGGTCTGGGTATTGCCGCTCACCGAAGCGGTGTTGCCTGGAATTGCGGCCGTGGATGGCGTTGTCTGTGGCGTGGATGTCGTGCCGGCAATCGGAGGCAGGTCGGTTGTCTGGACCGCCGTGCTCTGAACCGGCGTGATCGGGGCAGGTTGCGACATGGCGGGCGGTACAGCGGGCTGCTGGTTGCCAAACCCGGTCGGCGAGCACGCGGCCAGCGCAAAAACGGCGAATACGGCTACGCTCGAACGCAAAGGAGTCACGAGATTTCCAAACATGTTGGCTCCATGATTTCGGATCTGATCCGTCGGCGTGGCACGCCACAATTGGACTTTATGGCGACAAGCGACCGCCGAAACAAGTCCTGCACGCGCCGGAGCGGTGCGTTAGGATTTGATTAACGGGCCCAATATGGCCGTTATGGGGCTATTTGCCCACCATGTCCTTGAGCAGGGCCTCGGCTAAAGGCTGCGCATCGCGCGCCTCACTGGCCGGCACGGCAATCGCCAGCCCTTTGCCCGTCAGTCCCGTACCGATCCCCGGCAAGCCGCCATCGAGAATTTCGCGCGGCGAGAACCCATGCGCTCGGAGGGCCGTCACCATGAGGCGCGCCACCGATTCCCGTTCGACGTAAACAATGGTCTCGTAGTCGGTCATCGGTCTCTCCCGGATAAGAAAAAGGGCCCGGAGCGCGTAGCTCCAGACCCTCCAAACGTCTTGAACCGTCTCAAGGTTCAGGCGACCTTGCGTTCGATCATCATCTTCTTGATCTCGGCAATCGCCTTGGCCGGATTCAAACCCTTTGGACACACCTTGGCGCAATTCATGATCGTGTGGCAGCGATAGAGCTTGAACGGATCTTCAAGATCGTCGAGCCGTTCGCTCGTGGCCTCGTCACGGCTGTCGATCAGCCAGCGATAGGCCTGCAGCAAAACCGCTGGCCCGAGATATTTTTCCCCGTTCCACCAATAGGATGGGCACGAGGTCGAACAGCATGCGCACAAGATGCACTCGTAAAGCCCATCGAGCTTTGCACGATCTTCGCGGCTCTGCAGCCATTCGGTATCGGGGGTAGGCGATTTTGTCTGCAGCCAGGGCTGAACAGATTTGTGCTGCTCGTAAAATGTCGAAAGGTCCGGGACCAGATCTTTGACCACCGGCATGTGCGGCAGAGGATAAACCTTGACGGCGCCCTTGGAGACTTCATCCATCCCCTTGGTGCAGGCCAGTGTGTTGGCACCATCGATGTTCATCGCGCACGAACCGCAAATCCCTTCGCGGCAGGAGCGGCGCAGGGTGAGGGTCGGATCGATGTTGTTCTTGATCCACAAAAGCCCATCGAGGATCATCGGTCCACAATCGTCGAGATCGACGAAATAGGTATCGATGCGCGGATTTTCCTGGGTATCGGGGTCATAGCGATAGACCTGATACTCGCGCAGATTGGTCGCGCCTTCAGGCTTTGGCCATGTCTTGCCGGCCTTGGGACGCGAGCGCTTGTCGAGAACTAGTTCAGCCATATCCCGCCTCCTTAATAGACACGCGCCTTGGGCGCGATCTTCGCCAGATCGATACCGTCGGACAGCGGATCGACATGCACAGGACGATAATCGAGGGTAACTTCACCCGCATCGTTCACCCAGCTCAGCGTATGCTTGCGCCAATTGGTGTCGTCGCGATCGACAAAATCCTCACGCGCGTGAGCACCGCGGCTCTCCTTGCGCGCCTCGGCCGAATAGACCGTGGTGATCGCATTGGCCATGAGATTTTCGAGCTCGAGGGTTTCAACGAGATCGGAATTCCAGATCAGCGAGCGGTCGAAAACCTTTACGTCACCGAGCTCGCCCCAGATTTCCGAAACCCGCTTACAGCCGTTTTCCAGCGTTTCCTGGGTCCTGAACACCGCTGCGTCATCCTGCATGGCGTTCTGCATCTTGTCGCGAAGCTTGGCGGTCGGAATAGCGCCATTGGCGTTGCGCAGCCTGTCGAAACGGCTCATGATCTTGTCTTCGGATGCCGCGTTGACCTCCGGGACAGGCGCGGTGCGATCAATGATCTCGCCGGCGCGAATGGCCGCGGCGCGACCGAACACCACAAGATCGATGAGCGAGTTCGAGCCTAGCCGGTTCGCACCATGCACCGAAGCACAACCCGCTTCACCGACAGCCATCAGACCCGGCACGGTCGCATCCGGCCCACCGCGAGAAGGGTCGAGCGCTTCACCGAAATAATTGGTCGGAATACCGCCCATATTATAGTGCACCGTGGGGATCACCGGGATCGGATCGCGGGTGAGATCGACGCCTGCAAAGATCTTTGCCGACTCCGAAATCCCCGGCAGCCGCTCGTGCAGCACGGCGGGATCGAGATGGTCGAGATGGAGGAAAATGTGGTCGCCCTTGGCGCCCACGCCCCGGCCTTCGCGGATTTCCATGGTCATGCAGCGGCTGACGACGTCGCGGCTGGCCAGGTCTTTTGCATTGGGCGCATAGCGCTCCATGAAGCGCTCGCCCTCGGAATTGACGAGATACCCGCCCTCTCCACGCGCGCCTTCGGTGATGAGGCACCCCGAACCGTAGATCCCAGTCGGGTGAAACTGGACGAATTCCATGTCCTGGAGCGGCAGCCCGGCACGGGCCACCATGCCATTGCCGTCACCGGTGCAGGTGTGCGCCGACGTCGCCGAGAAATAGGCGCGACCATATCCACCCGTTGCCAAAACCACCATCTTGGCGCGGAACCGGTGAATGGTGCCATCATCGAGCTTCCAGGCAATAATGCCTTCGCATTTGCCATCATCGCTCATCAAGAGATCTAGCGCGAAATACTCGACGAAAAACTCCGCGTTGTGGCGCAGAGATTGACCATAAAGCGTATGGAGGATCGCGTGGCCGGTCCGGTCGGCCGCTGCACAGGTGCGCTGCACTGGGGGCCCGTCACCGTAATTTTGCATGTGCCCGCCGAACGGGCGCTGATAGATCTTGCCCTCTTCGGTACGCGAGAACGGCACGCCGTAATGCTCGAGCTCATAAACGGCCTGCGGCGCCTCACGCGCCAGATATTCCATGGCGTCGTTGTCGCCCAGCCAGTCCGACCCCTTGACGGTGTCGTACATGTGCCACTGCCAGCTATCGGGGCCCATGTTCGAAAGCGAAGCGGCGATGCCACCCTGCGCCGCGACAGTATGCGAGCGTGTGGGGAAAACCTTGGTAACGCAAGCGGTCTTGAATCCCTGCTCGGCCATGCCCAGCGTCGCACGAAGACCCGCGCCGCCTGCGCCGACCACCACGACGTCATAGGCGTGGTCGATGATTTGATAAGCCGAAGCCATATGCAGTTAACCTCCGAAGGCGAGGACGAGCACCGACACCAGCGCGATCGCGCCGATGATGACGGTGAATGTTGTGTTGGCGGTCTTGGCCAGTCCGTGGAGCTTTGGCTCGTGGACATAATCCTCGATGATCTCGTACATGCCGATCCGCATATGGACGAGCGCCGAACCGATCAGCACCAACGCCAAAATCGCAACGATGGGATTGGCGAAGGTCGCCGCCATCTGTGCGCGATCGGCGCCGGCGAGGTTCACGACCAGCCAGATCAGAAAGCCGACGAAAACGATATTGAGCGCGCCGGTGACGCGCTGGCGGATAAAGGTGCCAGTCCCTTTTTCACCCGGATGCGTTTTCATGCCCACCCCTTAAAACCAGACAAACAGCGCCCAGACCACAAGGGTCGCGGCGATGGAAAAGACGAGCGTCGCAATCGTAATCGTTTCGCGGCTGGCCGCATCGAAACCAGAGCCCGTGTCCCAGATGAAATGCTTGATGCCGCCCGCCATGTGGTGAAACAGCGTCCAGGTATAAAGGAACAACCCGACCTGGATGATCGGATGCGCAAAGAAACCCTGCACGCCACCGAGCTGATCCTGGCCAAGCGCCGCCGCGCCCAACCACAGCACGAACAAGATCGTGCCCAGATACAACCCGACCCCAAGCACGCGATGGATGATCGACATCGTCATGGTGAGGGTGAAGCGATAGACGGAAAGATGCGGAGAGGTCGGTCGGAACTGCTGCGCCATTGCTGCCTCGATCTGGCCACACGAGAATACGTGCGGCAAAGCGAAAGCCGGTTGCCCGGCCAAGAACTCGGGGCCAACTTCTAATCGTGCTTTACCCATTCGTCAAAGGGCGGGACTTACGTCTTTGGTCTGAAAAGCAAGTTCGATGCGCGGGCTAATATACTGAGTTTCCAAATCATATTTCGCTCGGACGCTGGACAAGCATGGCTAAGTCAAGGCAAACCTGAATAAATGTCAGCTAGGTTTACCTAGAAGGTAAAGCATCATGTCCCCAAAACCTCTCATCGCCATCACATCGAAAAAAATCCTCGCCAAAGCATGGGGATCGCTGACCGAATACGTTTTCGACTATCTCCATAGCGACGGCGGTCAAACTTCGATCAAACGCGAGGTCTACGATCACGGTAGCGCGGCAGCGATTCTCCTTCTCGATCCCGACCAAAGATTGATCACGCTCGTGCGCCAGTTTCGGCTGCCGCCGCACTTGAATGGCAACGACCCCATGATGCTCGAAGTGTGCGCCGGCCTGCTCGATGGTGACACGCCAGAGGTTTGCGCCAAAAAGGAAGCAGTTGAAGAAACCGGCATCGCGCCGCGCGACATCGTCTTCGCCTTCGATATCTATGCCAGCCCGGGATCGCTCACCGAAAAGGTTTCGTGCTTTATCGGTTTTTACGGAGAGGCCGACAGGATCGGCGCAGGCGGCGGACTGGACCACGAAGACGAGGATATCGAGATCGTCACGATCCGCTATGACCAGGCTTTGCCCATGATCGCGTCAGGGGCCATAATCGACGCCAAGACCGTGGCCCTCATCCAGCACGCCGCGCTGTCCGGCCATTTTGGCTGAACGGTGCAACGCGGCAGTTCGGTCGGCGTTAAAGCGATACACGCAAGAGAGAACGGCCCTATGCAATTTCACACAGGACGTCTGATCGACCACCTCCACCTCCGTGTCGCCGATTTGGAAAAGAGCCGCGCATTTTATCGCGCCGCCCTCGGCGCGCTCGGGCGCGAAATAACCCATGAGGACGAGAATCACTTCGCTTCCGATGAACTCTTCGTCGACAAAGCCGATGGCTACGTCTCCCGCGTCCATCTCGCCTTTCAGACGACGGGCCCAGAAATGATCAAGGCATTTTATGAGGCTGCATTGGCGGCCGGGGGGACCGACAATGGTGCACCCGGCGAACGCAACTACCATCCCGGCTACTACGCCTGTTTCGTCCTCGACCCCGACGGCAACAATATCGAAGCTGTCTGGCACGGCCCCCATGAGCGCAGCGCGCCCTCGGTGGTAATGACCACGCCCGGCTGAATGATCAAACGTAGTCGATCAGCTTCTTGTCCGGATCATAGGGCTGATCGGCGACCTCCTTGGTCACCGCCTGCCCGCAGCGCATCTTGCCTGCGCCCGCATCGAACACATAGTGCGGCTCCCCATAGAGCAGCCAGCCTTCCGAGAGCGCCTTGGTCACCTTGTGACAAAAGGCGGAATCATCCTCACCGGACAAAAACCTGTAGATCACCATCTTCCCACCATACGAAATCGATTACGGCAATTGCGGCCGACACATTGATCTTGCGCCCGCCCTAAGCTAATCGCTTAGCGGAGAAGTGGACGCAAGGAAAAGACGGCATGGCGCAAGTATTCCCCTCCTTCCTGCTCGATGGCTATCGCAATTTCATGTCGGGACGCTACGCGACCGAACGCGATCGCTACCGGTCATTGGCCGAAGAGGGGCAGCGTCCCCGCACCATGGTGATCGCCTGCTGCGACTCCCGTTCGGCACCCGAGACGATCTTCGATTGCGGGCCGGGCGAATTGTTCGTGATCCGCAACGTCGCCAATCTCGTGCCGCCCAACGGGCTCGATACGACGTTTCATTCCACCGCAGCAGCGCTGGAATTCGGCGTCATTCACCTCAAGGTCGAGCATATCGTCGTGATGGGTCACGGCCGCTGTGGCGGCATTGCTGGCGCCCTCGCGACCTCTGCAGGCCACGCGCCCGAAGGTGACTTCATCGGAAAATGGCTCACAATGGTCAGCGACATGGCCAACCGCGTCCAGGCGCAGAGCGACCTGTCGCTCTCAGAACAGCAAACCGAGCTTGAGCGCATTTCCATCCGCCAGTCGGTCAATAATCTGTCAGCATTCCCTTTCGTCAAATCCCGTGTCGATGACGGCCAGCTGAGCCTGCATGGCGCATGGTTCGATATCTCTTCAGGCGAATTGTGGACGATGAACGGCGACAGCGGCGACTTCCTGCGCCCCGCCGCGTAGTTACGCCCCCGGCTGAATCGGGGCCTGTTTGGGCTTGATCCTGATCACCGTCAGGATCAAGCCACAAAAAACCAGAACGCCACCGGCGAGATCGACCGGATAAAGCGTTTCGCCAAGTATCAAGACACCCGACGAAATGCCTGCGATCGGCACGAGCAGCGTGAACGGGGCCACGGTTGCCGCAGAATGGCGCGACAACAGCCCCGACCACATGGCGAACCCGAACAGCGTCGCCGGATAGGCCAGAAACGCAATCAGCCCGACGGCATTCCAGCTGGGCGGATCGATAGAGGTGACGATCGCCGGCCCACCCTCGAAGGCAAACGAGAGGACAAAAAGCGGGATCGACGCAAACACATTGCCCCAGACCGTAAACGGCACCATGGGGATCGAACCGGCCTTTTTCGACAAGATATTGGCGATCCCCCAGCTCAACGCGGCGAGCATCAAAATGCCAAGAGGCAAAAGCTCTGCCCCCGCCCCATGGCCCCAGGCGATCACACCGATCCCCGAAAACGCAACCGCTGCCCCAACCATTTGAAGCTTGCGCGGCACCTCGCCGAAAACGAAAAACGCCAGCCCGATGGTAAACATCGCCTGCACTTGCAGCGCCAGCGACGCGAGAGACGCCGAGAGGCCCATGAACAGCGCAAGATTGAGCAGCGCATAAAGCGCGCAGCCCATAAAGAGGCCATAGCCCATGACCAGAAGCCAGGGCGCTTGCGGCCTCTTGATGAAAAAGATCACCGGCACGGCAGCAAAAAAGAACCGCAACGCTGCCGCCAAAAGCGGCGGCATTTCCGCAACGCTCAGTTTGATGATCGTGAAATTGAAGCCCCAGATCGCGACCACGACAAGAGCGATAAGCACGTCGCGCAATGGCATCGAAAGATCTCGCGAAACGAAAAAGGCAGGAGCCCTGCCTTAACGCATGACCCCTGCCCTGTCATCCAGCGCATAAGATTTATCGCGCCCCGATCTCCATGTCCTCAAAGCCCGGCGCAGTACCCCAGGCATAGACATCGGTCGTGGCCCGCAAACCATGGATCTGGAACGGATCCTCGGCGATGATCTTTTCGACCTCCGCCTTGGTGTCCGCCTCGAAGATCCACAGCCCACCCTTGGGCGCACCGCCCGGCTCGGGCCGCATTGCGCCGGCCAGAACGATCTGGCCCTTGTATTTGCGCAGATAGGCCTGATGCGCCTCGGTATGAGCGGCGCGGATATCGCCCGCGCCCTCGACCTTATCGGTGAAAAGAGCCGCCCAGCGCATTATGCCGCCTTGGGCTGGATCAGCCCGCGTGCGATCAGCGTTTCGGCGATCTGGATGGTGTTGAGCGCCGCGCCCTTGCGCAGATTGTCCGAAACGACCCACATGGCGAGCCCGTTTTCCACGGTCACGTCTTCACGGATGCGGCTGACATAGGTCGCGTCCTCTCCCTTGGCTTCGACCGGAGTGATGTAACCACCGTTTTCGCGCTTATCGAGAACCACGATCCCCGGCGCGTCGCGCAACGCATCGCGCGCCTCATCGGGCGAAATCGGACGCTCGAATTCCATATTGACCGCTTCGGAGTGCCCCACGAACACCGGCACACGCACGGCCGTGCAGGTCACCTTGATCTTGGGATCGAGCATCTTCTTTGTCTCGGCCAGAACCTTCCACTCTTCCTTGGTGTAGCCATCCTCCATGAACACGTCGATATGGGGGATGACATTGAAGGCGATCTGCTTGGTGAACTTTTGTGGCGTGGGCTGGTCGTTGACGAAAATGCCCTTCGTCTGGTTCCAGAGCTCGTCCATCGCTTCCTTGCCGCCACCGGACACCGACTGATAGGTCGAAACGACGATACGGGTTAGCTTGGCCAGATCATGCAAGGGCTTGAGCGCCACGACCAGCTGCGCCGTCGAGCAATTTGGATTGGCAATGATGTTCTTGCGATCGTTCCTGGCCATATAGGCATCGAGCACATGCGCGTTCACTTCCGGAACGACCAGCGGCACGTCTTCATGGTAGCGGAACGCCGAGGAGTTATCGATGACCATCGCGCCGGTCGCACCGATCTTGGGCGCCCATTGCTTGGAGATCTCGCCGCCCGCGCTCATCAAGACGAAATCGGTGCCGGTGAAATCATAGTCGTCGAGATTCTTGCACTTCAGAATCTTGTCGCCAAAGCTCACCTCGCGCCCGACCGAGCGCGACGATGCAAGCGGCACCAGTTCGGAAACTGGAAAATTGCGCTCAGCGAGAATATCGAGCATTTCGCGACCGACATTGCCGGTGGCACCGACAACTGCAACCTTGTAACCCATAGTGATATTTGTCCTTTCACCCCACCTCCCGCGCCGCGGGCTGGTGCCCACTCGGCCTTAAGTGCTCTGCCGCCCTCCCCGCCGGGAGGATTGGCCCGGGGAGTGCGTCAAGCGGTTTTGGTGGTGGTTTTACCTGCGAACGACTTTGCGCCGGCAGGAGTGCCGGGCAATCTGTGCATCGATGTCATGGTCAACAATCTGGCCACGCAAAATGCTCCGCCGTTCGGGAGCAGTGTCATACGCGGTTCCGCCACATTTGCCAAGGGTAGCAAAAAAGGCCCGCCACGAATGGCGGGGCGTGGAGCGTTGCCAGCAAAAGTGGAAACCACCTTTGCGGTTCGGCAGAGTGACCAGACAAAAATCAGACTCCTTCGTCGCGCGGCGAAGGAGTCTGGCGCCAAGGGAGAGACGCTTTTGTATTCAGATCAGTTAGGGACGAGCACGCTATCGACTACGTGGATCACACCGTTCGACTGGTTGACGTCCGGGATGGTGATACGCGACGCGTTGCGGTTTTCGTCGACGGCGACCAGCGAACCACCCAGCATCTGGAAGCCGAGCGTATCGCCCGAAACAGTCGTCAGACCGACCGCCCCGCCATTGTCCTCGACCAGCGCCATGAGATCGGCAGCGGAATAATTGCCCGGGATCACGTGAGCCGTCAGAACCTTCTGCAGCATTTCGAGATTTTCAGGCTCGAGCAGAGTGTCGACAGTGCCTGCGGGCAAAGCGGCAAATGCCGAATTGGTCGGCGCAAAGACAGTGAACGGCCCTGCGGTTTGCAGAGTATCGACAAGTCCGGCCGCCTTGACGGCAGCAACAAGCGTCGTGTGGTCAGCCGAGTTCACCGCATTTTCGATGATGTTCATCTGCGGCGACATCGGGGCACCGCCCACCATCGGATTTTCCATAGTGTCCTGGGCAAGTCCTGCCCCGGCAACGCCAAAGCTCAGGGCAACGCCAGCCAGTGCGAGAGAAGCAAATTTGGTGATCATTTCAGAACCCCCCTTCATGGGTGAAGATTACGCACGATCCCATCCGGTCGTGCTTACGGGGGTATCTACGGCAAGTCGCTTCAGGAAGTTTCAGATTGAGGCGAAAAGCCGATCAGAACTTGACCCCGACCATCACGCCGAGGTTGGAAAGGCCCTGATTGGGTGGGCAAAGCTCGAGATTTGAGATGTGTTCGTAACGCAGCGTCACCGTCACATTCTCATTTACATGCGCTCCGATACCTGCCGCGTCGTAGAAATTGAGCGAGCACCCGAAATTGCGCGCCGGCGACGTCGCCCCCTGCAGCGCCCCGTCGGTCAGCGCTGCACCGAACCCCAGTTCGAGATAGAGCGGGGTGTCGAACACCGGGATCTGCCAGTTGAGATTGGCGTGGATCAAATTCTCACGCCCATTGAGATTGAGCGTCGTGCCGATCTCAGGCCGTGGCGAGCCGATCCAGCGAAACGCCTCGATGTCCGGCGATGCGAACAGCGCGGAAAACTTTACGTTTTCGAGCCGCGAGAAATCCCAGTTGTCCCCCGTCGGCAAGAACCCGCTATAGGCGCTGTGGTAGAAAACCCCGGCTCGAAACTCTTCGATACCGAAATCCTGTGCCGAAGCTGGCGTAGCCAGAATGGCGACCGCCATAGCCGACACTATCACAGGTTTAGTCCAGAACCGGCCCGACATACGCAAAGCTACCTTAGATCGTTCTCACACTCGAGACCCCATTGCGCGCGTCGCAGTCGCGGTGCGGGTCCTGACCAACGGAGATTTACCATCATGTCGATTGCTTCGCTACAAGACTTGTTCGTCCATACCCTCAAGGACGTCTATTTCGCTGAAAACCTCTTGGTCAAAAAGCTTCCGGTGATGGCCAAGGAGGCTGGTGCTGCGCCCCTCAAGAAGGCATTCGAAGCGCATCTCGAAGAAACCAAGACCCACGTCCGCCGCCTCGATGAGATCTTCAAGATCCTCGGGGAAAAGCCAGAGGCCGAAGAATGCCCCGCTATCGAAGGCATCATCGAGGAAGCCGAAGAACTGTTGGGCGAAATCACCAACGCCAAAACCAAGGACGCAGCCTTGATCGCGTCGGCACAGGCCGTCGAGCATTATGAAATCACCCGCTACGGCACGCTCGTCTCCTGGGCCAAGGAACTCGGCCACGAGCAGGTTCTCGGCCATCTGCGCGAGACCCTCGCGGAAGAAAAGGACGCCGACAACAAGCTGCTGCGTCTTGGCGAAGACCAGCTCAACGCCAAAGCCGCCTAATTATTTTTAATAATCGGCATTTAACGATGAAGGCGCGCTTGAACATCGGCGCGCCTTCTCCCATTTTGGGATGATGACACGTCCCCCCTTATCCATTCAGGACCTTGCGCCGATCTCGCAGGGCTATTCCACCACTCAAGCGCTCGCCAAAACCCTCGATCTTGCCCGCCTGGGCGACGATATGGGCTTTGCGCGTCTCTGGTACGCCGAGCATCACGGCATGGCCTCCATCGCCTCCTCCGCCCCGGAAATCCTCATCGCCAACACCGTCGCCCATACAAGCCGCATCAATGTCGGCGCCGGCGGGGTGATGCTGCCAAACCACGTGCCACTGCGGGTGGTCGAAACCTACCGCACGCTCAACGGTCTCTATCCCGGACGCATCGATCTGGGCATCGGACGCGCCGGTGGGTCGGACGGACTAACGCTGCGCGCCTTGCGCTCCACCAATGGCGAAGATTTCCCACACGAACTTGCCGAGCTATTGGCCTTCGAAAACGATGGCTTCCCTGCCGACCATCCCCTCGCGCGGGTCAAGGTGGTACCCAGCGAAATCGTCCTGCCCCCAATCTGGCTGCTGGGATCGTCAGGTGCCTCGGCCCAGATGGCCGGGCAATATGGGATCGGTTACGCCTTCGCCTCCCACTTTTCGCCCACCCCCGCCGGACCGGCCTTCGACGCCTATCGTCGGAGCTTTAGACCTTCGGGCCACTTCCCCGACCCGCACGCCATTCTCTGCGTCGCGGTTATCTGCGCGCCGACCGACGAGGAAGCCAAACATCTCTCGAAATCGATGGAATTGACCTGGCTCCGCCTGCGCTCCAACGATCCGCAAAAGATCGCTCCCCCGGAAGACGCGGACGCATATCCCTGGACGCCGCAAGAGCGCGCTTTCGTTGAAAGCCAGTCCAACCTCTGGATCGTCGGCAGCCCGGAAACCGTGGTTGCACAGATCGACGAAAAGGTGCGCGAAACAGGCGCCGACGAGGTCATGGTCTCGACCACCATGCACGACTACGACAAACGCCTCGAAAGCTACCGCCTGCTCAAGTCGGCATGGGACCAATAGGTCGAACCATGACCAGGCACAGCGGCGCCACACCTGTCATCCCGGGATTTACTCCCGGGATCCAGCGCAGCGGCTATCCACGCTCTGCAGGTTAGGGCCTAGCCCAGCTTGGCAATAATCGCGTCGGCCATTTCCGCCGTCGTCACCTTGCGGCACCCGGTCTGCATGATGTCCCCGGTCCTCAACCCGTCCTCGAGCACATCCGATATCGCCGTTTCGAGCCTGGTCGCCAACTCGACCATTCCGAACGAATAGCGCAGCGCCATCGCAAACGAGGCGAACATGGCGATCGGATTGGCAATCCCCTGCCCGGCGATATCGGGCGCCGAACCATGCACCGGCTCATACATCGCCTTGCGCATCCCGGTCTCGGGATCGGGCGCGCCAAGCGAAGCCGAGGGCAGCATGCCCAGCGACCCAGTCAGCATCGCCGCGGCATCGGAAAGAATGTCGCCGAACAGATTGTCGGTCACCATCACGTCGAACTGTTTCGGGTTGCGCACGAGCTGCATGGCGGCGTTGTCCGCCAAAATCTGCTGCACTTCGATTTCCGGATAGTCCTTGGCGGCCTGCTTTACCACCTCGTCCCACAAGACGCCTGACTTCATGACGTTCTTCTTGTCGGCCGAATGGACCTTCTTGCCGCGCGTCATGGCGAGGTCGAGGGCCACCCGCGCGATGCGGTCGATCTCATAGCTCTCATAGACCTGCGTATCGACGGCGCGCTTCTGGCCATTGCCCAGATCGGTGATTTCCTTGGGCTCGCCGAAATAGACGCCCCCGGTCAACTCGCGCACGATCAGGATATCGAGCCCTTCGACAAGTTCGCGCTTGAGCGAAGACGCATCGGCCAGCGCCGAATAGCAGATGGCCGGGCGCAAATTAGCAAACAGCCCCAGGTCTTTGCGCAACCGCAACAGCCCCGCTTCCGGCCGCACATCATAGGGCACGTCGTCCCATTTCGGGCCGCCAACAGCGCCAAAGATCACAGCATCGGCTGCAACCGCCTTGGCCATATCCTCTTCGGAAATCGCCACCCCATGCGCGTCATAGGCACAGCCCCCGACCAGCCCGCTCTCATAGGAAAAATCGGTCGCCCCGCTACCATTGAGATGCGCGATCAGCTTTTCGACCTCCGCCATGATCTCGGTGCCGATCCCGTCGCCGGGCAGAAGAAAGAGGGTATGCTGGGCCATGGTGTTCTCAAGTCTTGGATAAAACTGGTTCGGATTGCAGCGCAGTCGATGGACTTAGACCCAGGGACGATCCTGGGCCATCTTTGTCTCAAAACCACCAATCGTCTCGTCCTTCTTGAGCGTCATGGCGATGTCGTCTAGCCCTTCGAGCAGGACCTGCTTGCGGCCCGGATCGATGTCGAAATGGATCGTGCCGCCATCCGGTCCCGAAATCGTCTGCGCCTCGAGATCGACGGTAAGCGTCGCGTTCGACCCGCGATCGGCATCGTCGAGCAAAAGATCGAGCTGCTCGGGCGTCACCACCAGCGGCAGGATGCCGTTCTTGAAACAGTTATTGTAGAAAATATCGGCAAAGCTGGTCGAGATCACGCACCGAATGCCGAAATCGAGCAGCGCCCATGGCGCGTGTTCGCGGCTTGAGCCACAGCCGAAATTGTCGCCGGCGATGATAATCTTGGCACCACGATAGGCCGGCTTGTTCAGCACGAAATCGGACTTTTCCGTCCCGTCCTCGCTGTAGCGCATTTCCGAAAACAGCGCCGAACCAAGCCCCGTACGCTTGATGGTCTTCAGATACTGCTTGGGGATGATCATGTCGGTGTCGATATTGATGATCGGCAGCGGTGCGGCAACGCCCGTCAATGTCGTGAATTTGTCCATGCTCAGCTCCTAACCGTACCCGGCGGTACGTCTCTCTTTCCCCGTGTCTAATCCAATCTGCGCCGATTGCCAAGCCGCCAGCCGTGCCCCATTGCCTCGCCCCGCAGCCCGGCTGTAAGCTGCATGCAATTTTTGACCAAAGGATAAAAACAATGACCCCGCACAATCATGCCAAGCCGGGCGACTATGCCGAAGCCGTGCTGCTGCCGGGCGACCCCCTGCGTGCCAAATGGATCGCCGAAACCTTTTTGACTGACGCCAAGCTCGTCAACTCCGTGCGCAACTGCCTTGGCTACACCGGCTCGTGGAACGGCAAGCCGGTTTCCGTCCAGGCGACCGGCATGGGCCAGCCCTCGACGGCTATCTATGTGCATGAGTTGCTAACCGTCTATGGCGTCAAAACCATGATCCGCGTCGGCACCTGCGGCGGCCTGAACACCAAGGTCAAAGTCCGCGACGTGGTCATCGGCGCGTCCGCCTCCACCGACTCCACGATCGTCAAGGGCGCCTTCGGCAATTACAATTATGCCCCCGCGGCCGACTATTCCCTGCTTCGCGCCGCTGACGACGCATCGCGCGCCAAGGGCAAGACGGTCCATGTCGGCAACATCGTCTCGTCCGACATCTTCTACCATCCCTCGGGCCTGGAAGCCTATGGCAAGTTGATCGAGCACGGCGTCCTCGGCGTCGAAATGGAAGCGGCGACGCTTTACACCCTGGCCGCCCGCTTCAAGGCGAAAGCCCTCACCATCTGCACGATGACCGATTGCCTCATCACCGGCGACGAGATCGACGCCGACGCCCGCCAGACATCGCTCAAAGACATGGTAGAAATCGCACTCGACGTCGCGACCTCTTAGTCCGCTCTGGACGAGCGAAGCGAGAACCGCGGCCAACTTTTTGGCCGCGCCGTCGCAGGCGCAGCGAGCAGGGTAGGCGCGGATTTAGCGCCGTTATCCTGCTCGCGGTACTCGCCGTGAGGCAGATTAGTGCCGAAAATGCCGCATCCCGGTGAACACCATAGCCAGCCCAGCCTTATCCGCCGCCGCGATCACCTCCTCATCCCGCACCGAACCACCCGGCTGGATCACCGCCGTCGCCCCAGCCTCGACAAGCGCTTCCAGCCCATCAGCAAACGGGAAAAACGCATCCGACGCCACGACCGAACCCTCGGTCAGCGCCCCTTTGAGCTTGGCCGCCTTGGCCGCATCCTTTGATTTCCGGTGCGCAATCCGTGCCGAATCCACCCGGCTCATTTGCCCGGCGCCGATCCCCACAGTCGCCCCGTCCTTGACGTAAACGATGGCATTGGATTTGACGTGCTTGGCGACCTTGGCCGCCACCAGCAGATCGGCCATTTCCTGTTCGGTCGGCGCGCGCTGAGTGACGACTTTGAGCTCGCAATCGTCGGCATTCTGATTGTCGCGCGTCTGGACCAAAAGCCCGCCGGAGACCGAGCGCACCGTCAGCCCGTCAGCCTTGGCATTGGGCAGGTCATCGGTCAAAAGCAGGCGCAGATTCTTCTTGCCCTCGATGATCTCGATTGCCCCCTCGCTCGCGCCCGGCGCGATGATCACTTCGGTGAAGAGTTTGACGATCTCTGTCGCCACGGCCTCGTCGAGCGGGCGATTGAGCGCCACGATACCGCCGAACGCAGAGACCGGATCGCACATGCGCGCCGCCTCATAGGCCTCGACCAACGTCGTGCCCTGCCCGACACCACACGGATTGGCGTGCTTGATAATCGCCACCGCCGCCGTTGCCTTGGGGTCGAACTCGGCAACGAGCTCGAACGCTGCGTCGGTATCGTTGATGTTATTGAACGAAAGCTGCTTGCCCTGCACCTGTCGCGCCGTGGCAACGCCGGGCCGGTTCGACCCGTCGGCATAAAACGCAGCCCACTGATGCGGATTTTCGCCATATCGCATCGTCTCGCGCAATTTGCCCGAAAAGCTGCGCCACGCCAGATCGGGCGTTTCGAGCGTTTTCGCAAACCAGTTCGACACCGCGGCATCGTAGGCCGCCGTGCGCGCATAGGCCTTGGCGGCATATTTCTGCCGGTCCGGATAGGGCACTTCGCCAGTGTCCTTAAGCGCCGCCAGCACATTCTCATAGTCTGCCGGATCGACGATCACCGTCACATCGCCATGGTTTTTCGCTGCCGCCCGGATCATGGCCGGCCCACCGATATCGATGTTTTCGATTACCTCGTCATAATCGGCGCCCTTGGCGACAGTTTCGGCGAACGGATAAAGGTTCACCACCAAGAGATCGATTGGCGAGATATCGTGGATGCGCATCGCCGATTTGTGCGCATCGTTGGAGCGAATGCCCAAAAGCCCGCCATGCACCTTGGGATGCAGCGTCTTGACGCGCCCGTCCATGATTTCGGGAAATCCGGTCACTTCCGAAATGTCGATCACCGGCAGGCCCGCATCGGCCAAGGCCTTGCGCGTGCCACCCGTCGAAACGATTTCGATCCCCATGGCGACCAGCACCGTCGCGAATTCGACAAGACCGGTCTTGTCGGACACCGAAAGCAATGCCCGCCTGATCTTGGTTGCACCCTGCACCATGATGAAAAAGTCCTGCGCTGTTCTGCCAATGGGGAAACTGCGCGCGCCCTAGCACGCTTTGTTGCCAGAGGGAACCGGGCTATTGCTTGGTGAACACCCAGGCGATTTCCGCCTTGTCGAAGGCCGGGCCGTGCAGAACGATCTGCCGCGTGCGGTGCAGGCCGAGATGGGCCGAATGCCGCACGCTATCCTCGATATCTGCTGCCGCCCCCTCCCACAGGAACGCCCACACCTCGCCATTGCGATAGATCAGCCGCACCAGATCCTCGCCCTGGCTGCGATCGAGTGCCACACCCGGGGCCAAATGAAAGCGGATCGAAAACGACCCCTGCAACCGCCGGCGCGATGGCACGGCCTCGAACCGGTCCTGCCCGACCAGCGTCTGCCCGCCGCCCATCAGCGTGACGCGCCGCGTAAGCGCCAGCCCATACCGATCGCCAAACGCCTCGGTGCGCATTTCTATGGTGTTCTCATCCTCAATGAAGCGCGGATCGTGAGACGGCTGTCGCGCCAAAAGCAGATTGGCCCGCCGGCCGCCCCCGCCCAGATCGGCGCTCGAAACCTCATCGATGGTCGGTGCGCTATGGGCCGATGTATGACGGAAAAGGTCCCGGCTTTCGGCCAATTGCCCCGGCGCCGGTCCGCAATTGCCCGCAATCAGCGTCGACCCATAAGCGTATTCGAACGCCAAAGCACTGGCATGCGCGTCGCCGGATTGATCGATAGGCGGCACCTGCCCCCCATCGGTGACGAGCTTGCCCGGCCCGTCGACAAGCACGCCATAGCCCGAGGCGACCCCGGACCGCGCCGTGCGCCAATTGCCCTGGGATTCGATCGCCAGCACCAGTTCGACCGGCACCTGCCCACAGCCATGGAAATAGGCGGGCTCATGGGTGGTCAGCACCAGCCGGTTCAGCGCACGGTTCATCGCCTCGATGCGCCGCGACAACTCTCCCGTCAGCTGCCCATGCCGCTGCAAAAGCGCCTGATGCACGGGGATGATCTCGGTGAGAAGCTGAATCTGGGCGTGCGGGTTGCGGCTCTTGACCAACCCATCGGCGTCGATCTGTTGATCGAGCCGCCGTTCGAGGTCTTCGACAAGCGCGCCGAGATCCCGGTTTTCATCGCTCTCGCTCAACCCGGCCCCGACAAGCGCGATCGCAGCCATCAGCCGGGCCAACGGATCGGTGCTGAGCGGCATGCGCACCTTGAGCGCGTGCACCTGGATGGCGATCGACCGATGCAGCGTGCGCACCTGATCGGGTGGCGCATCCGCGGTCAAAAGCGAAAGTGCTTTGAGCCAATTGAGCACGCGTCGGGCGGTAACGAAAACGTCCCAGGCATCGCGATCATATCGCCCATACCGCCCCAGCCAATCGACGACCAGGGTGCGCGCGAACGCCCGTTGCCCCTGATCAGTCGTGTTCGAAAAGTGCCGTAACCAGCCAAAGCTGTGCAGATCGGAAAACCAGGCATCGCTATCGGCCGCAACGCCGAAGGGCGAAAGCCCGCCGGTTTCCACTCGCACGCCCGCCAAAAGATAATTGCCGTCCATCATCTCATGTACGGTGTGGGTGTCGGCCGGCCGAAAATCGACGAGGCGTCCAGTATAGCGCGCATCGGTCGAGCCCGACCACGTCCAGCTAAACAGCGGATGCGTCACCGTACGGTCGGCGACGCCGAGCGCCAACCGTCCCAGCCGATAACGCAATACTGACAAAAAACGCATGCCCGAACCCTACTCGCGGCCCGAACATTACCATCAACCTTTAGTTAACCACAGCCATAACCACCCGTCATGGCATGAGATTACCCGGCTTTTTTCTCAAATCGTGCGATAAAAAACCCGTCCAACCCGCCCTCGACCGCGCCCGGCAGCGTCAAAGCCGGAGTCAGCCGCAGCGTGCCATCTGCATTGGTCGCTGCCGCCCAGCCACCGATATCCTCGGCCCCGATCGGCTTGAGCGTCAGTTCAGGATGGGTCTTCGCAGCCCATTCTACCTGAGCTTCGCCCTCTTTGCGCTCGAGCGAACAGACGCAATAGACCATCCGCCCGCCCGGCTTTAGAAGGCTCGCCGCGTGCGAAAACATCTTGCGCTGCAGCGCCACGCGCTCGCCAATCCCTTTTTCATCGCGATGCCAGAGCACTTCGGGATGTCGGCGGAACGTGCCTGTCGCCGAACAGGGTGCATCGAGCAGGATGGCGTCAAATGCTTCGCGCGGCGCATAGCTCAGCGCGTCACCGACCACGAGTTCGGCTTCGAGCCCCAGGCGGCTAAGATTTTCGCTCACCCGCTCCATGCGCTCGGCAGAAATATCCAGCGCCGTCACCCGCGCCCCGGCAGCCGCCAATTGCGCCGTCTTCCCACCAGGCGCCGCGCAGAGATCGAGCACCGCTTCCCCGGCCTGAACGTCGAGCAACCGGGCCGGTATGGCGGCGGCCACATCCTGCACCCACCATTGCCCCTCGGCAAATCCGGGCAATTGCGCAATCGGCACTTCGCGCTCGCTCACGCGCACGCTGGTGCCGATCAGCGGCGTCGCACCCAACGCGTCGATGAGCGCCCCATCTTCCGCTTTCAGCGTCAGATCGAGCGGCGGAGAGCTGACCAACTGCCCGGCAAAAGCGCCAACCGCCTCAGCGCCATAGCTTGCGGTCCACTCGCGCGCCAGCCAGTCGGGAATAAGCGCAGTATCGGGCATCGCCAGAAACTCGGCGGCGCCTCGCTGCACCGACCGCAGCGCACCATTGACCAGCTTGTCGAACCGCCCGGCCCGTTTGTCGGCCCGTGCCGCCTCGACGGAAAGATGGATGGCCGAATGAGCCGGTATGTCTTCGATATAGAGAAGCTGCGCGACACCGACCCGAAGCACAGCCTCCAAAATGCCAGCGCGTTGCGGGACGCCTTTCGAAAGCACGGACCCAAGAACCTCGGAAATCTGTCCATGCCGGCGCAAAGCGATCGTCACCAGCCGGTTGGCCAACGCCCTGTCGCGAGAGTCAGCGACACGGTCGGCAGAAATCGGCGCAAACGGCTTGCCGGCCAATACGCGATCGAGATGGAAAATGGCCTCAAGCCGGGGCTTGAGGCCTGCAATTGAAGATTGGTTCGTCAAATCGAGTGTCTATCCCCAGGGTCCAGGCGTCTCGTCATTTCCTGAACCCGAGCGGGGGCGCGTACCGGGCGTCCGCCAGCTTTGACCGGGCCGGGAAACGGCTTCGATGGGGTTTACCCGGCTGCGCGGCGTTTGACCACTACCTCCGCCCGAAACCGGCGTCATCTTCATAAGCGCCGAAATACGGTTTTCCACATTGGGGTGCGTGGAGAAGAGATTATCCATGCGCGCACCTGACAATGGGTTTGAAATATAAAGATGCGCCATGGCCGGCGCGCGCTCGGCGGGCATATTGACCACCCGCTTGCCGGCCGCCGAGATCTTGCGCAGCGCCGATGCCAGGGCCTCGGGATCACCGCAGATTTCAGCCCCGTCCTTGTCGGCCTCATATTCGCGCGTCCGGCTCACCGCCATCTGCACCAGCATGGCAGCGATCGGCGCAAGGATCACCATTGCGATCACGCCGATGAACCCGAGCGGATTGTTGTTGTCGCGCGATCCACCGAAAAACAGCCCGAACTGAGCCAGCATCGAAATCGCACCGGCTAACGTTGCCGTCACCGTCATGGTCAGCGTGTCGCGGTTCTTGATATGCGCCAGTTCGTGCGCGATGACCGCCGCCACTTCGCGGCTGTCGAGATATTTCACAAGTCCCGACGACACCGCCACGACGCCCTTGTCCGGGCTGCGACCCGTGGCAAACGCATTGGGCTGCTCGGTTTCGATCAGATAGAGCTTTGGCATGGGCAGCCCGGCATTGTCGGCCAGTTGCTTGGTCATCTGATAGAGATCGGGGGCCGAGCGCGGGTCGATCTCCTTGGCGCCCTGCATCGAGAGCACCATCTTGTCGGAGTTCCAGTACGCGAACGCGTTGGTACCAAGCGCCACGATAAAGGCGATCGCCATGCCGCCGGTGCCGCCGATCAGATAGCCCACGCCCATGAAAAGCGCAGTCATGCCGGCCAGCAAAATGGTGGTACGCAATGTGTTCATCATGGTCCGAACGCTTTCCTAAGCCAGAGTTCCTATCTATATGATGGGAACGCACAACCCCGGCCACAAGTGCCCGGGCACGCCTAAACACTTTGTCATGGAGACCCCGCCATGCCCGCGCCGAAACAAACCAAGCGCCCCGACCCCGAAATCGCCCGTCAGGCGCTTGCCGAAGCCAAGGCAAGGCAGTCAGAAATCGATGCGAAAACCTCCAATGCCCCGCGAGAAGTCGATGGCCGCGGCGGTCTCGATCCCGCTCGTTACGGCGACTGGGAGGTCAAGGGTATTTCGTCCGATTTTTAGACTTTCGCTGGTGCCGCGGCCCTTTTGAGCGCCGTCGCTTGCCGCGTCTTGCGCAACGCGTAAGCCAGGGCGAACTGTACGGCCAACCCGCCTGCCAAAAGACCGGCATCGCTCCAGAAATGATCGCCGATCCCCGCCTTCATCGCTTGCAACAGGATCGAGAGCACCGACCCCGTGGCAAAAACCGCAAGCCCATTCTGCCCCAAAAGCCTGAACGGCTCCGCCCAGTGGCTGGCGGAAAACCGGTAAACCCAGACAAGGCATGAGACGAGATAGGCCAGCGCCAGAAAATGGCTCAGCCGCGTGAGCGCCAGAAACGATTTGTCGAACGAGACGAAATAGAACGGCACGCCGAGCCGCCCCAGCGACGCCAGCGCCTCCCGCCCCACCGACGCGAACGGTGGATACAGCCGCCAGAGGAGGATGACGGCAAGATAGATGCCACACACCCACATCAGCCAGCCCATTTTGGGCACGAACCGCTCGCCGCGCTTGAGCGCCAGCCCGGTCAACAGACCCGCAACAAATATGATCTGCCAGGAGAACGGGTTGAAAAACCACCCGCCCGGATTGGGATAATTGGGCAAATTGATCCGAAACTGGCCCGCCAGGATCCAGATCATCACCGAAAGCCCCATAGTCACCCACGGCCAGCGTAAGCCGCAATAGATGAACGCAGGCGTCACAAGCAGCAGCACCAGATAGAGCGGCAATATATTGAAATAGCCCAACTGGTGCCCGAGCGTCGGGATGCCGATCAAGACACCCAACGGGTCCTCGAAAGCCTTGGCCAGATTGATGGTCTGCAACAGTTCGTACAAGCCGTACCAGGATGCCGCCGCCGCGAGGATGCCGATCGCCATGCTGGTGGTCGAGAGATGAACGAAATAAAGCGTCCGTGCCCGCGCCCAGACCCGCGCGACCGCAGGCCAGTAGGGCGCCGAAAGAAACCCGGCCCCATACGCCAGCCCCGCCGCCGTGCCCGAGAGAAAGACGAACGCCTCGGCGGCATCCGAAAAGCCCCAATTGCGATTGGTGTAATGTTCGAACGCGTTGCCCGGTACGTGGTTGATGAAAATCATCACCAGCGCCAATCCGCGCAACACGTCGATGCGCGGATCGCGCCCTGACGGCATTGCCGCGGGCTGCCCGTCGCGTTTAGCGGTAGTGTCATGCATGGCTCGCCGCGCCCTCCCCGACCGACGGCACGTCTTCAATAACGCTTTGCGTCTCGCCGCGCCAGACAGCAAGAATGCGCTCGCGCTCGGCAACGATCGGGTCAGGCTTTAGCTCCTGACCGGATAAATAGATCGGCCCGCCCATCGGACGCGCCGTGGCCCAGATGATCGCCGGCGCGGCCAGCATCGGCACGGCCACCGGCACCAGCCAGATCATCATGGCAGGTGCCCAATAGCCAGCTGCAAGCAATGTCACGGCTCCGATCGCCACCATCCACCGCGTCGCGGCCCAGGCATCGGCAAACATCAACTCGCTCGTCCCCCGGCTTGTCGCCGGCCAGCCGCCATCGATCCCAGTCATCACCTGTATGACGCTCCGGGTCTGGAACAACAACATCACGGGCGCGAGCACGCTCGACGTTGCGATCTCCCAGATCACCGAAAGTCCAGCTCGCAAGGCGCCGCCAAACGCCTTGACGCGCCCCGTTATCACCGCCTCGATGAAGATAAGCAGCTTGGGCAGGATCAACAGCCCGAAAATCCCCACCAGCAGTGTGATAGCCTTCGACGTCTGATCGTCGGGAAACACGGGGAAGAGTTGATAGGGTTGCGGGAAATAATCGGTCGGCGGGGCAAAATAGGGCGCCACCAGCCCCAGGATCAGAAACGCCGCCCAGATCGGCGACGACAGATACGCCAATATCCCCTGCACGAAGACCATGCGGCTCCAGATCGATAGGCCGGGCGCAGCGATAAGGCGCGCGTGCTGAAGATTGCCCTGGCACCACCGCCGGTCGCGCTTGGCAAATTCAATGAGGTTGTCCGGCCCTTCCTCGAACGATCCGCCCAGATCGGTATCGAGCCGCACCAGCCATCCCGCCCGTGCCAGAAGCGCCGCCTCGACATAATCGTGCGAAAGGACCGGCCCGCCAAACGGTGGCTGGCCCCTAAGGGCCGGCAAGCCGCACGACGCTGCGAACGCCTTGGTCCGCACCATGGCGTTATGACCCCAGAACGGCCCCTCGCGCCCCGCGAGAAGCGCAATGCCGCGCGCGAAAACAGGCGAAAAGAACGACGCCGCAAACTGCATGCCGCGCCCGAAGCCCGAGCGCGCATTGATGATGCGGGGCAAGGTTTGCAGCAGGCCGAGCTTGGGCTCCGCCTCCATGCGACGCGCCATCTCGACGATGGTCTCCCCGCTCATCAGACTGTCGGCATCTAAAATGAGGGCGAACTCGTAGGCGCCGCCATGCTTGGTGATGAAGTCTTCGATATTGCCGGCTTTCTTGCCCGCATTGTCGGCGCGACGGCGATAAAACATCCGGCCCTTAGCGCGCGCCTCGGTCACCAGCCGCGCAAACCACAGCTCTTCCATCGCCGCGATCTCGCCATCACGCGTATCGGACAGAATGGCAAAATCGAACAGCCCGCTCATCCCTTCGCGAACAAGCGCACGGTCCATGGCAAGCACGCGGGAAAACGTTTCGGCGGGGTCTTCATTATAGACTGGCACGAGGATCGCCGTGCGCTTGGTCGGTCGCGCGATCGAAAGGATTGGCGGTTGTGGCCGGTGAAACAGGCCGACAATGCTTTGGCTCGCGCCCCAGGCGAGCCACGATGTCGATAGCGTAATCAGCACAAGGCGAACGACGTCGAGTACCTGAACGCCGTCGCTAGCGGCAAACTGGATGAACAGCGACGCAGCCGTCCCGGCGAGCCCGATGGTCAGCAGAAGCGCGATGACCCGTGCGATCCGCGCCTTGGACACGGCCGCGTCCATCGGTCCTAGAGCTCCCTGCGCACGCTGGAGGTGTCACGCACGAACAGCGCAAAGAACCGCGACAGGACGATACGGAGCGTCACCTTATTCTCGATTTGCTGCTTGGGCATTGCCAGCGGCGCCTGGGGCAAGGGATCGAAACTGTCCATTTTTCTTACGCCTCGATCATCCATTGATACAACCAGGTCTCCGAAAGCCTGCGTCCATAGCCACGCAAATGTGCCACAAATTCGACGGTAGTGGCCCCTGCGACACGAACGTCCAGCACGAGGCGCCACACGTCGCCATCGATCTTTTTGAGCACCATCCCGACGATCTCGGCGCCGGTTACGGTGACGACCGGCTCGATATCTTCGGTGCCCACGGGCAGACGCCCCACTTCACCGCCCTTGAAATCAACGACGAACTTACGCAGGTCGGGCGCATTTTCGACGCCCGAAACCCCACCATGCCCTGCCCGTGTTTCGAGCACATGAGCCAGATCGCTGCCTGCGTCGGGGTTGAGATCGCCCCACCGCATGAAATAGCGATACTCGCGCTCTTCGCCCGCCGTCACGGACTCTGCAGGTATCCAGAACGCGACGATGTTGTCGTTGACCTCGAGATCGGACGGAATTTCAACGAGCCGCACATGTCCGGCGCCCCAATCCCCATCCGGCTCGATCAGCAGCGACGGCCGACGCTCGTAATGCGCCTCGGCATCCTGATAGGCCTCGAATTCGCGGTCACGCTGATAGAGCCCAAAGCCGCGCGGATTGGTCTCGGCAAAGTATGAGCTGCCCAGTCGCACGGGATTGGTCAGCGCGCGCCACAACACGTCGCCACCGTCGCGATGAATGATCAACCCGTTGGAATCATGGACCTGCGGGCGATAATCGTCGAAGCGCGAACGGTTGTTCTCGGCGTAAAGGAACATCGAGGTCATCGGCGCAACGCCCAACTGCTCGACCGTGGACCGGAAGAACAGCCGCGCCGTGACGTGAATTTCGGTTTCCTCGCCCGGGGCGATATCGAAACGGAACGCGCCGGTCACACTCTGACTGTCGAGCGCTGCATAAACGATGGCGTTGCGCTGACCCGGCGCCGGGCGTTCGAGATAAAACTGCGAAAAGCGCGGAAACTCCTCGCTCGATCCGATCCCTGTATTGATTGCCAGCCCGCGCGCGCTCAGACCGTAGAAATTTCCCCGCCCCATGGAGCGGAAGTAGCTCGCACCGACAAAGGCGATCAGTTCGTCGAAAATATCGGGACGGTTGAGCGGATTGTTGAGCCTGAAGCCCACCACCCCCGGCAATTGGGTATCGTCGGTAAAGACATCCTCGAGGGGACCGTAATAATTGAAATCGGCGGGCGAAAACGCCATCGACCGCGCGCGACCATCAACGACTTCGAACATGTCGACAAGCTCATTATAGAGCCAGCCCGGATGGAAGGCGTGAACGCGAAACTGTGATGTTTCCTCGCTCCAGCGCGCACGATCCGCGTCGAACTGGATATGGCGATAATCGTCATAATTGAGGTTGGCGATCACCTCCGGCAGCGCGGTATCTGGCGCCTGGTACTCGGTCGCCGCCTTTTCGCGCATCCACTGGGTCAAGATGTCGAAGGAAAATTCGGTGCCCTCATCGGCGGGGGCTTCGGTCGCCGCGAGGTCGGGTTCGACCCCTTCGGCGGGCGTTTCGGCATCCTGTGCCCAGACCCCGCGCAGGGCCGTCGAACCGAGCAAAAGACCTATGGGCAAAGCACCGATCAATCGACGACGCGTGTGGGAAAATCGACCATTGGCAATAGGCAACATGAACTCGCTTACTCGGGCAAAAAGGTGTTCGGCCTTGCCGGACACGGATGGAACGTTCTTGGAATACAACGTCGGTATAGATGTCCGCTAGCGCCTAACTAAGGCGGCGGGGCCCGGTTCCTGCAATGCTCCCATTCCCTGGACGCATGGCGACCCCCCGGCCGGGCGAGGCTGAAATAAAGCTTCGCCGACTCCAGAACTCCAGAACCCGCGCGTGGTTCCCAGAAAGCCTGTCGGGCGGCGTCTAGCCGAGAAGGCCGAGCACGATCCCTTGCAAGATAACGACCCCCAAAAGATACGCGCCATCGATCAGAGCCAGCGACCAACTGGCCCCCTGATAGCGATGGTTGAGGATCATCGAGGTCATTATGAAGCCCGCCCAGAGATGGATGCCGACGATCACCGCATTGGTAACGCTCATCTCGCCAAGGATCATCGGGGTCAAAAGCGCCAGAAAATACGCCATGACCAATTGCATAGCGGCGCCCCAGATGAACGGCGTCGCCTGCCCGCCCGAGCCCGACATGATCTGCTCCATGGTCCGCCCAGTCGCCGCGAGCCATTGCTTGGACAAGATGATGTACCAGCCGGCACCAAGCGCCATCGACGCGATCATCGCCAGCACGACCGCCAACCAGTTGACGTTGAGATAGTCCATTTTAGCTCTCCCCCATGCGCGCGCCGATCAAGGGCGCGGGCCCGATTTTGCGCCTTTTTGCCGCACCCGACAATGCCCGCGTGTCGTCAGCCCTAAGGCTTGACCCCGCCCATCTTGCAGATCACCGCCCATTCGGCATCCGAGACCGGCTGCACCGAGAGGCGCGAATTGTTGACGAGCACCATCGCCTCGAGTTCGGGCACCGTCTTGATCTCATCGAGTGTCACGGGCTTTTCGAACGGTTTGACCGCTTCGATGTCCACACACTCCCAGCGCGGATCGTCGGTCGTTGAATCATGGTGGATTTCGTTGACGACCTTGACGATCCCCACGACCGCCTTCTCCTTCACCGAGTGATAAAAGAACCCCAGATCGCCCTTCTTCATCAGCCGCATATTGTTGCGCGCCTGATAATTGCGCACCCCGCCCCACTCCTCGGGGCCGGCCTTTTTCACCTGATCGTCCCAGCCCCATGTTTCGGGTTCGGATTTGAACAGCCAGTACGCCATGATTGTTAAAGCCCCTCTGGCCGCTTGATTACCCAGTTCCAGGGACGGATTTCGACCGTCTCGAACACCCCGGCCACCGCATAGGGGTCCTGGCTGACGATCGCCGTCGCGGCGTGCCGATCTTTGGCTTCGACCACCATCATCGAGCCCACAGCCTTGCCGTCATCGTCGAGAAACGGGCCCGCCAGCACCATGGCGTCGGCATTATCTTCCCAATATTGCAAATGCGCCGGACGTGTTTCCAGCCGCTTGTCGAGATTTCCCGCCTTGTCGAAGGCCACCACAGCAAACATCATGTCCAGATCTATCCTTCCCGTTTCAATGGTCGTCGCATGAGCATGGGCACGATCGCCTCGATCCGTGCCTCGCCCGACAATAAAAGATCGACAGCCCCGATCAGCGGCGCGTCGATGGCATGCCGGTCGGCCACCGCTTTGGCGACAGGCGCGGTAAACACGCCCTCGGCCAACCCCATGCCGCCAGATCGGATCGCATCGACGCTCTGGCCGCGCCCGAGCGCGATCCCGAAGCGATAATTGCGCGATTGTTCTGAGGTGCACGACAGCGCCAGATCACCGATCCCGGCCAAACCGGACAGCGTCGCGTCTATCCCCCCAAGCGCCACGATCACCCGTCCAAGTTCCGCGTACGCTCGTGCCAAAAACGCTGAGCGCGCCGAAAGTCCCAGCCCCGCGCCCTCGATGGCGCCCGCCCCCAGCGCATAGACGTTCTTGAGCGCCCCACACATTTCGACGCCAACGATATCCTCGCTGGCATAGGGCCGGAAACTGTCCGACGCCAAAAGCCCCGCCATCTCGTCGGCCCGTTCGATGCTGTGCCCCGCCAGCGTCACCGCCGTCGGTTTCCCCGCCGCGACATCATGGGCAAAGCTCGGACCCGACAAGACGAACGGCTCGGCCTCGGGCGCCAACTCCGCAAGGATTTCGCTCTGGCGATCATTGCTGCCCGTTTCCAATCCCTTGGCGCACAGGATCACCGGCTTGCCACTAAGCGCATCGGGCCCGATCGCCTCAAGCGTCGCTCGCGTCGCCTGTGCCGGCACCACCATCAAGACCGCATCGGCCGCCGCAATAGCGTCGAACCCGGTCTGGGCCCGCAGATCGGGATCGAGCGCGATATCCCCCAGATAGGCCGAAAGCCGGTGGCTCTCATTGATCTCGCGTGCGGCCTGCGCGTCGCGGCCAGACAGCGTCACGTCATGTCCGGCAAACCGTGCCGCCTGCGCCAGCGCTGTCCCCCAGGCGCCAGCGCCGATAACGAAAACCCTGGCCATCAGGCAACACCCCGCAACTCGTCCAGCGGCCAGCGCGGCCGCGCCGCGACATCGAAGCCATCGGTCAACCCAAGCGCAAATCGCTCGGCACCCGCCCAGCCGATCATCGCACCATTATCGGTACAAAGCGCCGGCGGCGGAATGATCAGCGTCGCACCCGCCGTGGCAGCGACATCGGCGAGCACGCCCCCGATCGCCTTGTTTGCAGCAACGCCACCCGCGACGACAAACACCGGCGCACGGTCTGGATATTCCTGCGCAAACCGCTCCAGCGCCTGCCGGCTCCTCACACCCACGATTTCGGTCACCGCAGCCTGAAAACTTGCGCAGAGATCGGCGATGTCCTTCTCGCTCACCGGAACCACAGCCTCGGCCGCCAGCCTGAGCGCGGTCTTTAGTCCTGAAAACGAAAAATCGAGCCGCTTTTCCCGCAGCAATGGCCTTGGCAGCGCAAACCGGGAGGCATCGCCCGCCAAAGCCGCCTTCTCCACTTCCGGCCCGCCGGGATAGCCCAACCCCAAAAGCTTTGCAGCCTTATCGAAGGCTTCGCCGAGCGCGTCATCGATTGTGGAGCCCCACTGCTGGTAATGGCCAACGCCCCGAACCAAAACGAACTGCGAATGCCCACCCGAAACCAAAAGCATGAGATAGGGAAACTGAACCCCGTCCGTCAGCCGCGCCGTCAGCGCATGCCCTTCGAGATGGTTGACCGCCACGAGCGGCTTGCGCGACGCCGCCGCCAGCGCCTTGCCTGTCGTCAGCCCTACGAGCACGCCCCCGATCAGCCCCGGCCCCGCCGTTGCGGCGATCGCATCGAGCCCGGCCAGCTCTACGCCCGCCTCATCGAGCGCCCGCTTGATGATAGTGTCGAGATGGACCACATGCGCCCGCGCCGCCAGCTCGGGCACCACGCCGCCGAACGCCCTGTGTTCGTCGATCTGGCTCCTCACGATATTGGAAACGATCTCGCCGCGTCCGTCGGCAAACCGCCGCACGACAGCCGCTGCGGTTTCATCGCAGCTCGTCTCGATGCCCAAAATCAACGTGTCGCGATCCATTGCGGCGATCTGTTCTCTTTGCCTTCGGTGTGGTCTGATGGCACAAGCGGGATCGCCAACCGCATCCCGCGCGTTACTTATGTCCTTCTCTTACACCGGCGAGGCCACATTGCAATCTCCCGAGCAGACCCCGATCCTCACCATCGGCACCCGCGGCTCCCCGCTGGCGTTGAAACAGGCCGAAGAGGTTCGTGACCGCCTGATTGCACTCAACGGGCTAGAGCCCGGCACCATCGCCATAAAAGTCATCAAGACCTCCGGCGACATCATTTTGGACCGCCCGCTCTCTGAGGTGGGCGGCAAGGGCCTGTTCACCAAGGAAATCGAAATCGCCCTCGCCAATGGCGATATCGACATTGCCGTCCATTCGGCAAAGGACGTCGCGACCACGATCCCCGAGGGCATGGCGCTCCCCGCCTATCTGCCCCGCGAGGACGTGCGTGACGCCTTCCTGTCGCTCATCGCCAAAAGCCCAGATCATTTGCCCGAAGGCGCCATCATCGGCTCGTCCTCCCTTCGCCGGCGCGCCCAGATGAAGCGCTTCCGCCCCGATTTCCGCACCGTCGAATTTCGCGGCAACGTCCAGACGCGACTCAAAAAACTCGCCGACGGCGTCGCCCATGCCACGCTCCTCGCCATGGCCGGCCTCAACCGCCTGGGCGAAGAACACCGCGTAACCCATATGCTCGATGTTGCCCATTTCCCGCCCGCTCCCGGCCAGGGCGCCATCGTCATCGAGACGCGCGCCGACGACGGCGCCGCCAATGCCATGACCGCGATGCTGGATGACCCAGATACCCGCATCCGCGTCGAGGCCGAGCGCGCCTTCCTCAAAGTCCTCGACGGCTCCTGCCGCACGCCGATCGCCGCGCTGACCACGCTTTCGGATGGCAAACTCTCGCTGTTCGGCCAGCTCCTCTCGCCCGATGGCGCGCAGGTCTTCGAAGCCGAAATGATCGCCGACGCCGACGCCGGTATCGATCTGGGCACCCGCTTGGGCGAAAAACTGCTCGCCGACGCCGGCCCCGAATTCATCGCAAGCCTCAAAGCAGGCTGATCGATGCTCAAGCGCACGATTCTCGTGACCCGCCCCCAACCCGACGCCCAACGCACGGCGGCCGGGTTGGCAGCGCTCGGTCTCGATCCCATTATCGTGCCGATGCTCGAAGCCCGTTTCCTAAAACCGGCTCTCCCCTCGGCCGACGGTTTTGCCGCGCTCGTCGTAACCTCCGCCAACGCCATCCGGGCGCTTGCCGCCCATCCCGATGGCGAACGCTTCGCCCATTTGCCCGTCTATGCGGTCGGCGACCAGACCGCCGTTGAAGCCCGTAATGCCGGCTTTGCCGCCGTCACCGCTTCGGAAGGCACCCTCCACCATCTGGCCGAAACGGTCATCGCCGCGCGCCCGACGGGCCCCATCTTTTACGCAGCGCCGCACCACCAGAGCGGCGATCTCTCGGGCCTCCTTGCCCCACACGGCATCGATGTGGAAACGATTATTCTCTACGAGATGCAGGCAGCGACCGCCCTCCCCGTCCCCTTGGCCACACGCCTCCGCCAAGGCGATATCGATGGCGCAGTCTTCTACTCCCGTCGCACCGCCAAAACCTTTGCCGCTCTCCTCGACAACCCCGATTTCGATCCCGTGAGACGAAAGCTCTCCTGTCTCTGCCTGTCCGAAAACATCGCCGAACCCCTGATCGAGAACCATTTCGTACGCATCGGCCTGGCCGATTATCCATCCAACGCGGCCATGATGGTCCTGGCGCTGGCTTTTGCCCGCGATCAAATCAGTTCATGATAGAAGACTGAGCCGACGAAACCGAAAACGCCCACTCCCAACCAAGAGGCAGGCTTGATGGCCGATAAAAAGTCCGGACCGGTGAAACCCCCGATCATCGACGCCAAGGCGCGCAGCGCCGGCGGCAGTGACGACACCACCACACCCAAGACGTCCCCTGACGCTACAGCGTCCGGCACCGTCAAACCGGACGCGCCAGCACCTTCCACCCCGACCGCAAGCGCGTCTGGAGCGCCTAAACCCGCCGAGGCTGCCGCCAAAGCCAGTCCTACGGCGCCTGCCACCGCGAGCGAGGCCACGCCCAAACCCGGGGGGGCCGAACCGAGCACAGTGACGTCCGAGGCCGTCAAGCCAACCCCCACCCCCTCGCAACCTGACGCTCCCAAGGCGGACCCCGCAAAACCCGACGCCCAAAATCCCGGCGCCCCAAAGCCTGAGGCCCCCAAACCCACCAGTCCGTCTGGCGCGGCATCGCTCCCCCCATCGCGGAGCGCACCGCCTACCGTTCCTTTGGCGCCTCTCGCCGCAACGGCCGGCGCCGGCGCGCTGATCGGGCTCGCACTGGCCTATGGCCTCGCCAGTTTCGGCATGTGGCCCGCGACCGATAACACCGACCCCTCGGCCCTCGCCGATCTCGAATCCCGAACTGCCGGGATCGAAGAAGCCATCGGCGAGCAACAGGCCCAGACCGCCGACGCGACATCGCGCATCGACGCGCTCGAATCCAACCTCGCCACGCGGTTCGACGAAATCGCCGGTGCCACACCCGCCACCGAGGGCCTGGCCGCACAGTCCGATCTCGATGCGCTTTCGGGTCAGATCGCGGAGATCTCGACCCGTCTCGACGCTCTCGCCGCCGGCGCTTCAGGCGATGAATCGAGCCAGATCGCTGGCCAGATCAACGCGCTTTCCGAAGACCTCGCCACGCTTACCGAGCGCCTTGGCGCTATCGAACCGCAGATCGCCGACATCGCGCCAGCCGTCGAGGACGCGCAGACCCGGCTCGACGATCTCGACGCCCGTATCGTCGACCAGCCGGCCTTTGATGCGGTCTCAGCAGATCGTGACCGCTTCGCCCGACTTCCCGCGGCCCTCGACGCCCTCGAAGACGCGATAAATTCCGGCGCCCCCTTCGCCAGCCAGCTCGCCGAAACCGAAAGCCTCCTGCCCAATCTGTCAGTGCCCGAGGATGCACGCGCCTTGGCCGCCAGCGGGGTCTCTTCATCGAGCCAATTGCTGGCCGATTTCCGCACGGCGATCCCCGCGATCCTCGCCGCACGCCCCCAGGACCCCGAGGCCAATTGGGCACAATCCCTGCTCGATCAGGCGGCGTCCGCAATCGCCTTGCGCCCCACAGATGGCGACGGCCCCCAAGCTACGGTCGGCCGCGTCGAAACCGCGCTCGAAACAGGTGATCTCGCTGCGGCGCAGGAGAACTTTTCAGCCCTGCCGGACCCCATGCGATCGGCTGCCGGTGGCTTTGGCACGGACCTCGATAACGCCATCGCCGCCACCACGCTTCTCTCAGAAGCGCGCGCCACAGATCCCGCCTCCACCCAGCCGGAGGCCGCCCAATGACTCGCCTCATTACCTATCTCGTTTTATCGCTCGTCCTGGCGCTCGGCGTCACCTGGCTAATTTCCGTCCCCGGCACGGTCGAAATCACCGCCCCCGGCTGGCGCCTCACGCCTTCGCTCGGCACGGCGATCTTTATCGTCATCGCCGTCATCATCGTCGCAATCGCCCTTTGGGCCATTATCCGACGCGTGATCGGCGCCCCCTCGGCCCTGGCCCGCGCCAATGCGCGCCGCAAGGAAAAAGCCGGCATCGAAGCGCTCTCAGACGGCATGATCGCGCTTCAGGCCGGCGAGTTTTCCCGCGCCCGCATGCTGGCCCGCGACGCCAAGTCCAAACTGCCCGACAATCCAGCGGCCCAGCTTCTCGAAGCCCGCGCCGAACTGGCGCTTGGCGATCTGGGCTCGGCCCGCGAGCACTATCGCGCGCTCATCACCAATGACCGCACGGCGCTTGCTGCCCTCTCGGGCCTTTACGAACAGGCGCGCCAGCAGGATCGCACGACAGCGGCCATCACCTTCGCGCGAAAAGCTCTGGCCATTTCCCCCAGCCTCGATTGGGCATCGGAAGCCGTGTTCGACGATCTGGCCGCCAAAGGCGCCTGGGCAGATGCGCTGGCCATGAGCGCCTCGCTGCCGGCCCGCACCCGCGCGCAGAAAGCTGCGAAAAAGCGCCGCGAAGGCGTCCTCGAAACAGCGCTTGCCCTCTCGCTGGAAGAAACCCAGCCCGACGCGGCGCTCGATCATGCCAACCGCGCCATGAAATCGATTCCCGATTTCGTGCCCGCCGCGCTCGTCGCCGCCCGCGTTCTCATCAACAAGGCCGACACCCGCCGCGCCTCGGCGCTGTTGCGCCGCGTCTGGCGCGCCAGCTTCCATCCCGACATCGCAACGCTCTACGCCCACGTCAAACCCGGCGCCTCGGCGGTCGATCGCCTCAAACGGATTCGGACCTTGGTGGAAAGCCCCGAGAGCCACCCGATTTCGGCCATGGTCCTGGCCCGCGCCGCCATCGATGCCTATGAATGGAGCGCCGCCCGCAACGCGCTCGCGCCCTTTGTCGGCAAGACCCCGACCCGCAATATGTGCCTTCTGATGGCCGAAATCGAAGAGGGCCAGTCCGGCGATCAGGGCAAGGCGCGCGAATGGCTCTCCCGCGCCGTACGCGCCCCCGCCGATCCCGCCTGGACCGCCGATGGCATCACCACCGACGAATGGGCGCCCGCCTCACCGGTCACCAACCGGCTTGACGCCTTCGAGTGGAAAGTCCCGCTTGAGTCGCACGAGCCCCCTCTGGCCATCGCAAAGTCCGAGCCCGAGCCCACCCCGCCCGCGATCGAAGGATCCGCCACGCCCGCCGAACCGGCCACCGTGCGGTAAACAGAATCGCCACCCCAGCCGCAAACGCGTCAGCCGGGGTGGCGCAAAATCGTAAGGTTCGGGAGCAATTTGACGTTCGGGCGCGGCTAACCTCTTGCGCCTTTTTGCGACCATCAGTAAAAGACGCGCGGTTCCTGTTCGAACCCAATGCCGCTTTAGCTCAGTTGGTAGAGCACATCATTCGTAATGATGGGGTCACGTGTTCGAGTCACGTAAGCGGCACCACTTATCCCGATCTTACTCTGCAGCCTCCGGTGCGAACCGCTGTTCCGACAGTGCGGCTGCCCGCGCGGTCGGCTGGATAAGTCCCAGGAAGTGCGCGTCGGGATTGTCACCGAACATCTTTTCGCGTTCCTCGGGCGTCGACATGAAGAACGGGAACCGGTCGGCGACATTGTCGCGGATCGCCGTATAGCTTGCCGCATAGAGCCGAACCGGAAACTTCAGTCCCCCGCCCAAAAATCGCTCCCCCGCCCATTCTTGGGAGGCGAACACGCGCTTGTAAAACGCCGCGTGCTCCTGCCGGATGGAGGACAGGCAATAATCGGGCACGAAATATTCGCATGCCATCGCCGCTAGGCGCAATGTCAGGAACGGCAGGGCCGGAAAGGCAAGCGCGGCGTCCCGATCGGCGGTAAACCGCGAGGGATCGACGAAATGCATGCCCTTGTCGAGCATGGGGTGCAGAATATCGGCATAAGCCGTCATCGAAGGCGAATGACGGTGTTCGGCGGTTAGATGATGCAACCGCAGCGAACTTACCAACTGCCCATCGATATAAATCCCGTAGCACATCCCGTTGGGGACGGTGTCGAGATCGTCCGAGGCGATCTCGTCGGCATTGGCGGGGATGAAATCCTCGCGCCGATACGCGTCGTAGCGCAGCTTGAATACCGGATCGGTCAACTCGGAAAGGTTGACGCGGCGATATTCGACGCGGTCGAGAATATCCATCAACGCAGTGGCGAAACGGGTGGTTTTGGTTCCCGTAGTGGGCGCGGCTTCGGTACGCATGACTGACCCCCTTGTACGCACGGGGCAAAGGTCCATCACCTCTTGCCGATCCAACGCGACACAACATCAAGCTCTCGGGCGGCTCAGGCACCTGACTTTGAGGTCAGAAAGCGGCCCCTCGAACACGAGCATGCCAAACTTTAACCAAAATTAAATAAAATGCAAAGCGAAACGCCATTCAGCCCAATCGGCCGTCCGCGTCGTGATCGGACGTCGACAGGTCAAAACACTATAATGGCTAAAAATCAGTCGCGAACTGAACTGGTTGAATAGGCCAGCCGCAAATCCGGTCCGCGGGCGTCGCGGGTCATTCGGGCGATCAGCGCCCTGATTTCGGGACCCGGCAACGGCATGCCGAACAGGAACCCTTGCACCTGGTCGACCTCGGTCTCGTTGGCGAGCACGGCCAGCTGCGCTTCGGTTTCGACGCCCTCTGCCGTCAGCACCAGATCGAGATCCTTGCCCAGCCGCGCCACATTGGCCATCAGCTTGAGCGAGCGCGGATCGGTGGCGATATCGGCGATGAACGCGCGATCGATCTTGAGCTTGGTGAAGGGCATTTCGTGCAGATAGGAGAGCGAAGAATACCCCGTGCCGAAATCGTCGAGCGCGATCCCGATGCCGCGATCGGCCAGTTCCTTGAGCCGGGCCGCGGCGATCACCCGTTCTTCGATCAACGCGGTCTCGGTCACCTCGATTTCCAGCCGGCACGGCGCAAGTCCGCTAGCGGAAAGCGCCCGGCTGATCGATTTGGGCAGGCCCTCTCCACGCAGGTCGCGTGCCGACACGTTGACCGAGACCGAAAGCGTGTCCGGCCACAAAGCACATTCCGCAGTCGCTGTCTTGAGAACGAAATCGGTAATGGCTGATACCAGCCCGACCTCTTCGGCCAGCGAGATAAACACATCGGGACGGATCGGTCCCAGTTCGGGGTGGGTCCAGCGCGTCAGGGCCTCGCATCCTGCAATTTGACGCGTCTTGAGGTCGACCAGCGGCTGATAGACCACCCGCAGCTGATTGTTTGCGATCGCGTCGGCCAGATCGGTCTTGAGCCGCTGGCGATAGCGGAACTCCTCGTCCATCACCTCTTCGAACACTTGGTGATAGCCCTTGCCATGCGCCTTGGCATTATAGAGGGCCAGATCGGCGCGGCTGATCAGATCATCGAGCGCCACCTGTTCGGCAGTGTGCACCACATACCCGATCGAGGCGCGCAGGTCGATACGCTCGCCCTTGACCGTCAAGGGCTTGGCCACGGCATCGAGAATGGCGGACACTTCCGCTTCGACACTGTCGCTGTCGGTATCGGTATCGGCATCGACGCTGCGATAAAGCACGAATTCGTCGCCCCCGAACCGCCCGATGCGCGAGTTCTTGTTCATCACCGACTGGATGCGCGTCGCAGTCTCCGAGAGCACCTTGTCACCAACGAGATGTCCGAGCGTATCGTTGATATGCTTGAAGTCATCGAGATCGACGATAGCCAGCAGCACCGGCCGCGCCGTCCGCTGCCGCGCGGCAAGGTCTGCGTCCACTTGCTCGGTGAAATAGGTGCGGTTGGGCAGCCCGGTCAGCCCGTCATAGCGGGCCATGAAGTTGATGCGCTCCTGCGCCCTTATCCGCGCAGTGACGTTCTCGAGCAGCAGCACCGTGCGGTCCCCGCGCGAGGATACCGTCACCTCGCAATGGAAATCGCCCGAGAGCTTCATGATGATCTTCCCGCCAGACTGGTTGGCGATCATCCGGTTGAGCCGTTCTGCCGTCGATCGCGGCAGGGCCCGCTTGGCGATGGCCTCGTCGAGCAGATCCGAAAATGTCTGCCCCACCCAGGTGCCGTCGGCGATGCCGGCAAAGGTCTGCTGCGCCCTGTCATTGGCCAGCGCGATCACCCCGTTTTCGTCGAGCATGCACAGCCCGTGCTGCATGGTCTCGAGCGCCGTATCGAGCTGGCTGGCCAGTCGCGAGGCCGCCACCCGGTCATGAACGGCATTGAGCAGATTGTTGCGCACGTCCTTGCCCAGCGAGCGAAAGCTCACAAGCATCGGCAAAAACAGGCTGGCGAGCAGCATGTGATAGATGTCGCCCTTGAGCAGAAGCCCGAGCACCATAAGCCCGCCCATGCCCAAAATCTGGACCGTCATCAGCCGGTCGTGCCCGTAATTGCGCGTAACGATGCCCACCATCGCCGCTACGGTCACGGTGATCGCGACAAGTTCGGCAAAGGAATCGTTGACGAAAACGATCGAGGAAAACACCCAGCTGCCATAGGCCACGGCAGCGAAATAGCCGAAAAACAGCGCGCGCTTTTCCCAGCGTTGCGCTGCACCGAGATCGGTGGGGTCGATTTTCGCCTTGGCAAAGGCGCGCATGTTGAAATCGCGCGACACAAGCAGCAGGGCCAAGAGCCCAGCATGGACGATCAGCAGCGTGGAGTCGGCACGGAACGCGCCCGCCAGAGCCCCCAATACGCTGGCCAACGTGCCAAGAAACATGGCACGCCGGTCCTTGTACAAGGACGCGACGATCGAAAAATAGTCGAGTGTTGGTAGCGACTGGCTGTTTGGCATCGCGTTTCGTTGGCCCGGCCCATGAGAGCTAGGCCGATCATGACCTCATCATTATGCATATGTTGTTGACAATGGCTAGGAAACCCCTTGGTTGCAGGGGCGTTTTGACGGTGTGGTAAACAATGGCTTTATCCCATCGCCACGCCCAAGCGTGTCTCAGCAAGGATCACGACGATGTCGACAGAAATTTTATCGGCCAGCCAGATCAAATCCGCCATCGCCGAGCTCGACGGCTGGACCGAAAACAGCGAAGGCGCGCTGGCCAAATCCTTCAAGTTCAAGGATTTTTCCCAGAGCTTTGCCTTCATGACGCGCGTTGCGCTTCTGGCCGAGAAGGCCAACCACCATCCCGACTGGTCCAATAGCTACAACAGGGTGGAGATCGCGCTGGTCAATCACGAAAAGGGCGGCATTACGCAAAAAGATGTCGATCTCGCAAAGGCGATCGACGCGCTTTAGCGAGCGCGCTGCCGCAGGAGCCGGATCCCCAGCCAGAAGAAATAGGCCGCAACGAGGATCGAAACCGCCTCGTGATAGGCCGCCACATCCGCAAGGATCAGCCGGCCCAGGCTCAGGATCGCCAAGAGCGTCGCCCCGGCCAATCCCGCCCGGTCGCCTAAGGCCCGAAAATGCAGCCCCAGGCTCACCAGCCCCGACGCCGCGAACGCCAGCGCCAAAAGGTAGAACGGGGTATAGACCATCTGCGCATGCGCGATCGTTCCGTCCGCCATGGCCCCGAGGACGCCTGCGGTCAAGATGATCGTGTAGACCGTCGCAAAGCTGAAGGCGCCGAACGCCGAGAGCGCGATCCCGACCCGTCCCGGCTTGGCCATGGCGGGCAGATCCTTGAGCGCGAACATGCCGGCCCCGGCCACGTAGAGCCCGATCGTGGCCATCCACCCCGCCCAGGCCGCCGCCTGCCCACTCGACAGCATGACGATTTCGCCAAAGGCCCAGAGCCCGCTTCCGGCCAAAAGCACATAGATGAGGATCATGGGTCTGCGCGGTGTCTCTTGCGGCGCTCGGCCATTGAAAGGCCAAGCTGGATGAAGGTGAGTGCCATTACCATATCGATGAGCGGTTGGACGAGACTTGGCAGCGCGACAAAACTGCTCACCAGCGACAGCCCGATGGCCGCGCTCATCACCAGCCCGATCCAACGCGGATAGACCGACGACGTGACCAGCCACGCCGCAAGGCAAAGCGCGCCCACAAAAGTCGTCGCCGCCGCGCCGATGAACTGCGGCGTCCTCGCCACTTCACCGATAGGCAGCGTCCCCTGGCTCACCGACCAGATCGCAACACCCACGAAGACGAGCGCACCAACGGCAATGAGGATCACCGCCGCCCGTCCGAGCCGGCTCGTCCTGACATCTGTCCAAAGCCCTGTGAACCCGATGACGACGAGCAGCAGCCCGAGCGCGGCAAGCAGCCCGCTCGGTCCCGTGTGCCGGCCAGCCAGAAGTTCGATGATTTCCCCGGCGACGCGCGCCAATCCGCCCAGCACCAGCGCCCAAGCCGCGATCATCGACCCCTCGCCAATTGTTATCATTGCCGCCCCCGACGCGGCGACCCTAGAGCAAGTCCGGAAAACTGGGAACCGATTTTCCCGATAAAGTCTTGCGATTGAACACCTAAAGCGCAATCGCCGCGCGCAGCCTCACCCCAGTGCTTTACGCCGCGCGATCTGCCTGTGGCAGCAAATCCTCAACCCGCAAATTCCTGCGCCCAAGCCCGCCAAGGGCGGTTTCTGGCTGTTTTGCGCCCTGATAAGGTCCGCCTCAGATTTCCCCCCCGTTGCCCACCGAAAGGGTCTTGCACAGTGTTTGAGTCGATCGCGCGCCTTTTCGGTCAATCCGAGCGCTCTTCCTCCCAGCCCCTTGATCATCGGCTGGCGGTGGCGGCCCTTCTGGTTCACCTCGCCGCCGTCGACGGCTCGGCTTCGCCCATCGAATCCAAAGCCATCGCCAACGCGCTTAAGGACCATTACGGGCTCGACGAATCCGAAGTCAAAAAGCTGATCACCGAAGCCCGCCGCCGCGACCGCGAAGCCGTCGATTTCTATCAATTCACCTCGCGCCTCGCCCAGCTCGAGGAAGACGAAAAGATCGATATCGTGCGCATGATGTGGCAGGTGGTCTTTGCCGACGACACCAATCATGAGCTCGAAGACAACATGGTCTGGCGCGTTGCCGAACTGATCGGCGTTTCCGCTCGCCAACGCACCATCCTGCGCAACCAGGCCCGCCGCACCTCCACCCCTCCCGATCCCGAAGGCAGCGACACCGAGCAATAGGCTCCGCCCTCTTCCGCCTGGCCCCTACTTCCCAATCCTGCCTTCATCGCACCAGACTTCTGATAGCGCCCGCGAGGCTGTGATACCCTCAACACCTCCCCACCCAGTGTCATCCCGGACTTGATCCGGGACCCAGTATGCTCGCCCCCTCGGCCGCTTCCCGGCGTCCCCCAAGTGCCCGAATACTCTCGCACATTGCAAAACATTCGCATTCCGCAACGCACTGCCTCGCAAAATGCGAAAAACAGCCCCGCCTCCCCCGCCCCAATCCCTACATTTTGTCTCAAATTACTCGCGCCACGCTTCATCTTGGGTAAATGCGTTCTGGCACGCTTGATGCATATCCAGTCCTGTCCGGGTCTTTGTGTGTTGCGTACCGGATGAACTCTTCAAAAGGCCCGGTGCGCGCGTATTCTGCGACCGGCCTTTTCTTTTTTTCTGCCAGGCGCACCGATACGGCACTCACTTGCCCCGACTATCGCAAGCGCTTAGATAGGATCACCGATTGCGCCGGACATCCGGCCCGCCGCATACGACACGAGGACATTGCCGATGCTGTTTGGACTTTTGCAATTTATCGACCTGGTCCTTGGCCTCGTCATCTTCATCATGATCGCCCAGGTGATCGTGAGCTGGCTTTTGGCCTTCAACATCCTCAACATGTCCAACCGGTTCGTGGCGACCATCGCCAACGCGCTCTACCAGATCACCGATCCGCTCCTGCGCCCGATCCGCAATCTGCTGCCCAATTTCGGCGGCCTAGACATCTCCCCCATCATTCTGTTCCTGATCATCTACTTCATCCGCCTGGTCATCCTCTATCCGCTGATGCAACAGGCCGCGATGGGCCAGATCGGCTAGCTTAAGCGGTCACGCTGCCTTGGCAGCTGCCACCACTCCATCCCCACCCCTACGTCATCCCGGGATTTATTCCCGGGATACTGCGCTGCGCTGGCCCAAACCACGTGCGTCCGATCGGCCGCAGAAACCGCCACGCACAAATTATCGCGCCACCATGCGCCCAAAAGTCAGCCTGTAAATTTAGGTCAATACTGATGCCACACGGTCTCTGTTTCCCCTCAACGACATAGCCCCAAATAAGCCAGCAGTACTGACCGAAATAAACCCCGCCCGGTGATTGCCACCACCGCGATCTTCCGCCTATCCTGCGCCAATCCGTCGCATGCGTCGGAGGGCTTGGCGGTTCCGCGGGAGGAAGCGGGACCGGTCACGATAACGAGGAGAAATCCGGCCCCGCCGGGCCATGCAGTCTCTGTCGCCCCGGCTGGTCGCGGATCACTTTTGTGAGGGGAATACGACTATGACTTTGGCCCTATGGCTGATCGTCGCCTGTGGCGTCCTTTCGGTCGTCTATGGCGTCGTGACCACGCGTACGCTCATGGCCGCCAATGCGGGCTCGGCGCGCATGCAGGAAATCTCGAGCGCCGTTCGTGAAGGCGCCACCGCCTATCTCAAGCGTCAATACACCACCATCGCCATCGTCGGCGTCGTCATCCTCATCGCAGCCTGGCTGCTGCTCGGCATTTACGCCGCCATCGGCTTTCTGATCGGCGCCGTGCTCTCGGGCGCCGCCGGATTCATCGGCATGCACGTCTCGGTCCGCGCCAATGTCCGCGCCGCCCATGCGGCGCAAACCTCGCTTGCCGGCGGTCTCGATCTCGCCTTCAAATCCGGCGCGGTGACGGGCCTTCTGGTGGCCGGCCTCGGCCTCCTCGGCGTCACGCTGTATTTCATCTTCCTGACCGGTTCGGGCTTTGCCCCCACCGACCGCACGGTGATCGACGCCCTCGTCGCGCTCGGCTTCGGTGCGTCGCTGATATCCATCTTCGCCCGTCTGGGCGGCGGTATCTTCACCAAGGGCGCCGACGTCGGCGGCGATATGGTCGGCAAGGTCGAAGCTGGCATCCCTGAAGACGATCCCCGCAACCCCGCAACCATCGCCGACAACGTCGGTGACAATGTCGGCGACTGCGCCGGCATGGCCGCAGATCTGTTCGAGACCTATGTCGTGACCATCGTCGCGACCATGGTTCTGGCCGCCATCATCCTGCCCACCGAACTGCAGTTGATCGGCATGGTCCTCCCGCTCGCCATTGGCGGCGTCTGCGTTTTGACCTCGATCGCCGGCACCTATTTCGTAAAGCTCGGCGCCTCGGGCAACATCATGGGCGCGCTCTATAAAGGCGTCATCGCCACCGGCGTGCTCTCGCTCATCGCCCTTCTCCCCGTCATGTGGATCATGTTCGGCGACATGGGCCTTTCGATCACCGTCGGCGAAACGATCTTCACCCCCTGGGCGCTCTATTTCTGCGGCGTGGCCGGACTCGTCATCACCGGGCTGATCATCTGGATCACCGAATACTATACGGGCACGGGCCGCCGCCCGGTCAATTCCATCGCCGAAGCCTCGATCACCGGCCATGGTACCAACGTGATCCAGGGCCTCGCCGTCTCGCTCGAAGCCACTGCCCTTCCGGCGCTGGTCATTATCGCCGGCATCATCGTCACCTATTCACTCGCCGGCCTGTTCGGCATTGGCGTCGCCGTCGTCACCATGCTGGCCCTCGCGGGCATGATCGTGGCGCTCGACGCGTTCGGCCCGGTCACCGACAATGCCGGCGGCATCGCCGAAATGGCGGGCCTCCCTGACGAAGTGCGCAAAAACACCGACGCGCTCGACGCCGTCGGCAACACGACGAAAGCTGTGACCAAGGGCTACGCCATCGGTTCGGCCGGCCTCGGTGCCCTCGTGCTCTTTGCCGCCTACACCCAGGACCTCGACTACTTCATCCGCACCGCCACCGAGGGCAATTTCTTCTTCGGCGTCGGCGAGGTGAGCTTCTCGCTCGCCGATCCTTACGTTGTCGTCGGCCTGTTGTTCGGCGGTCTCCTGCCGTTCCTGTTCTCAGGCATGTCGATGACTGCCGTGGGCCGCGCCGCCCAATCGGTCGTCGTCGAGGTGCGGCGTCAGTTCCGCGAAAACCCCGGCATCATGGAAGGCACCACCAAGCCCGACTATGGCCGCGCCGTCGACATGCTGACCAAGGCCGCGATCAAGGAGATGATCATCCCCTCCCTGCTCCCGGTCCTCTCGCCAATCGTTGCCTTCGTCGTCGTCCTTTTGATCGCCGGCAAGGCCGCAGCCTTTGCGGCCCTTGGCGCCATGCTGCTCGGCGTCATCGTCACCGGGCTCTTCGTCGCCATTTCGATGACGGCCGGCGGCGGCGCCTGGGACAACGCCAAAAAGAGCTTCGAAGACGGGTTCACCGACTCCACCGGCCAGGTCCACTACAAGGGCTCCGAAGCCCACAAGGCCTCGGTCACCGGCGACACCGTCGGCGATCCCTACAAGGACACCGCCGGTCCGGCGGTCAACCCGATGATCAAGATCACCAACATCATCGCGCTGCTGCTCCTGGCCGTCCTGCACTAGTCTTGTGCCAACACGATCTCAGAGCCGGGCAACCCTGCCCGGCTCTTTGCGTTGTAACCCATCGAATGGACAACGCTTCTGACCGATACCAAGGTCTTATGTCCTTGAATTTTAAAGATGATATTGGACTTTCCGACTCCGAGCGCATACGCTCCGCTATACCGGAAATGTTGAGGGACACCCCGGGTCATGACCGAGACCAGCCACACGCCGACCCATCTCTGGCACGATCGCATTGCGACCTTGGCCGATCAGCAGCCCGGCCTCGCGCGCTTTATCGCCAATGCAATCAAATCGACCGATGAGCAGGATCTGGCCCGCTATGCGCCGGAAACCCTCGAAACCCTTTTGGCCCGCACCTATGCCCACATCGGCGAGCGCACGCCCGGCAAGCCCGACATCCGCGCCTGGACGCCCGATGATACGACGCTCTCCGGCGTAACCATCCTCGACATCTATTCCGCCGACACCCCGTTCATCGTCGACTCCGCGCTGGCCGCCATACGGACGGCGGGCGGCACCGTCCGCTTCATGGCCCACCCGCTGGTCGCTGTCGATACGAACACGACGCCCTGGACAGTGCTCGAAAAATCAACCCCTGAATCGCGCAATGAAAGCGTGCTCCAGGTCCATATCGACACCCCCGCCGACCCCAAAACCCTCGAAAACATCACCCTCGAACTCACCGCCGCCATGACGCAGGTGCGCTCGGCCGTGCTCGATTGGCGCGACATGCTCGAACGCCTGCGCACCGCCGTCGTCGCCTATCGCGAACACCCGCCCCAGATGCGCGAACCCGCGCTCAACGAGGCGATCCATTTCCTCGCCTGGCTGGCGGACCACAATTTCACATTCCTGGGCATGCGCGATTACCGCATCGCCGGCGAGGGTGACGAGCGCACACTCGCCCCCGTCGAAGGCTCGGGCCTCGGCATCCTGCGCGACCCCGATTACCTCTATCTCCGCCAGGGCGACACCTACGTCCATACCACCGACCAGCACCTGGCCTTCCTCGACACCGACGAGCCCCTGATGGTTACTAAGGCCAACCGTCGGTCCCTCGTCCACCGCCGTCTGCACATGGATTATGTCGGGGTCAAAACCTTCGACTCCACCGGCACCATCACCGGCGAATTGCGCATTCTGGGGCTGTTTACGTCCGCCTCGATCGCCACCCCGCACACCGAAGTCCCGCTGATCCGCCGCAAGCTTGCCGAAATCGTGCGCCGCTCCAGCCTCGATCCGCGGTCCCATGCCGGCAAGGCGCTGATGAACGCGCTTGCCAATTACCCGCGCGAAGAGATGTTCCAGATTTCAGAAGACGAACTCCTCGAATTTGCAACGGTCATCTCGACCCTCCCGGACCGCCCCCGCGTCCGGGTTCTGCCGCGTATCGACAGGTTCGACAATTTCGTCTCCGTCCTCGTCTATCTCCCGCGCGACCGCTTCGATTCCACCGTCCGCGCCAGGATCGGCGAACACCTTGCCGCCCGCTACGATGGCCGCGTCTCAGCCTTCACCCCCGATTTCCCCGAGGGCGAACTGGCCCGCGTCCATTTCATCATCGGGCGCAATGGCGGCGACACCCCTCGCCCCGACCGCGAAGACCTCGAAGCCGAAATCGGCGAGATCAGCCGCACCTTTGCCGATCGGCTGCTCTCCGCTGCCCCCAACCCGGCCGAAATCACCGACTACGCCTCGGCCTTTTCCGCCGACTACCAGATCGCCCATTCCCACGCCGATGCGCTCGAAGACATAGCGATCTTCAAATCGCTCGGCCCAGACGTTCAGCTCGCCGTGCGCCTCACGGCCGGTCGCGACGGCGCCGACAGCCTGAGCCTTAATGTCTATCACCGCGCCCAGCCCATTCCGCTCTCGGCCCGCGTGCCCATGCTGGAAAATTTCGGCTTTGCCGTCGTCGATGAACGCACCTATCAGATCCACCCCACCGGTCGCGAGGTACGCTACCTCCACGACATGACCCTCTCGATCCGCGACGGCGCAAAGATCGATCTCAACGCCGCCAGCCACCGCATCGAAGAAGCCATCGTCGCGGTTTCAACCGGCGCCATTGAAAACGACGGTTACAACCGCCTGACGCTCGTCGCCGGCCTCGCCCATGACGACGTGGTCATCCTGCGCGCCCTCGGCCATTATCTGCGCCAGATCGGCATCGCCTATTCGCAGGCCTATATCTGGACCGCCCTTGCCAATCAGCCCGCCATCGCCCGCGCGCTGGTGGCGCTGTTCCACACCCTCCACGACCCTGCCGTCGAGGGCGACCGCGTCGCCAAGGCCGACGCCCTGCGCGCCGAAATCGCCACCGGCCTTGATGCCATTACCTCGATCGACGAAGACCGTATCGTCCAGCGTCTCGTCAATCTCGTCGCGACTTCGGTCCGCACCAATCTCTACCAGCGCATCGACGGCCACAAACGCCCCGCCCTCGCCATCAAATTCGACGCCAAAAAGATCGACGGCCTGCCCGAGCCACGCCCCTATCGCGAGATTTTCGTTTATTCCCCCCGCGTCGAAGGCGTCCACATGCGCGGCGGCCCCATCGCCCGTGGCGGCCTGCGCTGGTCCGACCGCCCCGAAGATTTCCGCACCGAGATCTTGGGGCTGGTCAAAGCCCAGCAGGTGAAAAACGCCGTCATCGTCCCCGTCGGCGCCAAGGGCGGCTTCGTCCCACGCAAAATGCCCGCCAATCCAGACCGCGACACCTTCATGGCCGAAGGCACTGCGTGCTATAAAATCTTCGTCGGCGCCCTTCTCGACATCACCGACAATCTGGTTGGCGACACCGTTTTGCCCCCCGAAATGGTCTTTAGGCGCGACAATGACGACCCCTATCTCGTCGTCGCCGCCGACAAGGGCACGGCGAGCTTTTCCGATACCGCCAACGCCATCTCCACGTCCCGTGATTATTGGCTGGGCGATGCCTTCGCCTCGGGCGGTTCCGCCGGTTTCGACCACAAGAAGATGGGCATCACCGCCCGCGGCGGCTGGGAAGCGGTCAAGCGCCACTTCCGCGAAATCGATATCGACATCCAGACGCAACCTTTCACAGTGGCCGGCGTCGGCGACATGAGCGGCGACGTCTTCGGCAACGCCATGCTGCTCAGCGAAAAGATCAGGCTCGTCGCGGCCTTCGATCACCGCGACATCTTCATCGACCCCGAACCCGATATCGCGGCGAGCTACGCCGAACGCCAACGCCTCTTCAATCTTCCCCGCTCGAGCTGGGCTGATTACGACGCGGCTTTGATCTCCCAGGGCGGGGGCGTCTTCTCGCGCCAGTCGAAATCGATCCCACTCACGCCCCAGATGCAGACCCTTCTGGGCCTCTCGGCCCCGAGCGCCACCCCCAATGAAATCATGACGGCGATCCTTAAGGCCGAGATCGACCTTCTCTGGTTCGGCGGCATCGGCACCTATATCCGGGCGTCCGACGAAACCGACGCCATGGCCGGCGATCGCGCCAACGACGCCATCCGCATCCCCGCCACCGATCTGCGCGCTAAAGTCATTGGCGAAGGCGCCAATCTCGGCCTCACCCAGCGCGGCCGCATCGAATTTGCGCTCAATGGCGGCCGCATCAACACCGACGCCATCGACAATTCCGCCGGCGTCAATTCCTCCGACCTTGAAGTCAATATCAAGATCGCACTCTCGGATATGGTCCGCTCGGGCGCGCTGGATATGGACACCCGCAACGCCTTCCTCGTCGAAATGACCGATGAAGTCGCCGAACTCTGCTTGCGCAACAATTATCTCCAATCCCTCGCGCTCTCGCTCGCCCAGCGCCGCGGCATGGCCGATTTCCCCGATCTCGTCGATTTCATCGCCGAGCAGGAAGCATCGGGCGAACTCAATCGCGCCGTCGAATACCTGCCCGACGACGCGACGCTCCTCGAGCGCGCCCAGTCCGGCGCGGCCCTGACACGCCCCGAACTCGCCGTGCTGCTGGCCTACGCCAAACTCTCGCTTTACGCCGATCTTTTGGCCTCGCCCGTCCCCGACGATCCCTATCTGGCCCGCGAGCTCTATCGCTATTTTCCCGATACCCTGGCCGCGCGCTATCCCGACACCATCGAAAACCACCGCCTGCGCCGCGAGGTGATCGCCACGGTCCTTTCCAACGCGATGATCAATCGCGGCGGCCCGGCCTTCGTCTCGCGCCTCGTATCGATCACCGCCGCCGAGCCCGGCGCCGTGGCCTTCGCCTATGCCGCCGCCCGCGACAGCTTTGGACTTCAGGATCTGAACGCCGCGATCGATCACCTCGACACAAGGATCTCGGGCAAAACCCAATTGGCGCTCTACGCGGAAGTCCAGCAGATCCAGGTCAGCCAGGCCCTCTGGTTCCTGCGCAACGAGGATTTTTCCAACGGCCTCTCCGATATGGTCGCCAATTATCGCGACGGCATCGCCAAAATCCGCACCGCTCTGCCCGATCTGGCGTCGCCCTTCCTCGCCCAATCGGTCGCCACCCAGGAAAAAGCCTTCGAGGCCGGCGGCACCCCGCCCGATCTGGCCCGCCGCATCGCCGCCCTGTCGGTCCTTTCGCTCGCCCCCGATGCCGTCCTCGTCGCCCAAAAGACCGGCGCCGACGTCCTCGACGCCGCCCGGGCCATGTTCGCGCTCATCGAAACCTTCAAGCTCGGGCGCCTGACCGAACAGGGCGCCGCGATCGACGCCGCCGACCGCTTCGACCGCATGGCGCTCGATCGCGCCATCGCCAACCTCCTGCGCTCGCTCCGCGACCTCGCCGCGGACGTTCTCGCAGCGTCCGACGGCGCCATCAGGGACCGCCTCACCGCCTGGAAATCCCCCCGCGCCACCGCCATCTCCCGCACCGCCGCAACCGTCACCGAACTCATCGAAGGCGAGTTGACCATCTCCCGGCTCTCAGTCGCCGCGGGCCTCCTGAGCGATCTGGCCAAGAGCTAGAAGCACGTCGGCTCCGACTGCCAACCCGGCGCTTGATCACAACGCTCACCACACCCCAAAGCCTGCTCCCTCTCCCCGTTTCGGGGAGAGGGTTGCGGTGAGCGGGCCTTGAGCGCCAATGAAATCCCCAGCGCATCCCCACCCTCCACCGTCATCCTCGGGCTAGACCCGAGGACCCAGCCTCGCGCCGTCGGGCGCGAGACAACGACTCTTCCCACGCGACCCCCGCGCCGCACTCATCCCCCAACTTCCCAATTCCCCTTGCAATCGCCTTTTTCCAAAGGCAAAAAGCCCGCAACCCTCCTCCCCCTCAAGAGCTCAGGATTGCACCGCTCATGAATATCGACGCCATCGCGGTCGGCAAGAACCCGCCCGAAGACCTCAACGTCATCATCGAAGTCCCGCTTGGCGGCGAGCCGATCAAATACGAGATCGACAAGGACTCCGGCGCGCTGTTCGTCGATCGCTTCCTTTATACCCCCATGCGTTACCCCGGAAATTACGGCTTTGTCCCCCACACGCTCTGCGGTGACGGCGATCCCCTCGACGTGATCGTTTTGAACTCCCGCCCGCTGGTCCCCGGCGCCGTCGTCCGCTCGCGCCCGGTCGGCGTGTTGTTCATGGAAGACGATGGCGGTCAGGACGAAAAGATCCTCGCGGTGCCGGTCTCCAAACTCACCCGCATGTACGACGCCATCCAGGACGTCACCGACCTGCCCGATATCCAGGTCGAGCGCGTGAAGCACTTCTTCACCCACTACAAGGATCTCGAGCCCGGCAAGTGGGCCAAGATCGACCGGATCGGCAATAAGGCCGACGCCATCAAGGTCATCCTCGATTCCATGGAGATGGCCAAAAAGGCCTGATCGACTGCAATTTGCCCTCTCCCCAACGGGAGAGGGTGTCTCCCAGCCATCCTCCCCCCAAACCGTCATCCTCGGGCTCGACCCGAGGACCCAGCCTCGCGCCGTCCGGCGCGAGACGATGACCCGTCTTCGCCTTCACCATCACGCGCACCCCTTGACCCACGCCCCCCTCAAGGCGTAAAAACACGGTCAAACCGTACCCACCGGTACGGCACTCCTCACGAGCCGGAATGATTGACCCATGAGCGCCAAGACCCTCTACGACAAGATCTGGGACGACCACGTGGTAACGACCAATGAGGACGGCACCGCCATCCTCTATATCGACCGCCACCTTGTCCACGAGGTCACGAGCCCGCAGGCGTTCGAGGGCCTTCGCATGTCCGGCCGCAAGGTTCGCGCGCCCGAGCGCACCCTGGCCGTCGTCGATCACAACGTCCCGACCACCGATCGCAGCCTGCCCAATCCCGATCCCGACAGCGTCACCCAGATCGCGGCGCTCTCGGAAAACACCCGCGATTTCGGCATCGAATATTACGACGCCTATGACATGCGTCAGGGCATCGTTCACATCGTCGGCCCCGAGCAGGGCTTTACCCTCCCCGGCATGACGATCGTCTGCGGCGATAGCCACACCTCGACCCATGGCGCCTTCGGCGCTTTGGCCCACGGCATTGGCACCTCGGAAGTCGAACACGTTCTGGCCACCCAGACGCTGATCCAGTCCAAAGCCAAGAACATGCGCGTCACCGTCAACGGCTCACTGCCGGACGGCGTCACGGCAAAAGACATCATCCTTGCGATCATCGGAGAAATCGGCACCGCCGGCGGCAATGGCCATGTCATCGAATTTGCCGGCCAGGCCATTCGCGAACTCTCGATGGAAGGCCGCATGACGGTCTGCAACATGACCATCGAAGGCGGCGCCCGCGCCGGCCTCATCGCGCCCGACGAAAAAACCTTTGCCTACGTCAAGGATCGCCCGCGCGCGCCAAAGGGCGCTGCCTACGATATGGCGCTCGACTATTGGAAAACGCTCTATACCGACGAAGGCGCGACCTTTGACAAGGAAGTCGTCCTCGACGCCGCCAATCTCCCCCCGATCGTGTCATGGGGCTCTTCCCCGGAAGACGTGATCTCGGTCACCGGCGTCGTCCCCAATCCCGACGACATCGCCGATGCCAACCGCCGCGCCTCCAAAAAGCGCGCGCTGGAATATATGGGTCTGGAAGCAGGCACAAAGATCACCGACATCGAACTCGATCGCGTGTTCTTGGGCTCATGCACCAATGGCCGCATCGAAGATCTCCGCGCCGCCGCGGCCATCGTTGCTGGCCACAAGGTGCACCCGCGCGTCAACGCCATGGTCGTCCCCGGCTCGGGCCTCGTCAAAGCCCAGGCCGAAGCCGAGGGTCTGCACACCATCTTCATCGACGCCGGCTTTGAATGGCGCGAACCGGGCTGTTCCATGTGCTTGGCCATGAACCCCGACAAGCTCGCCCCGGGCGAACGCTGCGCCTCGACCTCGAACCGCAATTTCGAGGGCCGTCAGGGCTTTAAGGGCCGCACGCACCTTGTCTCCCCCATCATGGCCGCCGCCGCTGCCATCAAGGGCCACTTCGTTGACATCCGCGAATGGCCACGCACCTAGGCCTCTCGTTTCAAGTTACCTCTCCTTGGCCCTAACCCGAGGAGAGGGTAACTGTCGCTCCCTTACCTCCGTCTGAGTTCGACACCGCGCCACCTCACCCCGTCATCCTCGGGCTTGACCCGAGGACCCAGGAAAAGCCCCGGAGCTGGATATGTCAGAATCGGAAGGCGACGCAAAATTCTGGGGACCCCTTTCGTCCCCCTCGCTCGACGACATCGAAGCCCTCGCCGTCGAGGCACTCGAAGCGCTCCCCGAACCGTTCCGCTCCATGTCCCGCGGCATCGAATGCCGCGTCGCCGAATTTCCCACCGAGGAAATCTGCAAGGATATGGACATCGAAAGCCCCTTCGATCTCATGGGGCTGTTCGAGGGCGTCGGCCTCACCGATGACGGCGTCATCCCTCATACCGGCCAGTTCCCCAACCGCGTCTGGCTTTACCGCCGCCCCATGCTCGACTATTGGGCCGAACACACCGACACCCTCGGCGAAATCGTCACCCACGTCCTCATCCACGAGATCGGCCACCATTTCGGCCTCTCGGACGACGACATGTACGCCATCGACGACGGCCTCAGGTGAGTATCGGTTAAAGACCGAACCTCGCCACACCCCCCACGTCATCCCGGACTTGATCCGGGACCCAGTCCTCCGCGCAACGATAGGCCCTCCGAGTTAGCCAAAAGCGAACCCGCCCATCCCAGGCGCGCTACCCCCCAGCCTCATCCCTACTCATGAACCGATACTCAGCATGGGTATCGCCCTCCAGGTCGTCATCGACCACCAACACCAGCCCCTGCGCCTCGAGCGCTGCATACCATGTGTCCCAGTCGACAAGTTCGAAATGGCTGCCGGGCCGATCGGGCCCCTCATTGCCATCGGCATTGAGCATGTGCTGATCGAAGGTGAGCCCCAAAAGGTGCTGTTCCTTGCCACCGACATCGGGCATGTCGGCCATGATCGGCTCGCCCCCACGACCGGCAGTCCATGCCCTGATCTCTTCGAGTTCGGTTAGCGTTTTGGCCATCGTGCCGCTCCTTTGCTGCGGTTCGTGCTCACCACACTCCACAAACGCTTGCCGGGCGCGCAAGGTTTCCCGCCATGTGGAAGCGCGACCAAAGGGCACTATGCAAATCGGACACTGAAATGTTAGTGAGAAAATATGACCTGACACGCGACCAGACAAGGACCCGGACGACTTGGAGCGTAGTGTATCGAACAACGACCGCTCCATCCGATATCCGGGCCTGTCATGAGCGGTGGCATCTTCATATTTTCGGTGGCCATCTGCCTGTGCCTCGTCAAGGCCTCCGCCTTTTTCACGCTGTCGCTGTTTGACCGCACCAACCGTCCGGCGCGTCTGTTCGGCTATGCCTTTCTCAGCGCCGGCGTGAGCTTTACCGGCGAGCTGGTCCTTGCGACCGGGGTCGCTCCCGCCCTCACCCGCATGGTCATCGCGATGGCTATGGTGGTGATGTTCGTCCTGATCGCCTATGGCCTCGCGCTGCGCTATCGTGCGCCCCTGCCACGGGGCGGCGGATTTGCCATTACGCTCGCCTCGGCGCTGCTCTTTATCCTGATCCTCGATCTGCCGCGCGGCGACTTCATCCGCCAGATGCTCTATCAGATCCCCTACGCCCTCCTCAGCCTGCTTTCCCTCAGTGTGATCGCAAGGGCTGGCAATAAATCAGTGATCGACTGGATATTCGTTGGGATGTTTTTCATCCTCGCGGTTCAGTTTCTCGCCAAACCCTTCATCGCACTGGCTACCGGGGGCGTCGGCACCACGCCCGAACAGTTCGCCTCAACGCTCTATGCGGAAATCTCGGTCGCCATGGGCGCCGTCGTCCTGATCATCCTCGCCACCTCCGCTTTGGGCATGATGATCTACGACAGCGCCGCAACCCTCATTCGCCGCTCGGAGCGCGACAGCGAAACCGGCTTTCTCAATCGCGGCGGCTTTACCGCCCACGCCCAGCGTCTTCTGGGCACGCCGGCGACCCATGACGCAAATCCCGAACCCGGCGCTACCGATTGTGCGCTCACGCTGATCGCGCTCGATCATCCCTTGCGCCCCGGCTATCCCCCCGCCAGCACGGCAGTAGCCGATCTTGCGCGCACCATCGCCGAAATCGCCCCGCGCGACGCGCTGGTAGGCCGCATGGCCGAGCATGATTTCGCGATCCTGGCGCAAGGCGAAAACCTCTTCGCCGCCCGCCGCACCGCCGAAACCATCCGCAAGCAGTTCGGCCAGACAACGACCACCCCGCCCATCGGGCTCAGCGTCGGCATCACCGAGCGTGAGCCAGGCGATGTCTATGCGGAACTGCTGGCCCGCAGCCTCTGGGCGCTCGACGAGGCCCAGCGCAATGGCGGCAATTGCGTCCGCCTCTCCGCGCGCTCAGGCTTTGGCCTCTCATCCAGTGGCAGCATCTAGGGGGTATCAGTCTCAGCGTCCGCGACGGGCCCCGCTTCCGCTTCCGGCTCATCGCCGGCACTGGCCAGCGCGAACTCCACGACCTCGTCGGGCGTCAGATAATAGAGCCGGTTCGGCGGGGTCTCCATGGCATTGATCCACACAGCCGGATCGACCCCCATATCGTTGAGATACCGCGAAATCCGCGCCGTTATCGCCTGCGCATCGCTCATCGCCTGCGCCGAACCCACATCGTCCATCGCGGCGCTGGCGTAAATCTGGTGCACGCCGACCGCTGCCGTTTCAGACACCAGCCGCGTGACGCCCCCCGCCAGAACCAGCGGACATGACGAGGCGCACAGCGCTCCATCGCCCACAGCCGTTCCATACCCACCGTCGCGAATGGCCCGCCCTATCGCCAGCGCATCCTCGACCGAACCGCCGGGCGAATTGAGGGCCACGGTCTCGATATAATCGCCGCGCCGTTCGAGCTCGGCGGTAAACTGCGCCGCAGCGCCGGGAACGATCGTCCCCTCGAGCATCAGCACCCCTCCCGCCACAAGCTCGATCGACAACGGCTCGCTCAACTGCTCGGGCGGCGTCGTCACCCGATCGAGCGGACGATAGGCTGGATTGTCGGGATCGATCTCCGGCCGCTCGACAGCTGGCAACATCGGATCACCCGGTTCCACCGCAAGCTCGTCGGGCCGGTTTTCATTGAGCGCCATATAGTCGGTGACCAGAACCCATGCAGCCCCGCCCAGCATGGCGTAAAATGCCACCCGCAGGATCGCCCCATCGTCCCAGCTCGCCACCCAGTCGGAAAATTTCGCGCCAAACCCTTTTCGCGCGACCGGCGTCCCCATGCTGGTCATGAGCGGTTCGGCCCTTCGCTACGCTTGCGCTGAAAGGCCGGCAGCGGCGTCACCGTATCGTCGTCACGCGCCACGACCGGGGTCACCGGCTGCGGTTCGGCTTCGCGCGCCACCTCGCGCTCGGGCGCCACATCCGGCTCCACTTCAGGCGCGTCCCGCACCACAGGCTGCTCAACCCGCGCCTGGCTCGCCATCATCTGGTTGTGCAGCGAAACCGCACGGATCATGTCCGCAGCCGTCAGCGTCTCCGCATCGTCGAGCGCCTCGGCGTCGCGCCGCATCGCCGAATGCGCCACCGCCAAAAGCAGCACCAGCACCACCGGCAAAAGATCGATCGAAATCGCCCCAGCCCAGGACGGCACGAAGTCCGACGCATAGCGCAAGACGGCTTCCGCCGAAGACAACGGCACGAAGCGCCGCGGTTCGACCTGCGGCTGGGCGATGATTGTCTGTGCCGCTTCGGACAGCACGCGCGATTGCGCATCCACCGCTTCGCGGATATTGGCCATCGCCGCATCCTGGCGCGCCACCAGCCCGGCGCTCTGCCCATCGGACACCGGCGCAATGAACCCCAGCGACAGATCGTCGGCCGCGCGCGCCACCGATGGTGCCACCGACGTTTCCTGCAACGCTGCGATCACCCCCGTAAGGGCAACGATCTCGGCCGCAAAAGTATCGGCACGAGGCTGCACCTCACCGGGCGCCGAGACAAGTTCGCGCATCGCCGTCAAATGCCCCGACCCGGTCTCGAACAGCTCGGCAACTCGCCCCTGCGATCCGGTGATCGTATTGCCCAGCGCATTCATCTGCGCACTCATCTGGCTCAAAAGCTGCACCACCGAGCCCGACCCGGCCGAACCGGTCAAGGCGCCGCCATCCTGCTCCTGCTGCGCCAGCGTGGCAAACCGCTCGCCGGCCCGTTGCACGTCGGGCAGCAGCGATTGCGCCGACAGCGCATTGGCATGCGCTGCGTCCAGATCGCCGGTATATTGCTCCAGCGTCACCGCCATATGCTGTTCCAGCGCCGCCGATCCGGCCAGCGCCGCGGCATTCAGCCAGGAACTCATCGCGACGATCATCAGCGATCCCAGCCCCATGATGGCGATCATCAAAAGCCTTTGGCTCATCTCCCGCATCAAGGGGAGGAACCGCATCATGTAGCTCCAGAAGACGTAAATCCCCACCGACACGGCCACCGAATAGATGATCGCGGCAAAGAAGACGAAGTTCGCGTCGCCATCGAGCAGCCCGCGCACACCGAGATAGGTATAGACCCCGCTGGCCAGCGCCAGGACGGCGAGGGCGAAGCGCGATGTCGTCTCCAACCCCTTGATCGTCTGGTTGATCCGGGCGGCACTGTTCTGGCTGGACATGGACGAGCCCTTAAAAAAGCTTCCCAAAAAGCGGAAGCGTCACTGACACATAACTTAAGGGGAGCTTAACAGGCCGATACCGGCAAAATCGAGACACAATCGATGCTCGCGCTTTTGTGATGGCAGGCGCCCAATCCCGGCCTCTCCCGCAAGCGTTAATCAGGGATCGCACACAGGAGGACAAAAATGGATTTGACCCGCCGCCAGACGCTCGGCCTGGGCCTGACGACCCTTGCCGCCCTCGGCATCACGACCATCATCCCGCGCACCGCCTTCGCCCAATCGGGTGGGCAGACCTACCCCACCGACAATGGTGAGATCGTCGTTCATCCGATCTCCCATGCTTCGCTGGTCCTCGAAACCCCCTCGGGCGTCATCTATGTCGATCCCGTCGAAGGCGCCGAGCTCTATGCCGACCTGCCCCCGCCCGATCTGATCCTCATCACCCACGAACACGGCGACCATTTCGATCTACCGACCCTTGAAGCTATCATTGTCGAGGGTACCGAGATCATCGCAAATCCCGCAGTCTTTGCCATGCTGCCCGAAGCCCTCGCCGCCAACGCCCGCGAAATGGCAAATGGCGACACCGACAGTTTTGGCGACATCGCGATCGAAGCGATCCCGGCCTACAATACCACCGAGGACCGTCTTCAATACCATCCGCAAGGCCGTGACAATGGCTACGTCCTCGATATCGACGGCTCTCGTGTCTATATCGCCGGCGACACCGAAGACATTCCCGAAATGCGCGCGCTGGAAAATATAGCCATCGCCTTCGTGCCCATGAATTTGCCCTTCACCATGACCGTCGAACAAGCCGCCTCCGGCGTCGCCGCCTTCGCCCCGACAGTGGTCTATCCCTACCACTACGGCGAAAGCGACATCGACCTCTTCGAAGAGCTCCTCACAGCCGAAACCGACGCCACCGAAGTCGTCCGCGGCGAGTGGTATTGAGGCGCATAAAAAACAAAAACCCCGCCTCGGAAGGCGGGGTTTTTTTGAACTTGGTGGTACAAATCCATCAGCGCCGCGATGTTGAAAGGCTTTCCATATAACTGCGAAGCACCGCATTCATCCGGGTCTGATAGCCTTCACCCTGCGCCTTGTACCAGTCGAGCACATCCCGATCGACGCGAAGACTGATCGATTTCTTGGCCAGCGGCTCTTTGAGTACCGCCGTTTTCCAGAAATCTCCGTCCAGAGTATCGCCTTCGGGCGCATTCGGGTCGTGATATAACTCACCGCGCCCATGCATCTCCCGCAGGCCGGCGAGCGAGCTCTTCTTGATATCGTTTTCTGTCATCGCGGCCACCTTTCCAGGCTGTGATCAAGCGGATCGTGTCATCCCGAATCGTGAAAACCACCACGAAGCACTCAAGTCCGACAGCGCCCAGCGCAATCGAGCGCTCTTCACCATAGTCTTTTCGAACGTCCCGCGAGATAAAGACCGGTCCCTCGAAAATCAGCGCGGCGTAAAGCATGTCGATCCGGCGGCTCGCTATGACCTCACGCCGTTTCGCCTCGCTCCACGTAAATTCCAAGCTGTCCGCCCCCAGCAGCAACGACGCGGAACGTGCGACGCGAACCAAATATACGAAATGTATATACAGCCGTCAAGGTAAGGGTCTATTCTTCCGGTTCGGTCGTCACCATGAGCGGAAACCCGAACTGCTGGCTGAGTTCAATCGCCTCGTCCGCCTTGGTTTCGGCGATCTCCTTGGTAAAGACCGCGATCACCGCCGAGCCCTTCTGGTGCGCGGTCATCATGATCGCCATGGCCTGCGGCTCGCCGATCCGAAAAACCGATTCCAGCATTTTGACGACGAATTCGCGCGGCGTGTAATCGTCATTGAGCAAGATGACCTTGTGCAGCTTGGGCCGCGCGATCTTGAGCTCGGTCTCCGTGCGGTTTTTTGTCGATGTATCGCTCATTACAGCCTCACAAAACAAAAGCGGAGCGGCCCCTAATTATAAGGCCGCTCCCCTCGCATCTCAAATCAACTTAGCCGCTATATCAGCCCGCAGCGGCTTCCGCCTGGGCCGCACGCATGGCGCGCTTGCGGTCATGGGGATCAAGGAAGATTTTGCGCAGACGCACCGAATTGGGCGTCACTTCCACATATTCATCGTCCGAAATATAGCTCAGCGCCTGTTCGAGGCTGAGTTTCTTGGGCGGGGTCAACCGGATCGCCTCGTCCTTCGACGTCGTGCGAATGTTGGTCAGCTGCTTGCCCTTGAGCACGTTCACTTCGAGATCGTTCTCGCGATTGTGCTCGCCGATGATCATGCCTTCATAAACGTCGACACCCGGATCGATCAGCATCGGCCCGCGATCTTCGAGATTGAACAGCGCATAGGCAACAGCCTGCCCCGTCGCATTCGAGATCAGAACGCCGGTGCGGCGCATCGGCAGCGGACCCTTGAACGCTGCGTATTCATGGAATACGCGGTTAAAGATCGCCGTGCCGCGCGTATCGGAGAGCAATTCGCCCTGATACCCGATCAGCCCGCGGGTCGGAACATAGAGCCGCACGCGCGTCCGGCCCGCACCCGAGGGGCGCATTTCGACGAGATCGCCGCGGCGTTCGGTCAGCTTCTGGACGACGACCGAGGAGAACTCGTCATCGACGTCGATGATCACTTCTTCGATCGGCTCGAGCTTTTGCCCGTTTTCTTCGCGGAACAGCACCTTGGGACGCCCCAGGCACAATTCAAAGCCTTCGCGACGCATGGTTTCGATCAGAACGCCAAGCTGGAGTTCGCCGCGGCCCGCAACGTCAAAGCTGTCATTGTCGTCGCCCGGCGTAACGCGGATCGCCACATTGCCTTCGGCTTCGCGCAACAGGCGTTCCCGAATGACGCGGCTCTGCACCTTGTCGCCTTCGCGACCGGCCAGCGGTCCGTCATTGATACGGAACGTCACCGACAGGGTGGGGGGATCGATCGGCTTGGCTTCGATGGGCTCGTTGACCTGCGGCACGGCAATCGTGTTGGCAACGGTTGCCGTTTCCAGCCCCGCCAAGGCGACGATATCGCCGGCCTTGCCCTCTTCGATCGGCTCGCGCTCAAGGCCACGGAAACCGAGCACCTTGGAGATGCGGCCCTTTTCGACGGTCTTGCCGTCGCGGCTCAAGGCATGCACGGCATCGCCTGGCTTGACCGTGCCCGAATACACGCGACCGGTCAGGATACGGCCAAGGAACGGGTTCCGTTCGATGGTGGTGACCAGCATCTTGAACGGGCCTTCTTCGACCTTGGGCTCTTCGAAATGTTCGATAACCTTGTCGAGCAGCGGACCCATGGAATCCTTGGGTCCTTCGGGCTCGTCCGCCATCCAGCCCTGCTTGGCCGAACCGTAAAGCACGGGGAAATCGAGCTGTTCCGGCGTCGCATCGAGCGACACGAACAGATCGAAAATCTCGTCGAGCACTTCGTCGTGGCGCTCTTCGGGCTTGTCGATCTTGTTGATGGCAACGATCGGGCGCAGGCCGATCTTGAGCGCCTTGGAGAGCACGAACTTGGTCTGCGGCATCGGGCCTTCGGCAGCGTCCACAAGGATAACCGCGCCATCGACCATCGACAGGATACGCTCGACTTCACCGCCGAAATCGGCGTGGCCCGGGGTATCGACGATATTGATGCGATGATCTTTCCAGCCGACCGAGGTCACCTTGGCGAGAATGGTGATGCCACGCTCTTTTTCCAGATCGTTGGAATCCATGGCGCGCTCTTCGACGCGCTGGTTGTCGCGGAACGTACCCGACTGTTTCAAGAGGACGTCGATCAGGGTCGTTTTGCCATGGTCGACGTGGGCAATGATCGCAATATTGCGCAAGCTCATAAGGGGACAGCCATTTCGGAGTTTTTTACCGGGGTGTTTCCAGCAAGAGTGATCCCACTTTTGCGGTTTGGAAACGCGACACTATAAATTGGTTGCGGTGCCCATACCCCAGCACGCCCCGATAAACAAGAAAAAACGCCGCACACCAGCCATGCAAGGGCGCACACCACCGGCCAAGCCGGCCCTGCACGCGGCCCAACCACCGCCGTCATCCCGGGCTCGACCCGGGACCCAGTATGCTCCGCGTCCCGGTTAGAACCCTGGCGTCACGCCACCCCTACGTCAACGTCCGCGGCTTTTCCCCCGACTGCCACAACCCGAGGCCAAACCCATCCGGGTCCAGAAAGTCCGCGCTCCAGCCCCCCGGCGCTTCCGCCACCGGGGTCACGATCGTCACGCCCTTTTCGGCCAGCGCCGCAACGATATCGTCGATCCCGCCATCGAGGAGGTCAAAGATTAGCGCCGGCGTATTGCCGCGCTTCCCCTCCATTTCGAAAAACACCATCTCCAGCCCCTGATCAAGCGAGCCCGAAAGCCAGAACGGCTCGGCGCCCTCCTGCCGCACAAGTTCGATCCCCAGGACATCGGTATAAAAGGCTTCGGTGCGCGTAATGTCGGACACATAGAAAACGATCGAAGCGCGGTGCGGTTTGGGCAACATTGGCCTAACTCCTAAAGACTAGAAACACCCCTTAGTTGCCGCGCCTATGGCATGTGTGAGCGCGTCAGGATCAATAAATGTCCGTCCGGATCGTGCGTGGCAAACATCCCCCCATGCCGGCGCAGCGCCGGCACCAGCGCCTCGCGGATCGCGCCATAGGCAAGATCGAGATTGAGCCCGATCGTCTCACCGGGCATCTCGATACCCTTTCGCCGCAGCGCCAGCTTCAGCGCCCGTATCCTCTGGCGCAGCGCCGCATCCGTGAGATCGAGCAGATAGGCGATTTCGCTCCGCCCATGCCCCGACAACGCCAGCGCCGCAACGACGCGCAAGCTTTTGGGCAGGTCGGCAAGGATCGTCTGCAGATCATCGCCCGACGCCCCGGCCTCGCCCCCATCCCGCGCGTCCTGCCACCGGCTTTCGCGCTGCCGCCGCCGCACCGCAGAGCGCGCATCGAACGCCGCCCGCTTCCGGATCGCCCCCTCCATCCAGCGCCGATTGGCAGCAACCCGCCCATCCTCGCGCCCCGCAACCACAGCCGCGATCAACACCTCCTGGACGATGTCCTCAGCCTCATCGCCCCGCCGCGCGTAACGCTTGGCGACACCCACAAGATGACGATAGGCAGCCTGCTGGTGCATAAAAATTTTCCGTCAGTGATCGCGATTGTAAGCAGACTGCGCTTAGCCGGCTCGCTTGTCGAGCGTTGCCGGCGGCACGGTCTCCGCTTCCACCATCGCCGCGATGTCGCTGGCCGTTACCGGTGGCGAATAATAATAGCCCTGCACGAGCGTCGCCCCCTCGGCCTTGACCACCGCGAGCTGCTCTTCGGTCTCGACGCCCTCAGCGACCGTCACCATCCCAAGGCTCGTCCCCAGCCCGATCATGGCGCGCAAGATGGCGCGGCTATCGTCCTTGGTCGCGATGTCGCTCATGAACGAGCGGTCGATCTTGATTTTGTCGAACGGAAAGGCCCGCAGATAGGACAGCGAGGAATACCCCGTGCCGAAATCGTCCATGGCGATCTTGACCCCCAGCCCGCGAATGGCGTGCAGCAGATCGATATTGGCCTGGCTATCCTCGAGCAGAAGGGATTCTGTGATTTCCAGCTCGAGCCGCTCCGCCGCAAGATCGGCCCGCGCCAATGCACCCTGCACGGTTTCCAGTAGTCCGGCCTGACGGAACTGCACCGGCGAGAGATTGACCGCAACCCCGACGTGCTTGGGCCATTTGCCCGCCGCCAACGCCGCCTGATGCAACACCCAGCCGCCCAGCTGATGGATCAGCCCGCTCTCTTCGGCAATGGGGATGAATTCGACCGGCGGGATCATCCCCAGCTTGGGATGGGTCCAGCGCAGCAAGGCTTCCGCCGCCGCGATCTTGCCGGTCTTCAGCGACACCAGTGGCTGAAACAGCACAGACAATTCACAATTGGCGATCGCATCGCGCAGGCCCGTTTCCAGTGTCCGCCGCCGCTGAAGCGTGGCGTCCATGCCCGATTCAAAAAAGTGGCACGTCCCCCGCCCTTCCGATTTGGCCTTCAAAAGCGCCAGATCGGCATTGTTGAGCAGCGCATCCGTCGTCCGCCCGTCGCCGGGCGCCACGGCAATTCCGATACTGGCCGAAAGCTTGATGGTCTTGCGCCCGAAAACGATAGGCTCGGCGATCGCCTTGACGATGGCGCGCCCCAGATCGGCCGCCGCCTGCGGACTGGACAGCGGTGTCAAAAGCACAGCGAATTCATCGCTTGCCATGCGCGCCACCATGGCGCGCGCGCCCACGATTTCGATCAGCCGCGCCGCGATCTTTTTGAGCACCCTGTCGCCCATCGCGTGGCCGTCGCTGTCATTGATCGCTTTGAAATGATCGAGATTGACCGTGAGCAGGGCCAGCGCCTTGCCGCTCTCAAGCCCCTTCACCGCAACGTCGAGGTCCTCGCGAAACAGCGTCCGGTTGGGCAGATCGGTCAAGGCATCATGGGTCGCCATGTGTCGCATGCGCGCTTCGGCGGCCAGTTGCTCGGTGATGTCCTCATGGGTCGTCACCAGCCCGCCACCCTTGAGCGGCTGATGCCGGAACGCGATATAGGTCCCGTCGGCCATCTTGACCACTTCGCGCTGCGAGGTACCGCCCTTCATGATCCTCTTGCGCTCGGCGATATAGGACTGCCGGTCTAACGGCGCATGCCGCCCCGTGACGTCGCGATGTTCGAGGATCTTTTCAAACGGCGTCCCCGGCTCTGCGAGCGCCTCGGGGAGGGCATACATGCGCACGAATTCGGTATTGCACGTCACCAGCCGAAACTCCCGATCGAACATCGAAAGCCCCTGGCTGATGTTGTTGATCGCCGCGTCGAGCAGCGCATATTGCCGTTCAAGCTCACGTTTGCGCTCGCTCATCATGTCCGAACGCGCGATTTCCTCGGTGACGTCGTCATGGGTCACCACCCACCCGAGCCCCGGCGCATAGATATGGGCCGTCTCGAGCGTCCGATGCCCGGCCGTCATTTCAAGATTGATCGCCCGCAACCCCGAGCGGTTGCCCAGCAATTCGGCGGTGTAGGCGTCGTAAAAACTCTTGGGATCGGTATCGGGATGATTGCCCAAAGCGCTCGACAGCGCCACGACCTCATAAAGGCTCATCCCCCGCCGGATCGCCTTTTTGGGAAAGCCATAGATATCGAGATAATGCTGGTTCCACATCACCAGCTCGAACTCGGCGCTCCACACGCAAAAGCCGAACGGAATCGTCTGCAGCGCCGCGTCGAGCAGCAGCGCATCGAGAGGACGTTCACTGGACGGCGTCTGCACCATGGCCGGTTCACTCCAGATCAAAACTTTGTGAGAGCCTACGATCCCCCGCTTAAGGAGACTTTAAGACCGCCCCGCCGCACTCAAAATTGATTGCCCCTCACCACCACCCGCAAAAAGAAAAACCCTCGCCCCTAGGGGAGAGGGTGGCAATCAGAGCGGTGAGGGGGCCGTGAGCGCCAGTAATCTTCACGCGCGCACCGCCCCGCCCCCGTCATCCCGGGATCTAGCCACGCGCTGTCCGGCGCGTGCAAGGACCGTTACTTCCCCCTAAAACCCGAACTTCGCTTTCCGCGCCCCAAACGTGCGCAACCGCAACCCGTTGAGCTTGATGAACCCCTCGGCGTCATGGTGGTCATACGTCCCGGTGCCCTCTTCAAAGGTCACGAGATCTTCCGAATACAGCGAATAGGGCGAGGTCCGCGCCACGACCTGCGCCGAGCCTTTGTAGAGTTTAACGGTCACTTCGCCCGTCACATATTCCTGGCTCTTGTCGATCAGCGCCTGAAGCATTTCGCGCTCTGGGGCAAACCAGAAGCCATTATAGATCAGTTCCGCATAGCGCGGCATGATCTCGTCCTTGAGGTGCGCCGCCCCCCGATCGAGGGTGATGGATTCGATCCCCCGATGCGCCGCCAGAAGAATGGTGCCGCCCGGCGTCTCGTAAATGCCGCGCGACTTCATGCCCACAAAGCGGTTCTCGACGAGATCGAGCCGCCCCACACCATGCTTGCCGCCCAGTTCATTGAGCTTGGTCAGAAACGCTGCCGGCGAAAGCTTTTCGCCATTGACCGAAACGCCGTCACCCTTTTCGAACCCGATGGTGATCGTCTCGGGCTCATTGGGCGCATCGACCGGATCGACGGTCCGCTGATAGACATAATCGGGCGCTTCGACACCGGGGTCTTCGAGCACCTTGCCCTCGGACGAGGTGTGCAACAGATTGGCATCGACCGAGAACGGCGCTTCGCCGCGCTTGTCTTTCGGCACCGGGATCTGGTTCTTTTCAGCGTATTCGATGAGCTTTGTCCGGCTCTGCAAATCCCATTCACGCCACGGCGCGATGACCTTGATCGCCGGGTTGAGCGCATAGGCGCACAATTCGAACCGCACCTGGTCATTGCCCTTGCCTGTCGCCCCATGCGCGATCGCATCGGCGCCGGTTTCCTCGGCGATCTCGACAAGCCTTTTGGCGATCAGCGGACGCGCGATCGAAGTGCCCAAGAGATAGACGCCTTCATAGACCGCATTGGCGCGAAACATCGGGAAGACAAAATCGGAAACGAACTCTTCGCGCACGTCCTCGATGCGGATGTCCTTGACACCCATCATCTCGGCCTTGGCCCGCGCCGGCTCCAGCTCTTCGCCCTGCCCGAGATCGGCGGTAAACGTTACCACCTCGCAATCATAGGCCTCGCGCAGCCATTTCAGAATGATCGAGGTATCCAGACCCCCCGAATAGGCGAGGACGACTTTCTTGATGTCTTTGCTCATGGCGAGAACTCTAACCTGCTGGCGGATCGCGGGGATAACTTTCGCGCGGACGTTAATCAGATCGAGTTCAAGCTGTCCAGAATGGGCGCGCGACGAAATCTCTCGGCAAAAATCGGGTTGCGCGTTTTTGGGCGCACATACATGTTGCCAACTTCCGAATAGCGCTGTCGATCACAGCCACAATCGCCGATCTGGAGCCATATATGCATGGTTACGCGCCCGACCTTCCGGTCATTTTAAGCTTCGCGCTGGCCGCCATCGTTTTAGCAATTACGCCCGGTCCGGACATGGCATTGTTCATTTCCCGCACCGTCAATTTCGGCTCAAGGCACGGATTTGCAACGGTTTTTGGTGCCGTCACCGGCATCGCCGTTCACACCATGCTCGCCGCCTTCGGCATCTCGATCTTGATCGTCACCGCCCCCACCGCCTTTTGGGCCCTCAAGATTGCTGGCGCTATCTATCTGTTATGGCTCGCTTTTTCTGCCATCCGTTCAGGCACGGGCCTGACCGTCGCCAAGGCGAAAGGCAAAACGCCCAGCCTTAAGAATTCCTATTTCACCGGCCTCGGCATCAATCTCACCAACCCCAAGGTCGCGCTGTTTTTCGTGACCTTCCTGCCCCAGTTCGTCTCCGCCTCCGACCCCAACGCCGCTGCAAAACTGATCTTTTTAGGCGTTGAATTCGTCGTCCTCTCGCTCCCCATCGTCATAGCAATTGTACTTGGCGCCCAATGGCTTACCGGAACGGTGATGAAATCGGAGCGCATTCAGAAGGCACTGAACTGGTCCTTCGCCGCAGTCTTTGCGGCGTTTGCGGTGACGATCCTGACCGCTGAGGCACGCAGGTGAGCGCTTCCAGAAAAGTTGGCTTTCGATTTGTCGGCTCGGAAGTGCGAAAACACAAGAAAAAGCAGTAACATGAACTACCGCCACGCCTTCCACGCCGGCAATTTCGCCGATGTGGTCAAACACATTATCCTCGCCCGCATCATCTCGTATATGATGCGCAAGGATGCCGCCTTTCGCGTCATCGACACCCATGCCGGTGTCGGCCTTTACGATCTTTTGGGCGACGCGGCGGGTCGAACGGGCGAATGGGAAGACGGAGTTGGCCGCCTTATGGCCGCCAGCTTGCCCCCCAAGGTTGCCGAGTTGGTAGAGCCCTATCTCCTTGCAATCAAAGCACAAAACCTAGATGACGCCCTGCGCTTCTATCCCGGCTCACCCCTTGTGACGCGCCATATGCTCCGCTCCCAGGATCGCCTCATGGCGCTAGAGTTGCATCCACAAGACTTTGAACTGCTTAAGGAAAATTTCGCCGGCGACATCCAGGCCCGCATCACCCATCTCGACGGTTGGGCCGCCATGGGCACCCATCTCCCGCCAAAGGAAAACCGCGGCCTCGTCCTCGTCGATCCGCCTTTCGAGGAAAAGGGCGAGTTTGCTCGTATGGTCCAAAGCCTTGAAAAAGCTTACAAACGCTGGCCCGGCGGCACCTACGCCTATTGGTATCCCATTAAGGACCCAAGGGACGCGGACACCTATGCCAGAGCGCTCAACGCCACCGGCATTCCCAAAATCCTGCGGCTGGAACTGACCATCCGTCCCCCCTCGACGCCACCGCGCCTGCATGGCACCGGCATGATCGTCGTCAACCCGCCCTATGTGCTTGAGGATGAAATGAAAATCGTCCTGCCAACATTGGCTAAGCTACTGTCGGACGAGAACCGCGGACGCTTTCGGATCGACTGGATTCGCGGGGAGGCGTGACCGGAACGAACTTGCAGCACAAGAACTTATCCCCATATTGCAGACCAATGCTAACATGGGACCGTACCACGATGACTTTTGGCGATTTTATCAGGATCCTCTTTTCGATCCTCATCCCGCCCCTCGGCGTTTTCCTCCGCGTCGGCTTCGGGCTTCACTTCTGGCTCAATATCCTCCTGACCATTCTCGGCTACGTGCCGGGACTGATCCATGCGATCTGGATCATCGCCAGCCATCGCACCCGCGACACGGTCGGATACCGCTAAACTTTTGATTTAAAATGTCTTTTCGATAGATCGAACTCGAAATAGGCCATGTCCTGCCCCTTCCCGCCACTGCGCATATACAGCGCCTTGGCGGGGAGATTATCGCCTTCGGTGCCGACCCAGGCATAGGTGACCCCCCGCTCCCGCGCAGCGTCAAACAGCACCTCCATCAACCGCTTTGCGATGCCCTGCCGTTGATAGCTTTCGGCCACACCGACTTCATTGACGAACAATTCCAACGGCTTGTCGGGATGGAAATAAAAAAGACCTGACGCCATGCCGACGACCTTATCCCCGTCGACCGCCAATGCGATATTATAGTCCGGATGGGCCAGATACGCCCTGGCGAGCTCGGGCTGAATGGGATTGTCGAAGACACTGGTGTCGGCGGAGCACAAAAGGTCGAAGTCGGAGGAATCGAGCAGCTTGACGGTGACCATGGCCCCTCTCAGAGCATGAACGCTTCGCGGTCCTTCTTTTTCAGCCGTTCGGTTTCCGATTTCAATTGCCCGCACGCGGCAAAGATATCGCGCCCGCGCGGCGTTCTGACCGGGGACGCATAACCGGCCCGATTGACGATATCGGCAAACGCCTCGATCCGATCCCAGTCCGAACAGACATAGTTCGACCCCGGCCATGGATTGAACGGGATCAGATTGATCTTGGCCGGAATATGCTTGAGCAGCCGCACCAATTCGCGCGCATCGGCGTCGGAATCGTTGATGTCCTTGAGCATAACATATTCAAATGTAATGCGTTTTGCGTTCGACACGCCCGGATAGGTCCGGCACGCCTCAAGCAATTGCTCCAGCGGCCATTTCTTGTTGATCGGCACCAGGACGTCGCGCAGATCGTCGCGAACGGCATGCAGCGAAATCGCCAGCATCACCCCAATTTCCGACCCCGTCGGCTCGATCTGCGGCACGACACCCGACGTCGAAAGCGTGATGCGGCGCTTCGACAGCGACAACCCCTCGCCGTCCGAGGCGATCAGCAAAGCCTGCTTGACGGCCTCGTAATTATAGAGCGGTTCGCCCATCCCCATCATGACGATATTGGTGATCGCCCGGCTATCGCCATGCGGCACCAGACCATCGGTAGGCCGCACCCCGCCCGGGAAATCCCCAAGACGCTCGCGTGCCATCATCACCTGGCCCAGGATTTCCCCAGCCGTCAGATTACGCACCAGCTTTTGCGTTCCCGTATGGCAGAACGAACACGTGAGCGTACACCCGACCTGCGAGGACACGCACAGCGTTCCACGATCCGATTCAGGGATATAGACGGTTTCGACCTCGACAGGCGGCATGTTGGGATGGGCGGGATCGCGAAACCGGAACAGCCATTTGCGCGTCCCGTCGATCGACACCTGTTCGGAAACGATCTCCGGCCGCCCGATCGTGAACGCCTGCGCCAGATCGGCGCGCAGCCCCTTGGCGATATTGCTCATATCGCCAAAATCGGTAGCTCCGTTCACATACATCCAGTTCCAAAGCTGGCTGGCGCGCATACGGCTGTCGCGCTCTGAAAGCCCGATGGCACCAAGCTGCGCTGCAATGTCTTTTTTGGACAGCCCCAACAGATCAACCGGTCCGGTTCGTTCCGGACGCGGCACAGAGCCATGATCGATATTGAGCGCCAAACTCATGGGCGTACGTTCCAAATAATGTGTGAGGCGAATATGGATCGGGGCGCCGCCAATTCAAGCGCGCCAAGGATCCGGGCTCGCCTTTAGCACACCGGGCCGGTCAGCGCAAAGCGAAGGCTTGCTAACAGGCCCCATCGATAGCATTGGTCGCAGCGGTCGCGCCGGAAAGTGAAAAGGTCTGCCGCACGGTTGAACCATCCGCCTGTGTTCCTTCCACAACCATTGTCGATCCCCCACGAATGGCCTGGATCGCGCTGGTGGTCTCTCCGGTGTCTGCAAGCCATGCCGCGTCGTCCTGGGTATAGAGTTCGAAACTCTGGCTGCCTACGATGAGCGATGCAGTGGCTTCGCTGTCCAAGCCATACCCCGTCACGATATTGATCTCTGACCGCACGCCCTGGTCTGGTCTGTGGGTAATGTAGAAATACCCTTCGCTCGTCCCCGCCTCCGGTTCGGTCGCCGTGGGTCGGGACAACACGAAACAGATCTGACCGGCACTTTCGGTCGTCGCATAGGCTGTCCAGGCGTTGTGCTCGCTCAGAACGCGCACCGATTGCGCCATGGCCGGCAGCGTGGTCGCAGCAAGCACCGTTGCGGCCAAAACGATGGAGAGACGGCGATGAAGTCCAGTCATGACGGCGAGGTCCTTCAGGTCTTTTTTGAGAGAACGCGAAAAGGCCGGGAACGGCGCCCCGGCCTTTTTGCCCAATTGAGAAGCTGAACGCAACAGGCGCAAACCGCTATTGCGGGCATTCCTCATTGGCTTTGTTCAGTGCCGCGGTGATCCCGCGCAGCGAGTATGTGTCGACCGTATTGGTCCCACGCTGCGAAGTGGCACGCACCACCATGGCAGCACCCGCACGCATGGCGGTAACGAAACCCGGTTCATCCTCGATCGAGGCGAGCCAGGCAGCGTTGCCCTGCGCAACCATCGGGTATGAACGTCCATCGACGGATGTTGAAGCATTGGCGTTGGTTTCGTGGATGGGATAGCCCACGATCGTCGCGACCTCGTTGCGATTGGTCGCCCGGATGGTCACGATGAAATGTATGTCGCCTCGACTGACCCCGGATGGCTCCATCGTCTGCGGCGTGGACGACACATAACAGATCTTGCCCGTCGAATCCTGATCGCTCCATGCGGTCCAGAAATCGAATGTCCCAAGATTGGTGGCAGCGAAAGCTGCCGGGCCGGTCGCAAATACGGCTACGCAGGCCACGCCTGCGGTCACAATGCGGCGAATATGGCTGCGAAATGCTGACGGCATCGCCAAACCCTTCCCTTACTCTAGATTACGCTATTCACTCGGACCGATTTTGCATTGGTATGGTTACCAGAGAGCAAATGCCGACCCCAAATATCGCCAGGAAGTGCGAACCTAGTGACGAATTTGGCCGGAATTTGGCCCGCATGCCTTTGCAGACCGGCCCGGCTGTTGTGCCGCATGCGCGCTGAATGCTGGCTGAATGGCACATCGGGCGTACCGTAAATTTATCACGATTCCGTGACGCGCTTTCATGCTGCCAGGGGGTAATCCTGTTCGATGATATAGGGTCCGCCCCCCACGCTCTCCCGGCTGGAGAGCAGCACGAAGCGATCGACAGTAAACGACATGGCCATGAACTGCCCCGACTGCGCGATATGGCGTGCGAGATCGAGGGCGGCGGTATCGCGCAATCGCGCCAAAGTGACATGGGGTACGAACTTTCGCCCGTCCGCCGGCACCCCGACGCGTTGCAGCAAGCGTTCCTGGCCTGCCTGCAGCCGCGCCAAAGGCTCTGATGGCTCGATCCCGGCATAAAGCGCCCGCGGCTTGTTCGACCCGAAAACCCCGAGATGGGAAAGCGTTATGGGAAAGGGATCGATCACGGGACCATGATCGAGGGCGTCGAGGATTTCGTCAGCGGTGTGATGATCCACATCGCCGATAAACCTGAGCGTGATGTGATAATTTTCGGGAGAAATCCAGCGCGCACCATGCAGCCCACCGCGCTTGAGCGACAAGGCAAAGCCAATGTCGGGGGGAAGCTGGAGACCCGTAAACAATCGGGGCATGATCGCCTCCTTGCTGCCGGCAGGGCCGCGATGGTCGGCCCGACGAATCAAAGCCTATCATATCGATGCGCCGATTGGCGCCGAAACAGAGGCGCCCGCCGCTTCAAACGGTCGCGAGAACATCGGTTTCGCTTGTAATTTCAAAGTGCCAACGCCATATTGATCGCGAACCGGCGATTGATGCGGCACCACATGCCAAGGCGTCGTCCGGACCGCCACTTTAAACCGAGGATGGAACACGACATGGCACAATACGACCGTCAGACCGTCTCAGGGCGCGTAGGCACGGCCGCCGCCATCGACGAGGGTCTGCGCAGCCATATGCTGCGCGTTTACAACTATATGGGCATCGGCCTCGCCGTGACGGGCCTCGTTGCTTATTTCTTCGCACAGTGGGCAATTTCCAGCCCCGCCGTCGCGCAAGCCGTTTATGGCAGCCCGCTGGCATGGGTGATCATGCTTTCGCCACTGGCCTTTGTGCTGGTGCTCTCGTTCGGGATCAACAAGCTGTCCTTCCCGGCAGCACAGGCCACGTTCTGGGCCTTCGCCGCCGTTATGGGGCTTTCGCTGTCCTCGATCTTCCTCGTCTATACGAGCGCATCGATCGCCAAGGTGTTCTTCATCACCGCAGCGATGTTCGGTTCGATGAGCCTTTACGGGTACACGACCAAGCGCGACCTGACCGGAATGGGCTCCTTCCTGTTCATGGGCCTGATCGGCATCATCATCGCAATGGTGGTCAACATCTTCCTACAGAGCTCGGCGCTTGAATTCGCCATCTCGGCAATCGGTGTTGTGATCTTTGTCGGCCTGACCGCCTATGACACCCAGAAGATCAAGGAAGCCTATGCCGAAAACATCGGACGTGAAGGCTTGGGCAAGCTCGCCATCATGGGCGCGCTGACCCTTTATCTGGACTTCATCAACCTGTTCATGATGCTGCTGCGCCTGTTCGGCAATCGCGAATAGCCCAGCGCATACCGGAACAAGAAAGGGCCGCGGAGTTCTCTGCGGCCCTTTTGTTTTGCGCAAGTTCGGATTATCGGACCACGTAAAGCTGCGGATCGAGGATGCGCAATACCGAAGCCAGATCGTGGCCACGCTTGAGAATACGTCCATCCGCACCGATCACCATGTACTGGCCCTGCTTGCGCGCCAGCTTGGGGTTCTTCTCGACCACATACAATGGCCGCTCGGACGTGCGCTGATAGATCGAGAACATCGCGCGTTCCCGACCGAAATCGAGCGCATAGTCACGCCATTCGCCGGCAGCGACTTTCTTGCCATACACATTGAGGATGAGCGCGAGCTCCTTACGGTCGAAGCTGACAAGGGCAACCATGCGGGAATGAGCGCTGGTTCGGGCGGGGGTGAAGGCATGGATACCCGCATCGTCCTTGCCATCGTCGCGATCCGTCAAACCCTGCGACCCTTCAAAAGAAAACCGTCCATGCCCGATGATTGCCCCGTTCGCCGGTGCTGGCAAGGGCCTTTCCTTGGCGTAAAGGCTGCAAACTTTCCGCCAATTGACCGGATTTGCGACACAATCTGACCCTTGTGGCGCCCCAAACCGGGTCTAGCCTTCGATCATTGCCTCCAGTAAGCCGGCCTCCGAGTTCACCGAGCCCCCAAACCATGAACTCGGCAGGCCGGCACCCTTCCCGGCCTTGCCTCCGGGATATTCCTAGCTCCGATGGAGGTAATCTCCAGAGTCGCTACGCCCCGATCCGGATGGTTCGGGGCGTTTCTTTTTTGTCGCGTGCATAGATTAGCGGTCGAAAGCGGACGCCGCGATGATCGCGCCGGGCAGATTGCCGTGCTTTTCCTGAATGATGACGGCAGCGCCATCCGAATGCGTACCAAGGACCTCGGCCAACGGAATGGTGAGATTGGCCCCCGATTGCGGGTCCCACATGCCGATCGCCTGTCGGCCCGTGACGATATGGGTGTAAGGCAGAACGCGGCCTGAATTTTCACCGCGCTCCACCACCACCTCAGCCAGAGCGCGGTAGGTTACCAGCCAGACGACCGACGCCTGATGCGTACCATTGGCGGGTGCACTGACAGTAACCGAGTCCGCATCGGCAGCGACAAGTGAAATCTCAAGCGGCGTCCTCGCTGCCGAGATCGCGTTTTCCGCCTCCCGTGCGTCCGAGCCCACCACCGCATGAGCACCATTGATCACCATTTGCGGCGTGTAGATGCGGTTTTTGCCCCAGGCCTGCGCATAGCCCTTTTGCAACTCGGTGTTGCCAGGCAGCGCAAAGGTATCCTGCCAGCCGATATAGTCCCAATAATCGATGTGATAGGCGAGAGCCACGATATCGTCGCGTTCACCGAGTTCGGCCAGAAGCCGATCGGCGTCCGGACAGCGCGAGCACCCCTGGCTGGTGAATAGCTCGACGACCGTATCGGCATTGCTGCGAATATCGATTGCGCCAGCAGGCGCAACGACAAACCCGAACATCACCAATGGCGCCAGCCAGGCGGACAATAAACGCGCAAACATCATGGGCGGAAGTTGTACGCGCTGGCGCGGTGACCGACCAGTCAATTCGCGGTGAAAATCGCCTCTCGATACGCCGCGCCCATGACATCGATATCCCCAAGGGCAGCGTCGAGACCTGACCAGTCGTCGTTTTCGGCAATCGGCGCCCAGATGGCTTCCAACTCCTCGATCAGCATCGTCCGCGGATGCGTGCGTTTGAAATAAGCGTGATCGAGATTCGCCGAGATGGACGGCTCGTACCCATTGAGCGCGGCGCTGAAGTCGGCAAACGCAGCACCGCTGTAGAGGTCGGCCTGTGGGCTGCCTTTTGCCCGCTCCGCCGACGCCGGACCACCCCGCCAGTCGAAGAATACCTGCTCATAAAGAGGTTTTTCTGCCTGCATGAAGCCGAAGAATGCCGCGAGCAACGCGCCATCGGCCTCCGCTCCCCGGGATATGAGCCCGAGCCGCGAGACGATCGATCCGGCAAGCGCTGCCTGAAACGCAGGCCAAAACCTGTTGAGTTCAGGTTCCAGCGCCGAAACAGTCGAGAGCGGGACAAGGCATTCCGCAAGCCGCGTCAAATTCCACGCCATGGTGTCGGGCTGGCGGCCGAAGGCATAAAGGCCATTTTCGTCAAAATAGGCTGCAGTAAATTGCGGATCATACCGTGGCAGGAACCGCCACGGTCCATAGTCGAAACTCTCGCCGGTGATGTTGGTGTTGTCGGTATTGAGCACGCCGTGCACGAAACCCGCAGCGATCCATTGCGCGGTAACGCGCGCGACATTTGTCGCCACCGCACCCAAAAAGGCCGGCACCCGCTCGGCCCGCGGAAGGTCAGCCAATTGCGGATAGTAATGGGCGATACAATGGTCGACCAACCGCGCCATGTTGGCGTGGTCGTCCAGCATATCGAGACGCTGAAACGTTCCGATCCGGATATGGGAATGCGACAGACGAACAAGCACCGAGGAGCGAGTTGGAGACGGCTCGTCGCCACGAAATAGCGCCTCACCCGTTTCGATGAGCGAAAAGCTTTTCGAGGTTTCGACGCCCAAAGCCTCAAGCATGCTGGTCGCCAGAACCTCGCGCACCCCGCCCTTGAGCGTCAGGCGCCCATCGCCGCCCCGGGACCATGGCGTGGTTCCCGATCCTTTCGTCCCGAAATCGCGCAAGGTGCCATCGATATGGTCGAAGCCCTGGGCAAAGAGAAATCCACGTCCATCGCCGATGTCGGGATTATAGGATCGAAACTGATGACCGTGATATCGCAGAGCCAGTGGCTTTTGGAAACTGTCCGGCAAGGGGGCAAACCGGCCAAAATGATTGATCCACTCCTCGTCCGAAAGTGTCTCCAGCCCCATGCGCTCCGCCCAGGGCTGATTGCGATAGCGTAGAATGGTTTTTGGGAAATCCGCTGCAGTGACGGGATCGAAAAAATCAGGGCCAAGATTGGCATGTGCAGTGCTGCCGGAAAACTTTTGGGGCAAAACAATATCCTTTGAGCACGACGCCATTTTGGCGAACAGTTGGCCTCAGGACTATATCGCCTCGAAATGATCGTAAACCGCGCGGGTGATGTCTTCGAGCGCACCGCGATCGAGAAAGCCGGTGATGGCATAGGCCAGTGGGCCGTCGATCCATCGGAAGGTATTGACCCCATCGCCCTCGGAAAACTGGAACGCCGTATCGCGCGCGCCGGCATTGCGCGCGAGAAGAAGAGTGGCGCGATCGCCCTGCCCATTCTCATACATCAGCATCGCGCCCGGCCGGCCATTGATGGGCAGCAGGCGCCCACCCACGAGCCCAAAACCCAGCTCGGCGAGACTGGGCGCTGTGAAAGGACGGTCGATGCGATTGCCCAGCCAATTAGTGAGGTGCTCTTGCTCATCGGCGCCGACTTCGACGGGGTGACGCACCTCTCCCACATAGGTCAAGAACACCTCCCGCGCTGCAGCATCGAGCCAGAGCGCGTCTAAGTCACGAACGGCGGAGGGTGTTTCGATAAGCGATCGACCAAGATATCCGGCACCGCCACCAAGACTGAACGCAACGACAACCGCGGCAACCATCGCTGTCCATTTGAAGCGTCTGCCCTCGGTGCGTTGAGGTTCAGCGACGGGGATCTCATCTGCAGCGCCAAAACTGTACGCCCCAAGGACCGCGCGCAGATCAGTTTCGCGGTGACGCCAGCGTTCAATCTCTCCTGCCACATCGGGATTTCCCGCGAGATGACGTTCGACGTCGGCCACACGGTCCTGATCGAGCGCGCCATCGAGAAATGCGTGCAGATCGTCTTCGGAGATCGGGGCAGAAGGTTTTGTCATTGCTAAGCCGTCATCGTCGCACGAAGGGGGTTACGCTGGGATAATCGACACGCGCGCTCAACTGCCGCCGCGCCCGTGACAGACGGGACATGACCGTGCCTATGGGAACATTCAGGATGTCGGCAGCCTCCCGATAGGTAAAGCCCTCGATCGAGACGAGGAGCAGCGCGGCGCGTGCATCGGGCTCAAGCGCGCCCAAGGCACGCACGAGCTGATTATGAACCAGGGGATCGCTGTTGCGACCGTCACCCATCTCCTCCGTGTCGTCGATCGAGATGAGGACTGGCTGCCGTGAGCGCCCGCGCAATCGATTCAAATTGAGGTTGGTCATTATCGCATAAAGCCAGGCGCGACCGTTTTCGCCGCGCCAGCTCTTTTCATGTTCGATGGCCCGAAGCAGCGTTGCCTGCAACAAATCCTCAGCATCTGCACGGTGGCCGGTCAGCCCATGCGCGTAGCGCCGCAGGACCGGCAAATGCACAACGAGCAGATCGCGTACGGAAGGATGGCGCCCCATCGATCAACTCCGGGACCGCGCCGAGGGCGCTTATGGCCGCGCCACGTCCCAATTACCTCCGACCCCATCGCCGGTGGTCATACCCGGTTCGGTGTCCTCGATCCAATAATAGAGCGGCATGCCGTCCTTTGCCCAGACCATCGTTCCATCGGTACGCTCGACGATGGAATAGGGGTCTTCGGCGACGTCGCCTTCCTCGGCAAAGAACGGCGGCCAGTTGACGGCGCATTGCTCATAGCAATTGGACACGCCAGGCTCGTCATTGGCAAATGTGTAGAGAACCATGCCGTCGGCATCGGCGATCACCTCGCCGATATCGGTCTCGAGCGTTTGGACATCCGGGGCGGCCAACGCGACGCCGGTCGCAAGGACAAGGCCGACGCCGGCATAGCCCAGTCTTGATAAGAATTTCGTCCGCATAACGATCTCCCTTTGGGTTAGTGAGCGACCGGGGCCTAGCCCTGTCCTCGACACTAAGACACCAAAGAGAGACCGATTATTCTCGGTAGAACGAAAAAACCCGGCCACAAGGACCGGGTCTTAAATCTTGCGTAGCAAGGCGGGATTATTCGCTCTTGTTGTCTTCGGCCGGTGCTTCGTTGGCAGCAGCGGCTTCAGCGGCGGCGGCCTCTTCGGCGGCCTTCTTGTCAGCGGCTTCCTTGGCTGCGGTCTCGGCGGCCAGAGCCTCTGCAGCGGCAACCTTTTCCGCTTCGCGCGCGGCGCGGGCGTCGGACGCAACCTGGCGCTCATCGGCCTCGATGCGCTTGGTGCGGGCGTTGGTCGATTCGAAAATACGAGCCGACTTACCGCGACGATCGCGCAGGTAGTAGAGCTTGGCGCGACGGACCTTACCGCGCTTCAGGATTTCGATGCGATCGATCATCGGCGAGTGGATCGGGAACACACGTTCCACGCCTTCACCGTAGGAGATCTTGCGAACCGTAAAGCTCTCCATCAGACCGCCGCCGGAGCGCGCGATCACGACGCCTTCATAGGCCTGAAGACGTTCTTTTTCGCCTTCACGGATCTTGACCCAGACCTTGACGGTATCGCCATGGGAGAATTCGGGAATGGAGCGCTTTGCAACAAGCGCTTCGAGCTGCTCTTTCTCGAGCTGCTGAATGATGTTCATCTTATTTATCCGTTCTGATCTTTTCGCTGGAGCCCTTATGGGCCCGGTCTTGTTTGGACGGCGGGGATACCCCGAAAGTCGAGCGCGCTATACACGCCTTGGGGCCTAGAGTCTAGGGCTTTTGCGGCAATCTGGCCCAGAGATCGGGGCGGCGCTCGCGCGTCAAAGCTTCAGATTGCTCACGTCGCCATTTTTCGACCCGACCATGATCGCCGGACGTGAGGATTTCGGGAATGTCGCGGCCCTCGAAACTCTGCGGGCGGGTATATTGCGGATATTCGAGCAGGCCGTTCTCAAAACTCTCGTCAGCATGGCTCTCGGCAGCGCCTAGAACACCGGGCAGCAACCGCACTACGGCTTCGAGGAGCACCATGGCCGCCACTTCACCCCCCGCCAGCACATAGTCGCCGATCGAGATTTCCTCGAGCAGCCGCGCGTCGATGACCCGCTGGTCGATGCCCTCGAACCGCCCGCAGACGATCACCGCTCCAGGTCCGGCGGCAAGCCCGCGCACCCGTGCCTGCGTCAAAGGCTTGCCACGTGGGCTCATGAGAATTTTGGGACGCGGATCACCTGGAGGCGCAACCGCGTCGAGCGCAGCCGCCAGGATATCAGGCCGCAGCACCATACCCGCGCCGCCGCCCGATGGGGTGTCGTCCACGGTGCGGTGCTTGTCATGTGCATAATCGCGCAGGAAATGCGTGTCGAGCGACCAGGCACCTTTCTCGATGCCTCGACCGATGACGGATGCACCGAGCGGGCCTGGAAAGAGATTGGGAAACAGCGTGATGACAGAGGCGCGAAAACTCATGCGCCCTCTTCGGGATCACGATCCTCGGGGTCGCGTGGCGTTTCGTCCAGCCAGCCTTCGGGCGGAATGGCGATCATATAGCCCTGGGCGATGTGAAGTTCGGGCACCACGGCTTTGGTGAACGGCAGATAGACCGATTTGCGGGTCTCTTGGAGCTTGATGTCGAGCAGATCGTCGGAGCCGAAGTTCTCAACGCTTGTGACGATGCCCAGAACCGAACCGTCAGACTGGCGCACCTCGAGCCCGATCAGATCGGAATAGTAAAACTCGTCTTCATCGGGTTCGTCGAGCCGGTCGCGATCGACAAAGAGCGAAACGCCGTTGAGCTTTTCGGCGTCGTTGCGATCGGCAACGCCCTTGAGCGAGGCGATAACGACTCCTTTGGCCACGCGCGCCTTGGCGATCGATATCGAAAGGCCCTTGCGGTCGGTTTCGAGCGGATCGTAATCGGCAATGGCCAGCGGGTCGGCGGTAAAGGCGGTGATCCGCACTTCACCCTTGATCCCATGGGCCGCACCGATGCGGCCCATGAGAATGCGGGTTTCAGGCTGTTTGGGCCCGGTCACCAGACTTACTCGGCAGGCGCTTCTTCGGCGGCAGTTTCGGCCGGAGCCTCTTCAGCCGGAGCATTTGCTGCTTCCTTGGCAGCTTCTTCAGCGGCCTTCTTTTCCTCGGCGCGTTCGAGCGCCTTGGCACCCGGCTTTGCCTTGTTGGGGTTGTTGCGCGCTTCGCGCTTCAAAAGACCGGCTGCATCGAGGAAACGCTCGACGCGCTCTGTCGGCTGTGCGCCGCTCTGGAGCCAATGGGTCGCGCGCTCGACATCGAGAACGACGCGCTTTTCGTCGTCCTTGGTCAGCATGGGGTTGTAGGCACCGATGCGCTCGATGACGCGGCCGTCGCGCGGGGCGCGAACGTCGGCAATCACGATGTGGTAGTAAGGGCGCTTCTTGGAGCCGGCGCGAGCCAGGCGGATTTTGGTAGCCATGATCGGTCTTTCTTTATGTCTGATCGTTTAAGTCGGTTTACTTCTTTTTGCCCGGCAATCCGGGCAGTCCCGGGAGACCCGGGAATTTCGAGCCGCCAAGTCCGGGAAGGCCGGGCAATCCGCCCGCGCCGCCCTGCTTGACGAGTTTGGAAAAATCATCGGGCAGCTTGGTCGGATCGCCCCCCAACTGCTTGGCCATCTCTTCGAGCTGCTTGGGATCCATGTCGGGCATGCCCCCGCCATTGCCCATCATGCCCTTGCCCATGCCGCCAAACATACTGGCCAGCCCGCCAGCCCCGCCGCGCGACACCTTTTTCATCATGTCCGCCATCTGGCGATGCATCTTGATGAGCTTGTTGATCTCGGACACTTCAACCCCGGCCCCCGAAGCGATGCGCTTGCGGCGTGAGGCATTGAGCAGGTCGGGCTTTTCGCGTTCCTTGCGCGTCATCGACTGGATGATAGCGATCTGGCGATCAAACATCTTGTCGTTCGTCCGGTCGGCAGGCAGATTCTTGGCCATTGCGCCCATGCCCGGCATCATCTTCATGAGCGATGCCATGCCGCCCATCTTTTTCATCTGCTCGAGCTGGCCTTTAAGATCGTCAAGATCGAACTGGCCCTTCTTGAGCTTTTTGGCCATCTTCTGGGCGTCTTCGGCCGTGACGTTGGCCGCTGCCTTTTCGACGAGCGAAACGATGTCGCCCATGCCCAGAATACGGTCGGCGATGCGCTTGGGATGGAAATCTTCCAGCGCATCCATCTTTTCGCCGACACCGATCAGCTTGATCGGCTTGCCGGTTGCCGCGCGCATGGAGAGCGCAGCACCGCCTCGCCCATCGCCATCAACGCGCGTAAGGACGATACCGGTGACATCGACGCGGGTATCGAACGAGCGCGCCAGATTGACGGCGTCCTGACCGGTCAGGCTGTCTACGACGAGCAGGATTTCATGCGGATTGGAGACACGCTTGATCTCGGCCGTTTCCGCCATCAACTCTTCGTCGATATGCGTGCGACCGGCGGTATCGAGCATCACAACGTCATAGCCACCCGTCCGGGCGCTGGAAATCGCACGCTTGGCGATCTCGACGGCAGACTGGTTGGGCACGATCTCGAGAACGTCGACGCCGATCTGGCCACCAAGCGTCTTCAGCTGCTCCATGGCCGCCGGACGGCGCGTATCGAGCGAGGCGAGAAGAACGCGTTTGCCCTGCTTGTCTTTCAGGCGCTTGGCGATCTTGCCGGTGGTCGTCGTTTTACCCGAGCCCTGAAGACCGACCATGAGGATCGGGACGGGCGCAGGTGCGTTGAGGGAAATGGGCGACGCCTCTTCGCCCAGAACGGCGACCAGTTCGTCATGGACGATCTTGATCACCTGCTGGCCCGGCTTGACCGAGCGGGTGACTTCCGCACCCACGGCGCGCTGGCCGACCTGTTCGGTGAACGCCCGCACCACTTCGAGCGACACGTCGGCCTCGATCAGCGCGCGGCGGACTTCGCGCAGCGCCGCTTGGACATCGGCTTCGCTTAGCGCACCCCGTCCGGTAATCCCGGAAAAGATCTTGCCCAAGCGGTCTGACAGGCTCTCAAACATTCGCGTTCGCTCATTTTTCGTGTCGGTATGATGGAGACGAATATGGGTTGCAAACCGGTCAAATGCAAAACGCACCCGCGGGCGCAACGCGCTGACGGGTGGTGACCGGTTGTCTCGTTGAGATCAACCCAGTGACTCGTTAATCCATCAATTCTGACAGAAGGTCGAGGCGGCTTATAGGGTTCGCGCCGCCGCGAGTCAATTGGACGGGCCGGATTTTAGTCCCTACGCGACAGTATAGGCGAGGCGCAATCCGCCCCAATGGCGGCCATTGACCATGATGGGCACAGAGCAATCCTTCATTAATACAAACTGCCCACCGCCCATGTCCCGGCGATACGTCTGAAGGAGGAAGGGCTTGGTGCTTCGGCCCGCCGAAAGCCCGGTGCGATCGTCAAATATGCGCCGATTGCGGCAATGAGCTGCGTTCCAAACCGGATCATCACCCTGGGGATGCGCATATTTGAGGTTGTGGGTCGGAAGGTATCCATTCCGATCGACCGCTGCGCAAAACGCCACGCGTTTATCGAAATCGAGCACAGGTTCCTGGATAGCCGGCAGGCACGCATCGGTCAGCGCCACGAACCGCGTCATCACCTGACGCGGATTGCTGCCCGGGATGGGTCTGTAGTCATCATCGAACAATGACCCCATGGCAATCTTGCCTGACCCGATCGCTTGGGAAAAGACGTCCGAAATCATCGCAGCACGTTCGGTGCACAGCTTGATGAACGGGGTGTCCGATGTTTCGACGCCGCTCTGGGCGATAAACAGGATAAAATCTTCGGAGATTGAGAGGATCGACTGCGCCCGGCCTTCGGCTTTGCCCAGATGGGACGTGCTCTGATCAAAGGAATCCGAAAGTGCATCGAGCCCCATCTGCACCGCTGCAAAGCTCTGGCCGTTCGATTTGACCGGCGCATGCATGCGCTCGATACCTGCAACGAGCGTATCGACCGACCCGACCAGGCGGGAGAGTGATTCCGTCGCTTCACTGGCCGCCTTAGTCTGTTCCAGGGCATCGCGCGCCATCTCGGCATTGTCCTTGGCGCGAACACGCAATTCGCCCAGGACCGTTTCCATCGACCCCAACTGCGTGGCGATTTCGCCCGAAAACCCCTGGATTTGATCGGCCAGAGATTTGACCGCCTGGGCGATGATGGCAAATCCGGCGCCTGCCTCGCCGGCTCGCGCGGCCTCGACACTGGCGTTGAGGGCCAAGAGCCGTGTTTCGCGAGCGATCTGCCCGATGGCCGCGCTGGCGGCATGAACCCGGCGCGAGGTTACTTCGACATTTTCGAGCGTCTCGCGCACTTTGAGCGCGCCGTCGCCGAGATCGTGCATGGTCCGCGCGCTGGTATCAACGACGCCGCTTAAAACACTGGCGCTGCTGTCGATGACCGAACGCGTTTCATGCGCCAACGCCAGGGACGCATCCATAGACGTGTCGAGTTCCGCCGTCGCCGCGCCCATATCGGCCGCTGCGCCCATGACGGTGCGTGTGTCGTCTGCCTGTTTCTGACTTGCCGCCGAAAGATCGGCAATCAAGCCGACAATGTCGGCAATAGCTACGCCCAACCTGCCAGCGCGCTCACCGATCGGGGCGAGCGTCTGGGCGATATCGGTTAGAGCGCGCTCCTCCTCATGTGGCTGGGCCAGCATGATCCCTCCTCGCGCTTGGTAAACAACGATCCTAAAGAGCAATCCCGTAACAAGCCCTTAACCACATCCCACACGCAATGCGCGATCCGATATCCCGCCGGTGCTGGAAATTGTGGCGCGTTTGCTCCATATAGTGCCCATATCGCTGTTGCCCTTCGGCAGCAGCCGGAAATCGAGATTTGCGATGCGCGCGACAGCACTGCCCTATTTGAAGATGAATGGTTTGGGGAACGACTTCGTTGTTCTTGATGCGCGCGCTGAAAATATCCGCCTTTCGCGCGATCAGGTGCGCGCCATTTCCGATCGCACCAATGGGATCGGTTGCGACCAGCTGATCATCATCGAGCCCGATACCGTCGCCGGCATCGATGCTTTTATGCGCATCTATAATGCCGAGGGTGGCGAGGTCGACGCATGTGGCAATGCAACGCGCTGCGTGGCTGGTCTCCTCGCTGAGGAGACAGGCGATACCAGCGTTACGATCCGCACCAATGCCGGCATTCTGGCAACGCGGATCGCCGGGGAACTCGTCACCGTCGATATGGGTGAGCCGAAGTTCGACTGGGCGCAAATACCGCTCTCCGAACCCTTTGCGGACACGACGGGTATCGAACTCCAGGTTGGCCCGATCGATGCGCCAGTCCTCCACACGCCGTCAGTCGTCAATGTCGGCAATCCGCACGCCATTTTCTGGGTCAAGGATCTCGACGCGCACGATCTGGGCCGCTTTGGCCCTCTGCTCGAAAACCACCCGCTGTTTCCCGAGCGCGCCAACATCACAATCGCCCAGGTGATCGCCGACGACTATATCAACGTGAAGGTCTGGGAACGCGGTGCTGGCCTGACACTGGCCTGCGGCACGGCAGCATGCGCCACCGCCGTCGCTGCTGCACGCAAGGGCCTGACCGGCCGCAAGGTCACCGTCGAACTGCCCGGGGGACCGCTGGAGATCGAATGGCGCGAAAGCGACGACCATATCCTCATGACAGGCCCATGGACCCTTGATGGCGAGGGCGTCATCTCGCCTCAGCTTTTGGGGGAAGACGCCGCATGAGCATCGAAGCGATCACCTTTGGTTGCCGGCTCAATGCTTATGAATCTGAAGTGATCAAGGCCGAGGCGCAAAAATCGGGCCTTACGGACGCGATCATCGTCAACACCTGCGCGGTGACCGCCGTTGCGGTGCGCCAGGCGCGGCAAACGATCCGCAAAGTCCGGCGAGACAATCCCGGCGCCAAGATCATCGTTACCGGCTGCGCGGCGCAAACCCAGGCGCGCGACTTCGGCAACATGGCCGAAGTGGATCTCGTCATCGGCAACAACGACAAACTCAAGGCGGAAAGTTATGCCCCGCTCGCGTTCGGCGTGCCGCTGAACGACAAGGTTCAGGTCAACGACATTATGAGCGTGACCGAAACCGCTGGTCATTTGATCGATGGACTCGATGGCCGCGTGCGCGCTTTCGTGCAGGTGCAGAACGGCTGTGACCACCGCTGCACCTTCTGCATAATTCCCTTCGGCCGTGGCCCGTCGCGCTCGGTACCGATGGGCGTGGTCGTCGACCAGATCAAACGATTGGTGGGCAATGGCTATTCCGAAATCATCCTCACCGGAGTCGATATCACCTCCTACGGCGGCGATTTGCCTGGGACGCCGACCCTTGGCAAGCTGACGCAGGCGATATTGAAACACGTGCCCGATCTGCCACGTTTGCGGATTTCCTCGATCGATTCCATCGAAGCCGACTCTGCGCTCTATGATGCGGTCGGCGATACTCGCCTCATGCCGCACTTGCACCTGTCGCTGCAGTCGGGTGACGACATGATTTTAAAGCGCATGAAGCGCCGGCACAGCCGCGCCGATGCGATGGCGATCGTGGAAAAACTGCGCGGCGTGCGCCCCGACATGGTGTTCGGTGCAGATATCATCGTTGGTTTCCCGACCGAAACCGACGCCATGTTCGAAAATACCTTGGCCTTCGTAACCGAAGCTGATTTGACATATCTACACGTCTTTCCCTTTTCCCCGCGTGAAGGTACGCCAGCCGCGCGGATGCCGCACGTTGCGCCGTCCATCGCAAAAAGGCGCGCCGCACAATTGCGTGCGGTTGGCGATCGGCAATTTGCCCGCCTTTGTGCCTCCCGTGTCGGTGGTACCGAAAAAATCCTGGTCGAGCATGGCGGTCGGGGTCGCACGGAACACTTCATTCCCGTGTCGGTTGAACAGGGACAGCCGGGCGACATCATGCCTGTCGAAATCCAGTCGCACACTTTAAATGGGCTTGTTGCCCGCCCTACCAAGGTTGCCGCATGAGCGAAGATAAAAAGCCCGGGTTCTGGGGTCGCCTGTTCGGCCTCGACCAGCCGCAGCCCAAATCGGACACCGAACAGGCGCTTGAGCGCGCAACCGACGAAAACCGCGGTGAAGAGGAAGCGCTCGAGGCTCTGCGCGCGCGGAGAGAGACGCCTGACGAGCCAGTCGAAGAAACGGTACCCGATGGAGCGCCAGACAGCCGCGATGCTGCGCCTCCCGAAATGCAGGCCGAGTGGCTTAAAGAGGGCCACCCCAATCCCCCCGCGCACGAGCCGCCAACGCCAGATGACGTCACCGACCCCTTCGAGCATCCCGATGCCATCGAGGACGCTGTGGCTGTCGAGCAGGCGGAGCCAGCTGTCGAGCCGCCACCGCTCGCCACCCCGATCGTGCCCGCCCCTGGGACCGCGCCACAGAACTGGTTCCAGCGCCTCAGCTCTGGCCTAAAGCGCTCCTCGGACAATCTGACGTCTTCGATCAGCGCCATTTTCACCAAGCGCAAGCTCGACGATCAGACGCTCCAAGATCTCGAGGACACACTGATCGCGGCTGACCTTGGCATCGATACCGCGATGGCCATCACCGACAAACTACGGGCCGAAAAATTCGACAAGGATGTTTCGACTGATGACGTGCGCGCTATTCTCGCCGCGGAAGTCGAGAATGTGCTAGGCCCCGTTGCCGTCCCGCTATCGATCCCCATCGCCACGACGCCGTTTGTGATCCTCATGGTCGGCGTCAACGGGTCAGGCAAGACGACCACCATCGGCAAGCTCACCGCCCGGTTCAAGGCGGAGGGAAAATCGGTGCTCCTCGCTGCCGGCGACACGTTTCGCGCCGCTGCCGTCGAACAGCTTCAAGTCTGGGGACAGCGCAACGATGTTGAAGTGCTCACTCGTCCGACGGGCGCCGACGCTTCGGGTCTGGCCTTCGATGCCGTTGCCAAGGCCCAGGAAACTGGAACCGATATCGTCATTATCGATACCGCTGGACGGTTGCAGAACCGCGCGGAGTTGATGGACGAACTGGAGAAGATAATCCGCGTGATTAAAAAGCGCGACGCGAGTGCCCCGCACGCAACGTTATTGACCCTTGATGCGACCACCGGGCAAAATGCCCTCAATCAGGTCGAAATCTTCGGTCAAAAGGCAGGGGTGACGGGTCTCGTGATGACCAAGCTCGACGGCACGGCGCGCGGCGGCATTCTGGTTGCCATCGCGAAAAAGTTCGGGCTGCCCATTCATTATATCGGCGTTGGAGAGTCCATCGGCGACCTCGAACCCTTCCGCGCTGACGAGTTCGCGCGGGCTATCGCCGGCAAGGAGTAAGACACAATGGCAGATATCGACGCCAAATCGCGTGACGCAAGCCTCGACGATCTAAAGCCCGCGATTACGAAGCTCTCGCTCGAACTGGGCCCGCTCGTTGTATTCTTTATCGTCAACGCGCAGGGCGAGCGCATTCTTGAGGCCTTTCCCGTGCTTCAGGACTGGTTCACCCAGCCGATCATCTTTGCGACGGCGGTCTTTATGGTCGCGATGGCGATTTCGCTCGTCCTGTCCAAAATGATCTTGAAGCGCATTCCCGTAATGCCACTGGTTACCGGCGTTGTGGTGCTGGTGTTTGGCGGCATGACGCTTTATTTCCAGGACGCGCTGTTCATCAAGCTCAAGCCCACCATCACCAATGTGCTGTTTGGCTCAGTGCTTTTGGGCGGGTTGTTATTCGGTCAATCCCTGCTGCGCTATGTCTTTGGTGAAGTTTACAAATTGCAGGATCGCGGCTGGTATCTGATGACGCTGCGCTGGGGCATATTCTTCTTCGTCCTAGCCGCGCTCAATGAAATCGTCTGGCGCAATTTTTCTGACGATTTCTGGGTCGGATTCAAGGTCTGGGGCATCATGCCCATCACCATGATCTTCGCCATGGCGCAATTGCCGCTTTTGACCAAATACGCAGCGCAGGATGAAAAGCCTCGTCCAGTCGACACCGCAGCGGAAGCCGCACAGACCGAGATGTGATCAGGCCGGTTCGGCCGCAGCAGCAATGGCGGGCAGCAATACGTTTTCGTAGCTGTCCGCATCAAGCGGGCCGACATGCTTGAATCGGATCACGCCATCATTGTCGACGACGAAGGTTTCGGGCACGCCATAAACGCCCCATTCGATCCCGACGCGGCGGTCGCGATCTGAACCCACCGCGTCATAGGGATTGCCGAGCTCGGCCAGGAACGCGCGCGCGTTATCGGCCGGGTCGTCGTAGTTGATGCCGTAGATCAGGACATCGCGCTGGGCGAGGTCCATGAGCATTGGATGTTCGTCACGGCACGGCACGCACCAGCTTGCAAAGACGTTGACCACAACGACGCCCTGGCCTGATAGATCTGCCGTTGCAAAACCGGGTTGGTCGTGGCCCTCGACTGCCGCTAGGGCGAAATCGGGCACCGGTTTGTCCAGCAGCGCGGAAGGCACGAAGCTCGTTGAACGTCCCATTTGCGTTGCAAAGACACCGAGTAACGCAACGAGCACCACGAGCGGTAAAATTGCCAAAGCGATACGAACCGGACGCGTCATTGCAACTTGCGCGCCGCCCGCGCCGCTTCAAGCTCGGACACCCGCGCTTTGGCGCGTATGGCAGAAACGATCGTCCACCCCGTGAGGGCCGCAACGATAGCAAACGCGCCACCATAGGCTGCAGCGATGAATTCCCAATGCTGGCCGAGTTCGATCATGCCGCGCCTCCCGCAGCGCGCGCCTGCGCCAGTTCCAGAGACCTGATACGACGACGCGTGATTTCGGTGCGCATACGCACCAAATGCAGGGTCATGAACAACAGCGAAAACGCCAGCGTCATGACCAAGAGCGGCACGAGGATCGACCCGTCGACTGTGGGACCATCCATACGGAACACCGAGGCCGGCTGATGCAGCGTCTGCCACCAGTCGACCGAGAACTTGATGACGGGGATGTTGACGGCGCCGACAAGTGTGACCACGGCAACGATACGCGCGGCCTTGAGCTGATCGTCAAAGGCCCGCCAGAGCGCGATGATACCGAGATAGATAAAGAGGAGGACAAGCGTCGACGTCATGCGACCGTCCCATTCCCAGAACGTGCCCCAGGTGGGACGTCCCCACATCGAGCCGGTAAAGAGCGCCAGCGCGGTAAACGCCGCCCCGAGGGGCGCTGCCGCCTTTTGGCTGACATCGGCCATAGGATGGCGCCAGACGAGCGTGCCGATCGCCGAGGCAAACATCACTGCGTAACAGAACTGGCTTAGCCAGGCCGTGGGCACGTGCACATACATCATGCGCACCGTATCGCCCATCTGGTAATCGGCGGGTGACGCCAGGAACGAAAAATAGAGTCCCACACCAAAGGCGATGACGGTGATCGCCACGAGCGGCAGAACCAGATGTCTGGACCAACCCATGAACATGCCCGGATGGGCAATGCGCGTGAACCAGCCCGGATGGGCATTGGGAGATGTATCGGCCATCTATTCCCCGGAAATCTTTAATGCCAGCGCCGCGGCAAACGGTGCCAGCGCCATGCTGACCAGACTAAGCGCACACAAAAGCAGCAAAGCCTGCGTCGATGCTTCGACCCGCGTCGGATCGAAAGCACCCGTGCCGAAAATAAGCACAGGCAGGCTCAGCGGCAAGACGAGAACCGGCGCAACCAGCCCGCCACGCTTGAGGCCAACTGTCACAGCCGCCCCGATTGCGCCGAACGCGGTCAGGGCCGGCGTGCCCGCAAGAAGAGTGAGGACCGCCAGCCAGAAATTGTCGGCTGTCAGCCCCAGCACGAGGGCTAGAACCGGCATCGCGACGACCAGTGGCAACCCCGTGAGCAGCCAATGAGCGATGAGCTTGGCAAAGACAATGCCGTCAAGCGAAAGTGAAGCGTGCCGGAACAGCGCCAATGAGCCATCTTCGAAATCGGACCGAAACAATCGGTCGTGCGACAGAAGCTGGGCGAGGAGCGCTGCCACCCAGATGATGGCAGGCGCGAGTTGGGCCAGAAGAGGCCGATCCGGTCCCACCGCGAACGGCAGCAAGACGCCGACGATGACAAAGAACAAGACCAAGGTCAAAAGATCACCGCCCTGGCGCAGGCCGAGCCGAAGATCGCGCCCGATGATGGCCGTAAACGCCCTCACGCCGCGGCCCGCGAAAAATTGAGGGTTTCAACCTCTCCAGCAATGGCGATGTCGAGATGGGTGGCGATCACCGCCAGCCCCCCACTCGCGATGTGCTGTGAAATCAGCCGGGCCACCCAGTCGGCGCCTTCGCTGTCGAGCGCGCTGGTCGGTTCATCGAGCAGCCAGAGTGGTCGCGGCACGGCGATCAGCCGTGCCAATGCGAGACGCCGGGTTTGCCCGGCCGAGAGCATCCCGGCATCGATCTTGTCGAGACCTCCCAGCCCCGCTTCGCTCAGGGCCTGGGAGACAGTGCCGGCGTCGCCGCCGAGGACATCGACCCAGAACGCGAGATTTTCCGCAAGGCTCATCCCTGTCTTGATCGCTGGATCGTGCCCTACATAATGGAGATGCGAGAGCGGCTGCACGTCAGGATCGCCGCCCTCGAAAGCCGTGCTCCCCCCCTGGGGGGCCAGCAAGCCGGCGAGAACCATGAGCGCAGAGCTCTTGCCCACCCCGTTGGGCCCGCGCAAATAAAGCGCCTGACCGGAGCGAACCGTAAAACTCAAATCTGACAACACGGGCCTGCCCCCGCGGATCAGCGTGAGGTCTTTGGCCACGAGGCGCTTTTCCAGCATACGAGAAAGCCCAAAACTTTGACGAACCAAGCTCTATTGAACCAAAGTCCGGGCTGGCAAGTGCAAATTGGATTCATTATAGAGAAGACGAATTTGGTGGGGAGCGGGACAAATTTCGGGTCCGACCCCAACCCTTTCGCCTCCGGACGTGCCGGTGGCCATTGCAGCGTTGAGCTTTTTTATGACGCGATTGGTCGTTTGGCCCGGTCTCATTCGGGGGTAGTCGCAACCCTATTGAGACAAGGCGGATCGCGTGACCGAGACATCCAATAGCTTCAATGCCAAAAAGTCCCTCACCGTTGGAAACAAGGCCTATACGATCTATTCGCTGGCCGACGCTGAGCAGAACGGCCTTGATGGAATTTCAAGACTCCCCCATTCGCTGAAAGTCGTGCTCGAAAACCTGCTGCGCTTTGAAGATGAGCGCACGGTCAAGGCCGCCGATATCACGGCGGTAAAGGCATGGCTCGACGATCGCGGTCGTGCCGGTCACGAAATTTCTTATCGCCCTGCCCGCGTCCTGATGCAGGACTTTACCGGCGTTCCAGCCGTTGTTGACCTTGCCGCCATGCGCGACGCCACCGCCAAACTCGGCGCCGACCCGCAAAAGATCAATCCGCTCGTTCCCGTCGATCTCGTCATTGATCACTCGGTCATGGTGGACTATTTCGGCACACCGGGCGCCTTCGAGCAGAACGTGGCGCGCGAATATGAGCGCAATGGCGAGCGCTATGAATTCCTGCGCTGGGGTCAGTCGGCGTTCGAAAACTTCCGCGTCGTGCCTCCCGGAACCGGCATCTGCCACCAGGTGAACCTCGAATATCTCGCCCAGACCGTCTGGACAAAGACCGAAAACGGCGAGGAAATCGCCTATCCCGACACGCTCGTTGGCACGGACAGCCACACGACAATGGTCAACGGCATGGCCGTTCTGGGCTGGGGCGTCGGCGGCATTGAGGCGGAAGCGGCAATGCTCGGCCAGCCCATCTCCATGCTGATCCCCGAAGTCATCGGCTTCAAGTTTACCGGCAAGCTGCCCGAAGGCACGACGGCAACCGACCTCGTGCTGCACGTCACCGAGATGCTGCGCAAAAAGGGCGTCGTCGGCAAGTTCGTCGAGTTCTTCGGAGCGGGCCTCTCCAACCTTTCTCTCGAGGACAAGGCGACCATCGCCAACATGGCGCCCGAATATGGCGCGACCTGCGGTTTCTTCCCCATCGATAAGGAAACCATCAAGTACCTGACCGATTCGGGTCGCGAGCCCGATCGCGTAGCGCTGGTCGAAGCCTACGCCAAGGCCCAGGGCATGTACCGCACCGACGAAGACGCAGATCCGGTGTTTACCGATACGCTCGAACTCGATCTGGGCACTGTCGTGCCCTCGCTCGCCGGCCCCAAGCGCCCGCAGGACCGCGTTGCGCTAACCAACGCGGCCACCGCATTCGTCAAGGCGCTCGAAGAAATCTCGGGCGGCCGTCGCGACACAAAGGAAGTGCCCGCCGACAAGCCTGAGAGCCGCTATGTCGATGAAGGCGCGACCGGTGTCCACGATACCCCGGAAGACAATGAAAGCCACGGCTATGCCGTCGATGGCGCCCAGTACAAAATTTCGGACGGTGATGTCGTCATCGCCGCGATCACCTCATGCACCAACACGTCCAACCCTTCCGTGCTGATTGCCGCCGGCCTCGTCGCGAAAAAGGCTCGCGAGAAGGGCCTTAAGCCGCAGCCCTGGGTCAAGACATCGCTGGCGCCCGGCTCGCAGGTCGTCACCGAATACCTCACCAAATCAGGTCTGCAGGAAGATCTCGACGCGATGGGCTTCAACACGGTCGGTTATGGCTGCACGACCTGCATCGGCAATTCCGGACCGCTCGACGAATCGATTTCCAAATGCATCAACGACAACGACCTTGTTGCCGTTTCCGTGCTTTCGGGTAACCGCAACTTCGAGGGCCGCGTCAATCCAGACGTGCGCGCCAACTATCTGGCATCACCCCCGCTCGTCGTTGCCTATTCCTTGCTTGGCAAGATGACAAAGGACATCACGACAGTGCCTCTGGGCACAGGTTCGGATGGCCAGCCCGTCTATCTCAAAGACATCTGGCCTTCGTCCCAGGAAGTGGCAGAAGTGCTGCGGTCAGCGATCTCTGTCGATATGTTCCGCCGCCGCTATGGTGACGTCTTCAAAGGCGACAAGCGCTGGCAGGAAATCAAGGTCGATGGTGGCGAGACCTACAAGTGGAATTCGTCCTCGACCTATGTTCAGAACCCGCCCTATTTCGAGGGTCTGACCATGGAGCCAAAGCCGATCACCGATATCGAGAACGCTCGCGTCCTCTCGCTGTTTCTCGATTCGATCACGACCGACCACATCTCCCCGGCAGGTTCGTTCAAACCCGGAACACCGGCGGGCAAATACCTCGTCGAACGCCAGGTTTCCCCGATCGATTTCAATTCCTACGGCGCGCGTCGCGGCAATCATGAGGTGATGATGCGCGGCACGTTCGCCAATATCCGCATCAAGAACCAGATGCTCGACAACGTCGAAGGCGGCTTCACCAAGTCCCCATCCGGGGAAGTCGTGCCGATCTATGACGCTGCCATGGAATACAAAGCCAAGGGCACGCCGCTGGTGATCTTTGCCGGTAAGGAATATGGCACGGGCTCTTCGCGTGACTGGGCAGCCAAGGGCACGACCCTGCTCGGCGTTCGTGCCGTCATTGCCCAAAGCTTTGAGCGTATTCACCGCTCCAATCTTGTGGGCATGGGCGTCCTGCCTCTGGTGTTCAACGATGGCGCATCCTGGCAGTCACTGGGGATTACTGGCGACGAAACGGTCTCGATCCGTGGCCTGACCAGCATAGAGCCGCGCCAGACGCTCGAGCTCGACATCACCTATGCTGATGGCCGAAAGGAAATCGTGCCGGTTCTGCTGCGCATCGATACGCTCGATGAGCTGGAGTATTACCGCCACGGGGGTATCCTGCACTACGTGCTGCGCAATCTGGTTGCGGCGTAAGCCCAGCTCAAGCCAATGCGATCACTAAAAAAGGCGGCCCCGGGCCGCCTTTTTTGCATTCAAGCACGGTCAGCTTAAAGAGCTAGATGCCAAGCACCATTTTCACGCCAATGACGCCAAGGAAAACGAGGATCATATTGTCGAATGCAGCCCGAGAAAGCTTGCCGGCCAGCCACTGACCCACCGGCATGAAAATGAACGTCGGAATGAGCGCAAAAGCGCCCTGCAACAGCCATTCCGGCCGCAAAATGCCGGTGACCCAAAGCGATGGCGCCTGCACCACTGCTAGAACCAGAAACATTGCTGAGACCGCATAAACGTGCTGATCGCGCTCAAAGCGCATGGCGTGGATAAACGTCACTCCGACGGGCGCGGATATCCCCGTGGCGCCGTGCAGCAATCCTGACCCCAGCCCCGCCGGCAACGCCCAGCGCTTGGCGGCGAGAGGTCCGACGACGAAATGCGGTCGCGACAGGCGCAACGCGAGATAGCCCAAAAGCAGGACACCCAGCGTCAGCGCCAAGCCCCGGGCCGGCACCACTGCAAGAAACCCAGTTCCAACCACCACGCCTAATGCACAGGCGATCAGCATCGGTTTGAGAAATCCAAGACGGTCGTCGTGGCGCGCATGGCGAAAGCGCCAGATCTGCCAGATATTGGACACCAGAACCGGCACCAGCATGACGACGATGGCATGTTGCAGCCCGAACCAGGCGGCAAGGAAGGGAATGGCGATCAGGGGCATCCCCATACCGGTCGCGCCTTTGGCGATGGCGCCTGCGCCGACGGCAAGGAAAATGACGGTCAGCGTCGCGATGTCCATGGCATACCGATAGATAGGGAGAAGACGAAAGGCAGGATGCTCCGTCCTAACGGGTAGGGCGCGTTACGACAACCAAACTTTCGGACAACAAAAAAGGGCCCTTGCGGCCCTCTTGCTCCCGTCTAACGGGAAATTTTGGAGCGGGCGATGAGATTCGAACTCACGACCCTAACCTTGGCAAGGTTATGCTCTACCCCTGAGCTACGCCCGCACTCCAATCGGGGCCCCACAACTTGGCAGCACCGCGATGCGCGCCTATATGCCCAACCGAAATGACAATTGCAACCCCAATTTTTGCTTCCTTTGCCAACCTGCCGACGCGTGTGCACGGCACTGCGATTTTGCACAGCCTGTCGCCATGGTGTAATGGACCAAGCATGACATAGCGCACGGCTAAGCGGCCTCGCGTGAACTTAAGAAAGTGCCGTCAAAGATGGATCTCTCATTGTCCCCATCCGCCCAAAATGCCTCCAAGGATGCATTGATCGTCGAGTCGTCGACGACAAAGTTTCAAGCCGACGTGCTTGAAGCATCGATGGAGCGGCCTGTGCTTGTCGATTTCTGGGCGCCATGGTGTGGCCCGTGCAAGCAGCTGACCCCGGCGCTTGAAAAGGTCGTGACCGCCCTCAAGGGCAAGGTCGCGGCGGTCAAGATCAATGTCGATGAGAACCAAGCGCTCGCCGGACAGATGGGTGTCCAATCCATTCCAGCGGTTTTTGGTTTTGTAGGCGGCCGTCCTGTCGATGGGTTCATGGGCGCCCTCCCCGAAAGCGAAGTGGCGCGCTTTGCCCAAAAGCTGGTCGACATGGCAGCCCAGTCCGGCATCGGCGGCCCGTCGGAAGCCGAGAGCCAGATCGCCGCTGCCCTCGAAGCGGCGCAGGCCGCTCTCGATGCGGAAGATTATGAGCGAGCCTATCAGGTGTTCGCCACCGTTCTTCGCCACGCGCCCGACAATGTGGACGCGGTGGTGGGTATAGCGAGCGTCCAGTTCAAAACTGGCGATAGCGATGGCGCGCGCGAAACGCTTTCGATGCTGCCTGAAGACGCTTCACACGCGGGTGCTGACGCGTTGATCAAGGCGATCGCGCTCGAAGATGAAGCCAAAAAGCTCGGCAATCCTTCCGATTTCGAAGCACGGCTTGCCGCGGACCCGCTCGACCACCGCGCGCGCTTCGATCTCGCGATGGTTCTTAACGCGCGGGGCGACAGGTTGGGCGCAGCTCAAGCGCTCATCGCCATCATGGAGCGCGACCGGGAGTGGGAAGACGACGGCGCCCGTAAAAAGCTGCTCGAATTTTTCGAGGCCTGGGGACCCAAGGATGCTGCAACGCTAAAAGGCCGCCGCATGCTCTCGACCCTATTATTCCGCTAGACGCACAAACCAGAGGATTTCACCATGCGCCGCCCGGCTTCGATCGCAGAACTGCCCGACATGCTGGCGCTGTTTCCGCTCAGCCGGGCATTGCTGCTACCCGGCAGCCACCGGCCCCTCAACATCTTCGAACCCCGCTTCGTCGCCATGATCGACGATGCCTTGGCCGGCAATCGCATGGTGGGGCTGATCCAGCCGCGCGAAACCGCCGAAGAGGCCCCGCGCGGCAGCGTTCCGCTTGAACGAGTTGGTTGCATAGGGCGCATCACACATTTCGAAGAACAGGCTGACGAGCGCTATTTCGTCATTCTCGAAGGCGTTTGCCGGTTCGAGCCCATCGAAGAGCTGACCACCGCCACGCCCTATCGGCAGGCCAAAATCTCGACCGCTGCCTTCCAAACGGATTTTACGCCCCTTCTGGGCGAAGACGCCATCAATCGCGACAGGTTGACGGGCGTGCTCAAGGCCTATGCCGATTTTTCACAGATTGAAGTCGATTGGGAGGAGGTCGACGATATGAGCACTGGCGAGCTCGTCAATCTTTCGGCCATGCTGACCCCTCACGGGGCGCGCGAAAAGCAGGCTCTCTTAGAGGCTCTTACCCTCACCGACCGCGCCGAGACTCTCATAGCGCTCGCTGAAATGGAAATGGCACGGGCCAAGGCCGGTGCCGTCCTGCAATGAGCGCGCCCCCGCCAACCGAAGGCGAGAACCCGCGTTACAAGCTCGATCCCAAGACGATAGAAATGCTCGTCTGTCCGATCACCAAGACGCGGCTGATTCTCGCGTCCGATGGCAGTGAACTGATTTCGATCGTCGCCCGCTACGCGTTCCCGATATCCAAGGGCGTCCCGCTTCTGGTCGTCGATGCAGCGCGTCGTCTGGACGAAGCTGAGGTCGATGCGCTGCGCAACCGGCCGCAATCCTATAACGACTGAGCACCGGCGGTGTCGCTATAATTTAGAGCGGCAGCCCCTTGAGAAGCTTTGCGCCCTGCGCTCCGGCAGCCTGACTGATAAACACATCCTTGAGTGGCCCAAGCCGATCAACGACGGAAAGTCCGAAATCGCGAACCGCCCGCACTGGTGCGATATCATTTGAAAACAAGCGGTTGAGCCCATCGGTCGCCATGGCCATCAGCGCGGTATCGGCCCGGCGCCTCGCCTGATAACGACCCAGAACGTCCACACCGCCGATATCTTCGCCCAATCGCGCTGCATCAACCAGAACCTCGGCCAAAACGGCGACGTCCTTGAGGCCCAGATTGAGCCCTTGCCCTGCAATGGGGTGAATGACATGAGCCGCGTCGCCCACCAGCGCAAGGCGCGGAGAAATGAAGTTGTGTGCCAGCATCAATCCAAGCGGAAAGCTCTGGACGGCATCAACGATTTCAACGCGTCCCAGGCTGTGTCCCATAGCGGCTTCGATCGCCATGGCGATATCGCTTTCTGCCATGGCAAGAACGGATTTGGCGTGCTCGGGCTGCTCGGTCCAGACAAGCGATGATCTGTTGCCTTTGAGCGGCAGCGAGGCGAACGGGCCGGCCGGGCGGAAGTGCTCGTACGCCACGTTGTCATGGTCAAGCTCATGGGCGATGGTCGTAACGATTCCCGACTGACCATAGTCGTGGGTAAAGGCGCCGATCCCGGCTAGTCCACGCAATGTCGATTTACCACCATCCGCGGCAATCACCAGCCGCGCCGACACCTCGCGCCCATCCTCGAGCGTCACGACCGCTTGAGCAGGCTCTACGCGGAAGGCTCTGACTGCGCCTGGCTCGATAACGGTGAACTGGCCCTCACTTGCCGCTAGCAAAGCGGCAGCGCTGGCGGTATTGGGCACCATGTGCGCAAACGGCTCATGAGGCGCCTTGGGGCCATCGAAACGCAGATAGAGCGGTCGCGAGAGGTCGGTTTTACCCGAATCGGTGATCTTCATCTGCGCAATGGGATTGGCTTCGCCTGCCATACCATCCCACACACCGATGGTTTCAAAGACGTGCCGCACACCCGCAGCGATCGCCGATGCACGCGCATCCTTGGGCACGCTGAGTGCGCGCCGATCGAGCAGCCCCAGCTTTAGTCCGGGCAAAAACCGCGTCAGCGCCAAGGACAGGGTCAGCCCGACTGGACCACCGCCGACCACCAGGACGTCAAAGCCGGTTTTTTCTCCGAGATCGGCCATGCTTACCCGTCCTCCTTCATCGCATCACGCTGATCAGCAGAATGCGCCGCAGTCGTCTCGACATGCAAGAGACTGCTTGCCGCATCGCACGCAGGCGCTGCTTTTTTATTCACCATTGGTCAACCTTTGCAACCTGACCGGCCTAAATTTTAGGCAACATTGATTGTGGCGGCAATTGGGCGACAAATCACCGAGCCCATTTCCCTAAATGATATCAACTGGTTGCATGGTTTTTTCCCTGTTTGGCACGGCTTTTGAGTCCTGAGGTCTGCGTATCAGGTGCGGAGTTCGGAAAGGAGCACCCATGAAACTGCTAATCGCCATCATAAAGCCGTCGCGGCTCGAGGAGGTCCGGCAGGCCCTCAATTCTCTCGACGTCCACGGCATGACCGTTACCGAAGTGAAGGGGTATGGCCGCCAGAAGGGTCACTCCGAGATTTATCGCGGCACTGAATATGCCGTGCATTTCCTGCCCAAGCTCAAGGTTGAGATCGCTGTTGACGCCGCCCAGGTCGATGCAGTTGCCAGCGCCATCAAGGATTCCGCCCAGACGGGCCGTATCGGCGACGGCAAGATTTTCATTCTCGACCTCGAACAGGCCATCCGCATCCGCACCGGGGAAACCGGAAGCGAAGCGCTTTGAGTGCCTGGCGTCCAACTAGGAGACGGACAATCATGAATCTCAAGACAACAAAATTGTTGGGCACGGCGGCGCTGGCCTCCCTGCTCATCGCCTTGCCTGCCCTTGGGCAGGACGCGCCGGTCGAAGAAGCCGCTGAAGTTGCCGCTACCCTTTCCGAGGGCGTTTCGGCGGATGTGGTCTTTATCCTCAACTCGTTCCTGATGATCTTCGGTGGCGTTTTGGTGATGTGGATGGCCGCAGGCTTTGCCATGCTCGAAGCCGGGCTGGTCCGCACCAAGAACGTGTCTATGCAGCTTTTGAAAAACATCTCGCTGTTTTCGATCGCCGCAATTGCCTACTACCTCATCGGCTACAATCTCATGTACCCGCTCGGCAACTGGACCATCGGCTCCGATGAGACCGGTGGCTATCTCGGTGCCTTTGGCATCGGCATCCTCGAAGCCGTTGGTATCACTGCTGATGACGCCGACGATTTCGGCTACGCGGCAACGAGCTCTGACTTCTTCTTCCAGGTCATGTTCTGCGCCACCGCCGCCTCGATCGTATCGGGCACCCTGGCCGAACGCATCAAGATCGCACCCTTCCTGGTCTTTACCCTCGTTCTGACCGCGCTGATCTACCCGATCCAGGCTTCCTGGAAATGGGGCGGCGGTTTCCTCGATGCCATGGGCTTCCTCGATTTCGCGGGCTCCACGGTCGTTCACTCCGTTGGTGGCTGGGCCGCTCTGGCCGGTGCTATCCTGCTGGGCGCGCGTGCTGGAAAATACAATCCCGACGGTACCGTAAATGCCATGCCCGGTTCATCCATGCCGCTCGCCACGCTTGGCACCATGATCCTGTGGATGGGCTGGTTCGGCTTTAACGGCGCGTCTCAGCTGGCCATGGGCTCGGTGGGCGATATCGCCGATGTCGGTCGCATCATGGCCAACACCAATGCCGGCGCTGCCGGCGGTGCGGTCGCTGCGCTGATCCTTACAGCCATCATCTACAAGAAGGTCGATCTGACCTTTGTCCTGAACGGCGCCCTCGGTGGTCTGGTTTCGATCACCGCTGAACCTCTGATGCCGGGCCTTGGTACGGCGTCGCTGCTCGGTGCCGTCGGTGGCGTCATCGTCGTCTTCTCGGTTCCGCTTCTCGACAAGCTCAAGATCGACGACGTCGTCGGCGCCATCCCCGTGCACCTTCTGTGCGGCATCTGGGGCACCATCGCGGTCATCTTCACCAATCCTGACGCGAATCTCGGCGTACAGCTGTTCTCGATTGTCGTCGTTGGTGTGTTCGTCTTCGTAGTCAGCTTCGTTGTGTGGTTCATCCTCAAGGCGACTATGGGCCTGCGTCCCACCGAAGATGACGAGGCACTCGGTCTCGATAAGGTAGAAGTCGGCGTGGAAGCCTACCCCGAATTCCGCTGATCCAAACTGGATGGTCCGGGCGAAAGCCCGGGCCTTTTCCGAAGATGGCATGCAGCCCGTATCCCTCCTTGACCCCACATCAATGAGGCCTTCCCACTCGCAAACGATACGGGCTGCATCCCATCTTCGGCTCCTCCCGCCTGCCAAATGGTGGGCACTTTCAAGCCCCGCCCAAGCGGGGCTTTTTTTGTGTTTCGGTCAGCGGGAAATTTGCATCGTCTGCTAAGGCAAGGTTAACCATGCGGGCGCTAGGGTGAGCACCAATCAGTATTGCGTAACCGCTCCGGCAGCATCCATGACCTTGCACTCCACTTCGCATCTGGACGATGGCCACCGCTCCACTCCGGTCCTTTCGATAACCATTCCGGTTCGCCTGATCGGAATTGCCATTGCCGCGTTCTGCGCCATGGTTCTGGTTTCACTGGCCTCGTGGTCGGTCGATGATCCCTCGTTCTCCTATGCGACCGACAAGGCCGCGGAAAACTGGCTTGGCTTTTTCGGCGCCGCGATGGCCGATATCGGCTTTCAGCTTTTGGGCCTGGCCGCGCCTCTAGCGCTACTGCCACCGCTTGTCTGGTCGTGGTCGCTGATTCGCCGCACCGTCCCCTCCTATCTCGGGATCAGGCTGACGGGCTGGGTTCTCGGCACGGCGCTTGCAACAGGGCTTTTCTCGAGCTTTCCGACGCCTGAAAGCTGGCCGCTGCCGCTTGGGCTTGGCGGTTTTATCGGCACGGGATTTTCCGGGCTCTATACGATGGTGCTCGGCACGGCACCCGAAGGCTGGCAGGCAATAGCCTATGCGGCGGTGATCGGCATTCCAGCATTGTTCAGTCTCTGGCTGTCGGCCCGCACACGACCCGCCTTTGAGAGCGAACCTAAACTCCCCGTCAAGGCAAAGGCGGCCAGATCCACGGGCCGGCGCGCATCGCAGCCCGAACCCGAGCCAGAACTCGACGACGAACCTGATTCGCCCGGCCTCTGGGACATGACGCTCGGCTATGCGGCCCACACAGCCTACGGCGCCCGCGCCGCGCTCAAGCGCGTCTTTACTCGCCGCAAGCAGGAAGAGCCGATCCGCACTTTCCGCCCGAGCGATTTCGAACCGCAGCTCGATCGGTCTATAGCACTCGACAGGGCTCCCGATATCCGCTCCGAACCGCCGGTCGAAGACGACTGGAACGACTATCAGCCTGACGACTATGATGACGATTCCTACGATGTTGCTCCAGCACCACGTCGGCAGCAGGGCACTGACGATATCGCGCGCCTGATTGGCGACGATCTGCCGGGATCCCGGGCCCGGGTGACCGCTCCGGCCCCGCGTCCACAACCCTCACCGCGTCAGCAGCGCGAAGCACAGGCGACTTTTCTGCCCACCGATGGGTTCGAATTGCCTCCGCTCGAACTCCTCGCCATGCCGAGCGCAAATCAGAGTTCGCCTGAACATCATCCCGAGGCGCTCGAAGCCAACGCCAAACGGCTCGAAGGCGTGCTCGAAGATTTTGGCGTCAAGGGCGACATCATCAATGTCCGCCCCGGACCCGTCGTGACGCTTTACGAACTCGAACCCGCTCCGGGCATCAAATCGAGCCGCGTCATCTCGCTGGCCGATGATATCGCACGCTCGATGAGCGCCATTTCCGCTCGCGTCGCCGTGGTTCCCGGGCGCAATGCCATCGGCATTGAACTGCCCAACAAGACTCGCGAAACCGTTTTCCTGCGCGAGCTTTTGGCCTCGACCGATTTCGACAAGGCCAAGTCAAAACTGCCCATATGCCTGGGCAAGACCATTGGCGGCGAGCCGATCATCGTCGATCTGGCCCGCATGCCGCACCTTTTGATCGCCGGTACCACCGGTTCGGGCAAGTCGGTAGGCATCAATACGATGATCCTGTCGCTGCTCTACAAGATGAGCCCAGAGCAATGCCGGTTGATCATGATCGACCCCAAAATGCTCGAGCTCTCGGTCTATGACGGCATCCCCCATCTCCTGACGCCGGTCGTGACCGATCCCGCAAAGGCCGTGGTCGCGCTCAAATGGGCCGTCCGCGAGATGGAAGACCGCTACAAGAAGATGAGCAAGATCGGTGTCCGTAACATCGACGGCTTTAATCAGCGCGTTGCCGAAGCCTCGGCAAAAGGCGAAGTTATCACCCGTACGGTCCAGACCGGGTTCGACCGCGAGACGGGCGAAGCAATTTTCGAAAGCGAACAGTTCGATCTCGAGCCGCTCCCGTTCATCGTGGTCATCGTCGACGAAATGGCCGACCTGATGATGGTGGCTGGCAAGGACATCGAAGGCACCATCCAGCGCCTCGCGCAGATGGCGCGTGCAGCTGGCATCCACATTATCATGGCCACCCAGCGCCCTTCGGTTGACGTCATCACCGGCACGATCAAGGCCAACTTCCCCACCCGCGTATCCTTCCAGGTGACCTCGAAAATCGATTCGCGCACCATTCTGGGCGAACAGGGCGCCGAACAGCTCCTCGGCAATGGCGACATGCTCTATATGGCCGGTGGCGGACGCATCAAACGCCTGCACGGTGCCTTTGTGGCCGACAATGAAGTCGAAGACATCGTCGCTCACCTCAAGAGCCAGGGTTCGCCCGAATATCTCGAATCGATCACTGCGGACGAGGATGACGGCCAGATGGGCGGCCTCGACGACGATGGCGGGTTTGGCGGTTCAGGCGACGAGCTTTACGACAAGGCGGTCAATATCGTGCTGGCGGACAAGAAGGCATCGACCTCCTATATTCAGCGGCGCCTGTCGGTCGGTTATAACAAGGCGGCAACGCTCATCGAGCGCATGGAGCAGGAAGGCATCATTTCCCCTGCCAACCATGCCGGCAAGCGCGAAGTCCTGATCGGCGACAATGCGGATGGCTACTAGAGCGCGTTCGCCAAGCGCAATCTGAGTGGGAACCGGGCTGGACACGGCGAGTTTACCGAACCATACCAGCCTCGTTTCCCCATCTTGCCGCAATTGATCTCTACCCAGAATTGCAAGGGGCAAACTTTGCTTCCAACCGACCGGAGTTTGCGATGACTCGCCTGATTGCCGCCCTCGTGTCCGCCGTTTTTCTATTCGGCACGCTCGCAGCGCCCGCCTTTTCTCAAGCCCGTACTCTGACACCCGACGAGGAGTTCGCGCTGCAGGAGATTTCCGCCCACAACACCGCCATCCGCACCATGGCGGGCAGGTTCGAGCAGATCGACAGCCAGGGCGGTCGTATCGAGGGCACTTTCTGGCTCAAGCGCCCCAACAATGTGCGCTTTCGTTATGGTCCGCCCAGCCGCGAAGAAATCATTTCGCAAGGCTCGGGCTTTTACGTGATCGACCGCCAGTCCCGCACGCAATACGCTTACCCGCAGGAAAACGTGCCGCTGCGCCAGTTTCTCGGCGATACGGTGAGCCTTATCAACTCGAGCCTCTCTGACGTCGTGATGTCGGAAAGCCATGTTTCGGTGATGATCGCCGACGACAGCCCCATCGGTACCGTGCAGGTTTCGCTGATTTTTGATCGCCAGACCAATGATCTCGTGCAGTGGAGCCTGATCGAACCTTCTGGTGTCGAAACAACCTTTTCGATCTACGACACGCAAAAAGGCGTCGACATTCCCGACCAGTATTTCCGCATCGATCCCACTTATCGCTCGGTCAACGCACCCAACTGACAGCGCGCTCGGGGTTTACCCCGTTCGCCCCTATGGTCATAAAGGCGGCTCGGTCCCAAACAATCGAGTCGCCGATGCCTTCTCTTGCCACCTGGAACATCGATTCGGTGCGGCTGCGCCTGCCAATCGTCCTCGATTTTCTCGCGCAATACGCGCCCGATGTTTTGTGCCTGCAAGAAATCAAATGCACCAATGATCAATTTCCCGCCAAGGCGTTCGCCGAGGCTGGATACGCCCATCAGGCCGTACATGGTCAAAAAGGCTATCACGGCGTCGCCATCCTCTCCAAAACCCCGGTCGACGAGATTGCAACGCGTGGCTTCTGCGACATTCCCGATTCGCGTCACGTTTCAGCCCGGCTCGACTTCGGACGTGGCCCGGTAACGGTTCATAATTTTTACATCCCGGCCGGCGGCGACGAGCCCGATCCCGAGATCAATCCCAAGTTCCGCCATAAGCTCAACTTTCTCGCCGAGATGCAGGATTGGTTCGACGATCTTGTCTTCGATAGCGGCCAGATCATTTGTGGCGACTTCAATGTTGCGCCGCACGAAAACGACGTTTGGAGCCACAAGCAGCTCTTAAAAGTCGTCTCGCACACGCCAGTAGAGACCGAAGCGCTCAATCGCCTTCTCGAACGCCGCAACTGGGTCGATCTGGTGCGCCAGCACATTCCCATCGAAGAAAAAATCTATTCCTGGTGGAGTTATCGCGCCAAGGATTGGGATCTGTCCGACCGCGGGCGCCGGCTCGACCATATCTGGTCCACGCGCGATGTGGCGGCACATGCCCGCGCCGCGCACATTCTGAGACCAGCCCGTGGATGGTCTGAAAAACCCTCAGACCACGTGCCGGTGATCGTCGAGTTCCAATAGCTAATTGGAAAAGCGCCCGCTCAACCCGGAAATCGAATCGAGATAGCGGAGCAATTCTCCTCGTAGCGTAGCGGCGACCCCTTGCGCGAGGTCGGGATGGCTACGTAGCAATTTCATGAACGCTTCACGTGGCACGAAGAGCACTTCGCTGCGCCTTAGGGCAACTACGCCTGTTGCGCGCGGTTTATCGAGCATGAGCCCGATTTCTCCGATCAGCGACGGCGGCATGATGCGATAACGCCCGCCCCCTTCGGCAGCGGAATGCACAGCCTCTAGTTGTCCGGTCACGAGGACATGCGCGCCGCCGACCATATCGCCCGCTTCGCAGAGCGTTTCACCGGCCGCAAGAATGCGCTCCTGGCAGACGAAAGCCAGAAGACGCAAATGATCGTCGTTGAAATCGGCAAACAGCTCAAGCTCGCGGAATGCGGCCATCGCCGTCTCGTCGTCCATCAAGGCCCCCAGAGAATGGCTCTAGGGCCATGATTGCCATATATTGCCGAAATGGCAAAGGCTTAGACGAAATCGCCCTTATGGGACCAGTCGATAACCGCCCTCTTCGGTCACCAGCAGCCGCGCATTGGAGGGATCGCGCTCGATCTTTTGCCGCAGCCGGTAGATGTGCGTCTCCAGCGTGTGCGTCGTCACGCGGTTATTGTAGCCCCAGACTTCGGCCAAAAGGATGTCGCGCGAGATGGTCTTGGAGCCCTGGCGATAGAGGAATTTAAGGATCGAGGTTTCCTTGTCGGTCAGCCGGATCTTGGCGCCATCGCCGTTTTCGAGCAGCTTGGCGGCGGGTTGGAAGGAATAGGGCCCGATCGTAAAGACGACGTCCTCGCTCTGATCGTGCTGTCGCAAGGCTGCCCGCATGCGCGCCAGGAGCACCGAAAACCGGAACGGCTTGGTTACATAGTCGTTGGCGCCACTTTCAAGGCCGAGGATCTCGTCCGCTTCGCTGTCTTGCCCCGTTAGCATGATCACCGGCGCGCGAAATCCGTCCTTGCGCATGATCTTGAGCGCCTCGCGGCCGTCCATGTCGGGCAGGCCGACATCGAGCAACACCATGTCGATGCGGTCCGACTTCGCCTTGGCACGCGCCGCTTCGGCGTTGTCAGCCTCAACGATATCGAATTCGCGATACGCTTCCAGCTGCCCGATCAGGGCGGATCTAAGTTCGGTGTCGTCGTCAACGACCAACAAGCGGCGTTTGTTCATGGCCCGGTCCCATCGCTCGATCGCAGCGGTCCAAAAGCCACGCAATCTCGAATTTTCTACGATTCAATCTAGGGTTAGGTTGTGGTCTCGCCAATCACATGCGCGTTATCGCGCGCCGAACAGCGCCGAACCGACCCTCACCTCTGTTGCACCCATCAGGATCGCCGTTTCGAAATCGGAGCTCATGCCCATCGACAATTGTGAAACTCCGGCGTCTCTCGCCAGAGCCGCCAATTGCGCGAAATAAGGTCCGGGCGCCTCTTCAAGCGGCGGGATGCACATTAAACCAACGATATCGAGCCCATATTGATCCCGGCACCGCGCGACGAATGCGATAGTTTCGCCAGCCGCCACCCCAGCCTTTTGGTCCTCGGCTCCGATATTGACTTGCACAAAGCAAGGCAGATGTCGGCCCTGCTTGGCCATCTCCTGGCCCAATATCTTGGCCAGCTTGTCGCGGTCCACGCTTTCAATCACATCGAACAGCGCGACGGCATCGGCCGCCTTGTTGCTCTGCAGGGGCCCGATCAGATGCAGCACGATATCGGGAAACTCGGTCTTGAGCACCGGCCATTTCCCTTGCGCTTCCTGGACGCGGTTTTCGCCAAAATGGCGTTGCCCGGCTTCCAGCAGTGGCAGGATCGCGTCAGCCTCAAAGGTCTTGGACACAGCGATGAGGTCGACCGCCTGGCTGCCCTCGATGCGTGCTGCGGCCTTCTCGATCCGATCCTGGATGGCAATCAGCCGCTCTGCGGCAGTTTCCCGGGCGTTTGCACTCATGGCAATGGTTGACCTTCCAACGCTTTTCTGGTGATGGTCGCCTACCCAATTTCTCTTTATTTCTCAAGTATAGGGCCGCGACCGGTACTCTCTATGGCAAACGCTCCCGAGCGCTACAATCCGCGTGAACAAGAACCCTTCTGGCAAAAGACCTGGGCCGAAAACCAGACCTTTGTCACGAACAATGAAGACGCGCGCCCGCCCTACTACGTGCTTGAGATGTTCCCCTATCCGTCGGGCCGCATCCATATGGGGCACGTCCGCAATTATACGATGGGCGACGTCGTCGCCCGTTTCCAGCGCGCCAAGGGTAAGAACGTTCTGCACCCCATGGGTTGGGACGCGTTCGGCATGCCGGCGGAAAACGCTGCGATGGCCAACAAGGTCCACCCGCGCGCCTGGACATATGAAAACATCGCTTCGATGCGCAAGCAGTTGCAATCGATGGGCTTTTCGCTCGATTGGAGCCGCGAGTTCGCAACCTGCGACGAAGATTATTATCATCGCCAGCAGATGCTGTTCATCGATTTCCTCGCCGCAGGGCTCGTGACCCGCAAGACCTCCAAGGTCAACTGGGACCCCGTCGACCAGACCGTCCTCGCCAATGAACAGGTGATAGACGGCCGCGGCTGGCGATCCGGTGCGCTTGTCGAACAGCGCGAATTGACCCAGTGGTTCTTCAAGATTTCCGATTACGCCGAAGAATTGCTCTCCGCCATCGACGGCCTGAACGATTGGCCGGATAAGGTGCGCTTGATGCAGCGCAACTGGATCGGCCGGTCTGAGGGCCTTCGCGTGCTGTTCGAGTTCGCCTCGGGCGATGCCGGCGCAAAATCGGTCGAGGTGTTTACTACGCGCCCCGATACTCTGTTTGGCGCGTCGTTCGTGGCGCTGTCGCCGGATCACCCAATCGCGGCCCATTTGGCAGAAGATGACCCGGCGCTTGCCGAATTCATCGCCGAATGCCGCCGTATGGGCACTTCCGCGGAAGCCATCGAGACGGCCGAAAAGAAGGGCTATCTCACCCCGCTCACCGTGAAACATCCGGTGATCGACGGCGCGACGCTGCCCGTTTATGTCGCCAATTTTGTCCTGATGGATTACGGCACCGGCGCCATTTTCGGCTGCCCGGCCCATGACCAGCGCGACCTTGATTTTGCGCGCAAATACGATCTGCCGGTCATTCCCGTCGTCTTGCCGCCCGAGGGCGACGCTGACGAGTTTGCCATCGGCACCGAGGCCTATACCGGCCCCGGCGTTGCGTTCAATTCGTCATTCCTTGACGGGATGGACGTCGAAGCAGCAAAGGCGGCTATCGCAGAATATCTGGAAACCAAAAAGATCGACGGCAAGCCGCAGGCGGCTCGCCAGGTCAATTTCCGCCTGCGCGACTGGGGCATTTCGCGCCAGCGCTATTGGGGTTGTCCGATCCCGGTTATCCATTGCGACACCTGCGGCATCGTGCCGGTGCCCAAGGACCAATTGCCCGTGCGTCTGCCAGAGGATGTCGAATTCGACACCCCCGGCAACCCTCTCGACCGGCATCCACGCTTTAAACACGTCGATTGCCCGACCTGCGGTTCCAAGGCGCGGCGCGAAACCGATACGATGGACACATTCGTTGATTCCTCCTGGTATTTCGCGCGCTTTACAGCCCCCCATGCCGAGACACCGACCATTCCCGAAATGGCGGATAAATGGCTGCCGGTCGATCAGTATATCGGCGGCATCGAGCACGCGATCCTGCACCTGCTCTATTCGCGCTTTTTCGCCCGCGCCATGCAGAAAACCGGCCATATGGAGGTGACTGAACCCTTCAAGGGCCTGTTCACCCAGGGCATGGTTACGCACGAGACCTATCGTGATGCCGACGGCAATTGGGTGGCGCCGGCCGACATCGTTTTCGACACGATAAATGGCGACCGCACAGCGCGCTCGGCCACAGGTGAACCGGTCTCGATCGGCTCTGTCGAGAAGATGAGCAAATCGAAAAAGAACGTCGTCGACCCCGACGACATGATCGCCGCCTATGGCGCCGATACGGCCCGATGGTTCGTCTTGTCGGATTCGCCCCCCGAGCGCGACGTCCAATGGACGGAGGCGGGCATTGAGGGCGCATGGCGCTTTGTTCAGCGCGTTTATAAGCTTGTGAGTGAAGCCAGCGACATCCTGGCGCTCGATCCGCTCACGGTGGAAGCGGAAGACCCGCGTTCGATCGACATGCTCAAGATCGCGCACAGGACGACCGCACAAATCGATACCGATCTGGCCGGCCTTCGCTTCAACCGCGCCGTCGCTCAGATTTACGAGCTGGCAAATGCCATTCAAAAGTTCATGCCAGTCGTCGCTCAGGCGCCGTCCATGGCAAATTTGGGCGCATTGCGGGTTGCCATCGAGAGGTTGGTCCAGTTCACGGCCCCGATGATGCCCCATCTGGCGGAAACCTGCTGGCGGTTTCTAGCACACGACACGATGGTGTGCGACACGCCATGGCCGGCAGCCGATGAGAGCTATCTGGTCGATGACACTGTGGTTTTGGCCGTTCAGGTGAATGGCAAGCGTAGAGGCGAGATCGAGATCCCCAAGGACGCGCCCAATGCTCAGGCCGAGGCTGCCGCCTTGTCACTGGAGGCCGTTGCGCGCATTCTGGAGGGCAATGCCCCAAGAAAAGTCATTGTGGTGCCCAATAGGATCGTCAATATCGTCGCTTGAGGAAGCCTTGAACATTGAGATTTTCTAGATCCACAAAACTACCGGCACCGCACTAGAGTGAAACAGAACGGATATTTCGTGCAGCGAAATCAATTCACTAGCTTCCGCAACCGTGCTGTGCGCGCTCTATTTGTCATTGCTGCTCTGGCCCTGCCTCTTGGGGTCGCGGGCTGTTCAATGACCCCGGTTTATGGTGATGCGGCGGCGACACAGTCCGTATTGGCTCTGACTTATGCAGAGCCGCAATCGCGGCTCGAGCAGGTGTTTTATCGTGAACTGTCCGCCCGGCTTTCAGCGCCACACAACCCAAACGCACCAGAACTGTCTGCACGGGTCAGCGTCTCGGCGACGCGTTTGGGGCTATCGGAGGTAGCAAGCCCGGTTGTTGATCGCCAGATTGTTGCCAACGTCACCTACAGCGTCACGCGAGACGGAGCTGTGATTGCCAGCGGTTCGCGTCGCGCCAGCGCCAATTATCAGACCACGGGTCAGATCGTTGGGGACGATGAAGCCCGCATCAATGCGCAAGAAGCGGCGGTTCGCGCCGCGGCCGATATGGTCCGCCTTGCTCTGCTTGCTGAGCTGGCGCCCCAATGACTGCCCTAAAGGGGCGCGACATTGAGCGTTTCCTGGAAAAACCCGACATCTCAAGCGGGTTTGTTCTCGTCTACGGTCCAGATCTCGGCCTTGTTGGGGAAAATGCCGGGCGTCTGGTCCGGCAGTTCGCTGGCAATCCGCCCGACCCGGAATCCTTTACCACGCTCCATATGAGCGAGATCGATGCCGATCCCCAAAGACTTGGTATATTAGCGCGCAGTCCCTCTCTATTTGGCGGAGGCACGACGATCCGCGTGCGCGGCGCGACAAACAAGCTGGCGCCGGTGTTGGCGGAGCTGCTGGATGAAAAGGCCGAGGCAATCATCATCGTCGAAGGCGGCGATTTAAAACCGTCAGACGCCTTGCGCAAAGCGGCCGAAGCGCGAAGAGATGCGCGCGCGCTGCCATGCTACGCCGACAACGGTCAAACGCTTGATGCCCTGATTCGCGACACTTTTGCCAAAGCGCAGATCAACCTCGAAGCCGATCTTGTCGGTTTTCTCCGTGACATGCTGGGCAATGATCGCCAGGTCACCCGCCAAGAGCTTGAAAAGCTAGTGCTTTTCGCTGGAAATGGTGGGACGCTCACCCGCCAGGATGTCATTGCGCTGTGTGGCGACAACGCAGCCCTCGCGACAGACTCTGTCGTCGACGCGATAGCGTCCGGCCACGCGCGAAAATTTGACGAGTCCATTACACGCGTAACGAGCGCCGGGACCGACATCCAGAGACTGCTGATCGTGACGCAGCAGCATTTTTCACGACTGCGTACCATGCGCGCCGAGATTGACGCTGGATCGTCGACCGATCACGTCGTCGGACGCGCGACGCCCCGCATCCACTTCTCACGCAAAGCCAGTGTCGAGCAGCAATTGCGATTGTGGAATGACGACGGATTGGCGGCGGCCTGCAACCGGCTGAGCACTGCCATCGCCGATAGTCGCAAGACGGGGCCTCTCGCCGCAGCCATCGGTCGGCAAGCCATGCTCGCCGTGTGCCTGGCTGCGGCGCGTCGTTAAACGCCCGAAAACGTCGAGCGTTAGCTCAATGTTTCACGTGCAACATCGAAATCAGTGCGACATCAACTTGCTACACACGGCGTCAAGTTGCTCGAGCGTCTTGTAGCGGATTTCAAGTTTCCCACCCCGATCCTTATGGTCCAAGGTGACCGACAGGCCCAGAGCATCTGACAACTGGCGTTCGAGCGCCAGAGTGTCAGCGTCCTTGCTCGGCGCAGAGCCTCGCTCGCGCACCGTGCCGGGTTCGCGCCGCGAATCGCTATCCTGCTGATGCAGCGCTTCAGCTTCTCGGACCGATAGCCCCGCATCAACAATCCGCCGTGCCAGCGCCAGCGGATCATCGGACGTGATCAGCGTGCGCGCGTGACCGGCCGTCAATTCGCCGGCTTCGAGCATGGTTTGCACTTCGCGCGGCAGGCGCAACAAGCGCAGCGTATTGGCGACATGGGATCGCGATTTGCCGATCACTTGCGCAAGGTCTTGCTGCGTATAGGAAAACTGCTCGATTAGCTGGCCATAGCCTTGCGCCTCTTCAAGCGGATTGAGGTCAGCGCGCTGGACGTTCTCAATGATGGCAAGCTCGAGTGCTTCTTTGTCATCGACCTCTCGGATGATCACCGGAACTTCGTGCAGTCCCGCTCGCTGCGCAGCCCGCCAGCGCCGTTCGCCGGCGATGATTTCGTAGACATCCGGACCTTGATCGCTGGGACGGACAAGGAGCGGCTGCATGACACCTTTTTCGCGGATCGAATTGGTCAGATCCTCGAGCAATTCGGCATCGAAATCCTTCCGCGGGTTGGCGCGGCTGGCGATGACGAATTCGACGGGAAGGCGCCGGACGCCAGAGCCCGTATCGGCCTGTCGCGGAGCGGTCTCTATGGGGGCCATGTCGCCGATGAGGGCGGCGAGGCCGCGGCCAAGTCGTGTGGGCTTGTCTTGCATCGTCTTCTCCATCACGCCGCCCGCAGCTGGCGTTCGCGCCGTATAACTTCAGTGGCCAGACGCAGATAAGCCTGGCTTCCAGCGCATTTCAAATCGTAAAGCAGGGCGGGCTTGCCATAAGATGGCGCCTCTGAAAGCCTAACATTACGCGGTATCACCGTATCGTAAACTAGATTGCCCATATGCTCGCGCACGTCGTTGAGAACCTGTTCAGATAGATTGTTCCGCTTATCAAACATCGTCATCACAACGCCCTGAATCGACAGGCGTGGATTGAGCGTGGTACGAATTTGTTCAATGGTCTGAAGGAGTTGGCTTAAACCTTCAAGCGCGAAGAATTCGCACTGCAGAGGCACCAATACCGCATCAGCGGCGGTCAGCGCATTGATCGTCAGGAGATTGAGCGAGGGCGGGCAGTCGATCAGGACATAGGTGATCGGTTTGCCGTCTATGGTGACCTCGGATACATTTTCCAGCGCTGTCTTTAAACGAAACGCCCGATCTCGCTCGGCCGCGATCATAAGCTCGACGCCTAAAAGATCCATTGTCGACGGGACAACTGCGACGTTCGGAACCGACGTCAGCACAGCCGATTCTTTGACCGTCGCTTCATTGAGCAACAGATCGTAGGACGAACGCTCGCGATGCTGGCGGCCGATGCCGAGCCCTGTCGAGGCGTTGCCTTGGGGATCGAGGTCAATGATCAAAACGCGCTCACCGATAGCGGCAAGCGCCGTGGCAAGGTTGATCGCGGTTGTCGTTTTGCCGACACCGCCCTTCTGATTGGCGAGAGTGAGTATCCGAGGGTGCATCTGGCCTCCGAAACCGGTTCGGTTTCAAACACTTGCGGTCAGCGCTTCGGAGACAATGCCCTGATGTCTAAAATGACTGCATCAGCATCCGTCGCACTTGGATGCTTTAACACATCGTAAACCCAATCTGAATCCGCTGATTTCAGTTCTTCCCCAAATTCGCGCCCTTTGTGGAGCAAGGCGCGAGATTCCGGAGACCAGAACCGATGGATATACGAGAGCAGAAGCGGCATCGGCGCCAAGGCACGCGACGTAAAAATATCAACGACGCCAATGGATTGGGGATCGATCGCCTCGATACGATCGGTGTGCACCGTAATCGGTAAGTCAAATTCGCGCGCCGCGGCGCGCAAGAATGCACATTTGCGTGCATTGGATTCGACGAGCTGCATCGAAAAATCGCGCCCTTTGAGCGCGATGGCGAGGGGAAGCGCTGGAAATCCGCCGCCACTCCCGATATCGAGCATGCGAATCGGTGTTTCACTGGCGCCGATCAATGGCAAAAGCTGAAGCGAATCAAGGATATGGCGTTGCCAAAGATCACCGGGTGTTTCACGTGAAACCAGGTTTTGGACCTTTTGCCACTTCGCTACAAGGCGCACATATGAGTCGAGATCGGCGTTCGTGGACGTGATCGACCGACCTATCCACAGTTTGAAAACACCGATGTGCGAATCAGACCCGCTCATGAAGCTTTACGGTCGATGCGGCCGCGGCGGATGACTGCCAGAATCAAAGTGAGGGCCGCGGGTGTTACGCCCTCGATGCGTTGTGCCTGCGCAATTGTCTGCGGTTGCGCGGCGATCAGCTTTTGCTTCATCTCGTTCGAGAGACCTGGCAGCTGTGCATAGTCGAGCCAGTTCGGAATGCCGCGCGACTCGTCGCGGCGCACGGCGTCTACATCCGCTTGCTGACGCTCAAGATAGACGGCATATTGCGCATCGATTGCCAGCTGATCGTAAGTCTTTGTTTCCATAGCGGAAATCTCTGGCCAAACGGCTTCTATATCGGCGCGAGAGGTGGTTGGATAGCTCATCAACTCAAAAGCTGTGCGGCGCACGCCGTCCGCATTGACGTTCACCCCGGATTTTCGGGCTTCGGTTGGTGTGACCGTAAGGGTTTGCAGAAGTGTGCGGCCTGACTGGAGCCCATTAATGCGGGCTATGAAATGATCCTGGCGCGCCGGCCCGACGAGGCCATGATCGATGCCAAGTTGGGTGAGCCGCTGATCGGCGTTATCGACGCGCAGGTGCAGGCGGAACTCCGCGCGCGAGGTAAACATGCGATAAGGCTCTGTAATACCACGCGAAATGAGATCATCGATCATCACGCCAAGGTATGAGTTCGTGCGCGAAAGGATCAGAGGATCGCGTCCCAACGCCGCTAGGGCGGCATTGGCGCCGGCAAGAAGGCCCTGGGCGGCGGCTTCTTCATATCCGGTGGTGCCATTGATCTGACCGGCAAGATAGAGCCCGGGCAGTGCGCGCAGCATCAGGGCCGGCGATAACTCGCGCGGATCGACATGGTCATATTCGATGGCATAACCAGCGCGCTTGATGACTACATTTTCCAAGCCCGGCATCGCCTTGAGAAACGCAAGCTGGACATCTTCTGGAAGTGAGGTCGAAAGCCCGTTCGGATATATGGTGGGATCGTCGAGCCCTTCGGGTTCGAGAAAGACGAGATGGCTGTCCTTATCAGCGAAGCGAACGATCTTGTCTTCGATCGAGGGACAATAGCGCGGGCCGCGCGACTGGATACGGCCCGAATACATAGCTGATTTTGAAAGGTTATCGGCGATGATCCGATGCGCTTCAGCCGTCGTGCGGGTTTCAAAACACGAAATCTGCGGTGTGGTAATGGCGTCGGTCAGAGCCGAAAACGGTTCGGGCGGGGAGTCACCCTGTTGTTCGGCCAGGATACTAAAATCGATAGAATTTGCGTCGAGCCGCGGCGGCGTGCCTGTCTTGAGACGTCCAAGGCTCAGCCCGAGCGCTTCGAGCCGCGTCGAGAGGCCGAGAACCGGCCGTTCGCCAGCCCGCCCCGCCGGGATTGTTTCTTCGCCACGATGGATAAGACCACGGAGGAAGGTGCCGGTCGTTAGAACCACAGCCTTCGCGGCGATCCGACGGCCATCCAGCAAGACGACACCGCAGATCTGCCCGTCGGTGACGATCAGATCATCAACTTCACCTTCTATAATGTCGAGATGTTCGGTGCCTGAAAGCTCATCCTGCATGGCCTGGCGGTAAAGCGCCCTGTCCTGCTGTGCACGGGGGCCACGTACGGCTGGACCTTTGCGTTTGTTAAGCACCCGAAACTGAATGCCGCCTTGGTCGGCGATGCGGCCCATGACACCATCAAGCGCGTCGATTTCGCGAACCAGATGACCCTTGCCCAGGCCGCCAATTGCGGGATTACAGCTCATTTCGCCGATGGTCGCGAATTTATGGGTGACCAGCGCCGTTGCGACGCCAAGGCGAGCCGACGCCGCGGCCGCTTCAGCTCCCGCATGTCCCCCGCCAACAATGATCACGCCATAATCGTGCATGGTTTTACGTCCGATGTTTCACGTGAATCCGGATCACGCGATTTGAGAGTGTTTCACGTGAATCCAAGAGCAGGCTGGCCTCTTATGTTTCACGTGAATCATTTTCCGATACAGAAGCCAGCGAACAAGCGGTCCAGAACGGCTTCGCTGTCCATCAGGCCAATCAGCGTCGCCAGACCGTCCGCAGCGCGCCGCAATTCTTCAGCACACAATTCAGGGCGGTCGATGCGCGTGAGGCTGGCCTCGATATGACCGATGGCCATGGTCAACGCATCACGATCCCGCATATGACTGACAAGGGCTGGTTCGTCGCTGCCCAGCCGCGCTTCAATATGGCTTTTCAATCGGCTTAGCAAGACGTCGAGCCCCTGCCCGGTCTGCGTCGAGATGACCATATCCACGGGCCCGGCTGGTGGCGACAAGTCCGATTTCGTGGCAATAACCCAGGTCTCGACATCGCCGATACACCGATCTGCGGCCTCAGTGTCCGGGGCCTGGAGCCAGAGGACCAGATCGGCCGCGTCCATGGCAATCTGGGCGCGCTTGATGCCCTCACCCTCGGCGATACTGTCCGTCTGGCGGAGGCCAGCGGTATCTGTGACGATAACCAATTGGCCACCCAGATCGATCGCCACATCCTTGGTGTCGCGGGTCGTGCCGGCTTCGGCCGTGACGATTGCGAGGTTCGATCCCGATAAGGCATTGAGAAGACTAGACTTTCCGGCATTGGGTGCGCCCGCCAGAACGACGCGAAATCCTTCCCTAACGATACGACCGGAATTGTACCGCGCCAAGGTCTCCGCGAGCGCGGATCGCAGGAGCTCGAGATCGGACACGAAATGCGCGGGGAGTTCGAAGGGAACGTCGTCCTCGTCTGAAAAATCGAGCCGCGCTTCGATCTCGGCGCGTGCATCAAGCAAGAGGGAACGCCAGAGGGATATCTGATCGGCAAGTCCGCCTTCGAGACGCACCAGCGCCTGGCGGCGCTGTGTTTCGGTTTCGGCGGCGAGCAGATCGCCCAGACCTTCGATGGCGGTGAGATCGAGTTTGCCGTTTTCAAAGGCGCGGCGGGTGAAATCACCTGCGGCAGCAAGGGTGACACCATCTAGGGCAGTGAGGGCCGAAAGCACCGCCTTCACGCCGGCGGGTGAGCCGTGGATCTGCATTTCGGCGCAGTCTTCGCCGGTAAACGACGCTGGGCCGGGGAAAATGGCAATGAGGCCGCGGTCAAGAATTTCACGGGTTATCGGGTGGCGCAGAGATTTAAGGGCCAACGTGCGGGGCTGTGGGAGCGCGCCAGCGAGAGCCTGGACGGTATCGAAACTAGCCGGGCCCGACAGGCGGATAATCGCAACGCCCGAGGGCAGGCTGCCGGACGAAAGGGCGACGATGGTCGAAGGTTGAGGCAAGGCGATGATTTTCCTGGGTGTCGGGCAGGAAATAGCGCCGATCGACCGGCCGAGCAAGGTTTGGCGTAGGGTGTTGGGACGAGAGGGGTCCTCGGGGCAGGCTCGAGGATGACGGTGGTGGGAGGTTGTCCGCTGCGGGCGCTCAAAAGGACCGGCAAGAAAAAGGGCGGCTGGGTGGCCGCCCTTGATGCTTAGGTGTTCATCGAATCGAAGAACTCGCCATTGGTCTTGGTCTGGCGGAGTTTATCCAAAAGGAACTCCATGGCGTCGACTGTGCCCATCGGGTTGAGAATGCGGCGCAGGACATACATCTTGCGAAGGACATCGGGCTCGACCAGCAGCTCTTCCTTGCGGGTGCCGGACTTCGTGACGTCGATGGCGGGGAAGACGCGCTTGTCGGAGACCTTACGATCGAGAACGATTTCCGAGTTACCGGTGCCCTTGAACTCTTCAAAGATCACTTCGTCCATCCGGCTGCCGGTGTCGATCAGCGCTGTCGAAATGATGGTTAGCGAGCCGCCATCTTCGATGTTGCGGGCGGCGCCGAAAAAGCGCTTGGGGCGCTGCAGGGCATTGGCGTCCACACCACCCGTCAGAACCTTGCCCGATGACGGCACGACGGTGTTGTAGGCACGGCCCAGACGGGTGATCGAATCGAGAAGGATCACGACGTCACGCTTGTGCTCAACGAGACGCTTGGCTTTTTCGATAACCATCTCAGCCACTTGGACGTGACGCGAGGCCGGTTCGTCGAAGGTCGAGGAGATGACCTCGCCTTTGACCGAGCGCTGCATGTCGGTGACTTCTTCGGGACGTTCGTCGATCAGAAGCACGATGAGATAGCATTCGGGGTGATTGGTCGCGATCGATTGTGCAATATTTTGCAACAATACGGTCTTACCAGTACGCGGCGGCGCAACGATCAGGGCGCGCTGGCCCTTGCCCAGTGGCGCGACGAGATCGATGACGCGGGCCGAACGATCCTTAGTGGTCGGATCAGCCAGTTCCATATTCAGCCGCTCGTCGGGATAGAGCGGCGTCAAATTGTCGAAATTGATCTTGTGGCGAACCCGCTCGGGATCTTCGAAATTGATCGTATTGACCTTGAGAAGCGCGAAATAGCGTTCGCCTTCCTTGGGAGAGCGGATCTGGCCCTCGACCGTATCGCCCGTTCTGAGACCAAAGCGGCGAATCTGGGAGGGACTGACGTAAATGTCGTCGGGACCTGGAAGGTAGTTCGCATCGGGGGAGCGCAGGAATCCGAACCCGTCGGGCAGGACTTCGACTACGCCTTCACCAATGATTTCCACATCCCGCGTGGCCAATTGCTTTAGTATTGCAAACATCAATTCCTGCTTGCGCAGGGTATTGGCGTTTTCGACTTCGAGCTCTTCGGCAAAGGACTGCAATTCGGCCGGAGATTTGGCCTTTAAGTCCCTGAGCTTCATGAATTCCATGATCAGCCTTCTTAAGGGAGATGGAGATGAGACAAATAAGGAGGGGAGGTGCGGGGCAAGGCGGATGCTGCCCGTCTCGCAACGAATACGCGAGTTGGCATTTTCATAGACCATTCGGCCCGCTCATTGCAAGCGGAACCGAAATTTTTGGTCGCGCCGGTCCTAGAACGGTTTGACGATGACCGCGATGACGATAACGATCATCAGAATGGTCGGGACTTCGTTGATCATGCGGTAGAATTTAGCCGGACGGGTGTTGTCGTCGCGCGCAAAGCGTTTGAGCGACGCGCCGAGAAAGCCGTGAAAGCCCGAAAGCAGCACGACAAAGGCCAGTTTGAGCCAGATCCAGCCCATCGCGAAGATGGCCGAGCCGTATAGATGGATCATCCAGAGCCCGAACACCCAGCTCGCGATCATCGCGGGCGTAGTGATGGCGCGATAAAGACGGCGTTCCATCACCTTGAAGGTTTCGGACTGCACCGAGCCCTTCTCGGCATCGGCGTGATAGACGAACAACCGCGGCAGATAGAGCATTCCGGCCATCCAGGCGATGACGGAAATGACATGCAGCGCTTTGACCCATTCGAGCATGTTTTAATCCCTCGTTCCTTTGACCGTGGCGATCAGGTCGGCGACGTGATCAATCGGGGTTTGCGGGACGATGCCGTGGCCCAGATTGAAGATATGCGGGCGATCGGCAAAGGCCGAGACAATCTCACGCGCTCTCGTGCGCATCTGCTCGCCGCCGGCAACGAGGCGCAGGGGATCGAGATTGCCCTGTAGCGGCAGGGTTTTGGCGAAAGTGCTCGACGCGAAATCGAGCGGGGTCGCGTAATCGAGGCCCAGCGCTGAAACGCCGGTCTTTTCTACGTATTCGGCCAGCATGCCGGCAGCGCCACGGGGAAAACCGGTGATCGGTGCGCCGGGGATAAGTTCGCGTAAACGGGCGACGAGGCGGCGATTGGGCTCGATTACATTGGTGCGAAATGCGGTCTCGTCGAGATTGAGAGCCCAGGATTCGAAAATCTGCACCATATCGGCGCCCGACTTGAATTGTGCGGCGAGATAAAGCGCCGAGGCTTCGACAAGCACGTCCATCAGGGCGGAAAAAGCTTCAGGGTGCTCAAGCGCGAAAATGCGGGCCGCAGCCTGATCGGGCGATCCGCGTCCGCCGATCATATAGGTCGCAACGGTCCAGGGGGCGCCACAGAACCCGATCAGGGTCTTGTCCGGGGCCAGGGCAGGCTTGATGCGACTAAGCGTCTCCAAAACGGGTGCCAGACGCTCCACGACCCTTTCGGGATCGAGACGGGCGACATCGCTGGCCTTTATGGGCTCAAGCATTGGCCCCTCGCCTTTTTCAAAGCGGACTGACTGGCCAAGGGCGTCGGGGATGACGAGGATATCGGAAAACAGGATCGCTGCATCGAGATCGAAGCGTTTGAGGGGCTGCAGCGTTACCTCGGCAGCAAGCTTTGGATTGTAGCAGAGATCGAGAAACGATCCGGCCTCTTCGCGGACCTTCAGATATTCGGGCAGATAGCGACCGGCCTGGCGCATGATCCAGATAGGGGGTGTTGCCTGGCGATGCCCGAGAACGGTGTCGAGCAGCGGCTTGCCTTGTGGAGAGGTCTGGGTCATGGGGCCTTTGGAAATTGTCTTGGGCGGTCTTCGGGCGGGACTTAATTAGAAGTCTTAAAAGACTCTTCTTTATTATTATGGCTGTGTTTTGCACCAATTCTAAAGCGCCCACAACCGATGGGTCGCAAAGAGGCTTGCGGCGGTTTCGCACAGTGAGGTGGAGTCCAAAACCCTTGGGCGCTTCGGGGTGATCTGGCCCTAAAGCGCCGGGCGTTAACGGTTTGTTAAGAGGTGTGGCTGTGCAAAACCTTAACGAAAGGTAAACGGCGATCCGGGCGCCCGACACGCGGTTTTACCCGCTGTTTTGCACATGGCTCCACGCTCGCCCACAGGTAACGAACTGTTAACGCAAATCGAGACGATGGGGATAAACCTCGCCCTTGGTCGAGAATGGGGCGTTTGGGCTTTCCCTGTGCGCAGCCTTGTGAAAAACCAGCGTACCAACCAACCGTCAAACGCCCGGCCATGCTGATCTTAGCTTCCAAAAGCCCGATCCGGAAAACCCTGCTCGATAACGCGGGTTTACACTTTTTGGTTGCAAGCGCGCCGATCGACGAACGGGAAATCGAAGATCGTCTGTTGACGCAGGGCGAGAATCGCCAAGGGCTCGCCGTCGCTTTGGCCAAGTCCAAGGCGCTGGCAGTGAGCAAGGCGAACCCAGGCGCTGTGGTGATCGGGGCCGACCAAACATTTGATCAGGACGGCGAGGGTCGGCATAAACCTGCAACGATCGCGGAAGCGGCGGGTAATTTGATGGCGATGGCAGGCACCAGCCACAGCCTCCATTCCGGCGTCGCGCTGGCGCGGGACGGCGAAATCGTCTGGAGCGCTGTCGATACCGCGACCCTGACGTTTAAGGATTTTTCGCGCGCCGAGCTCGATATCGTCTTAAGGCTCGAGGGAGAGGCCATCCTTGGTTCGGTCGGCGGCTATCGCCTTGAAGGCCCATCGGTGCGGCTCTTTTCGCGCGTGCAAGGGGACTATTTCACCATATTAGGGTTGCCGCTTCTGGCCCTGCTCGATGCGCTGGCGGTCCATGCGCCCGAAACCCTGTCGCAAGGGGGAGAGCGGTGAAAAACGCGTTCGTCATCGGCCACCCGATCGCCCATTCCAAATCGCCGTTGATCCATGGGTCATGGCTCGATGAACTCGGGATCGATGGGTCCTACAGCGCAATCGATGTCGCCCCTGAAAATCTGGCGGCATTCATCGACAGGGTCAGGCAGGGCGAATTTGTCGGCGGCAATGTCACCATTCCCCACAAGGAAGCGGTGATGGGCCTCCTCGATGAGGTCGATCCACTGGCCAGAACGATCGGCGCCGTCAACACCATCGTCTCCGAGACGGGGCGCTTGATCGGACGAAACACCGACTATCTCGGGTTTCTGGCCAATCTCGATCAGGGCGCGCCTGGGTGGTCCGATATAAGCGGCGCGGCGATCGTCATCGGGGCCGGTGGCGCGGCGCGGGCCGTCCTGGCCGGATTGATCGATAGGGGCATCGATCGCATCCATCTCCTCAACCGCACGCTGTCCCGGGCCGAAAGCCTTGCTGCGGCTTTTGCGCCGAGTGTCGTGCCCGGCGCGCTCGAGGATTTCAACGCCGTCGCGCCGGCGGCGACGCTTCTGGTCAACACCTCGTCGGTCGGAATGGGTGGTACCCAGTTTCCAGATTTCGACCTGGCGCGCCTCGATGGCCGCGCTGTCGTGACCGATATCGTCTATGCGCCGCTGATCACGCCGCTTTTAGCTGATGCATCGGCCAAGGGGTTTTCCACGGTGGATGGGCTGGGTATGCTGCTCCATCAGGCCGTTCCGGGTTTTGAGGCCTGGTTCGGGGTCCGGCCAGAGGTGGATGCAGCGCTGCGCGCCCGCGTTCTGGCTGCAACATGACGGTTGGGGATAAGCGAGATATGCTCAGGGTCGCGCTGACGGGATCGATCGCCACGGGCAAATCCACTGTTCTTGCACGCTTTGCTGAACAGGGGATTGCCACCTATTCGGCCGATGAGGCCGTGCACGCGCTCTATGCCGGCAAGGCCGCCCCGCTTGTCGAGACCCTCTTTCCCGGAACGGTTATCGATGGGGCCGTCGATCGCAGGAAACTGTCCGCCGCCATTGCCGCCGAACCCCAGAGGATCGGAGAGCTCGAAGAGGTGATTCATCCTCTCGTGCGCGAAAAGGCCATCGACTTCATGGAAGCTGCCGAGGCCAATGGGGCAGAGATTGCGGTCATCGAAATCCCGCTATTTTTCGAAACGGGCGCCAAATATTCGATCGATAAGGTCGTGGTCACCTGGTGCGATCCAGATATTCAACGCCAGCGTGTTCTGGAACGACCGGGGATGAGCGAAGACAAGCTCAAACTCATCTTGTCGCGCCAGCTATCCCAGGACGAAAAGCGCCGGCGGGCCGACTATACCATCGACACATCGGGCTCAATGGACCAGACCCTTGCCGAAACAGACGCGGCGATCATAGCGCTCAAAAAGGATGTCGGCTTGTGAACCTGTTGCGCGAAATCGTCCTGGATACCGAAACCACGGGGCTTTCACCGGCCGGTGGAGACAGGGTCGTCGAGATCGGCTGCGTGGAACTGATCAACCACGTACCGACCGGACGCCATCATCACGTCTATATCAACCCCGAGCGCGACATGCCCGAAGAGGCGTTTCGGGTGCACGGGCTGTCGGAAGAATTTTTGCGCGACAAGCCCAAATTTGCCGAACTAGCGCAAGGGTTTCTCGATTTTATCGGCGATGATCCGCTGATCATCCACAATGCGCCCTTCGATATGGGCTTTCTGAACGCCGAACTCGAATGGAGCGGTCGCAAGCACCTCGTCAATCCGGTGATCGATACGGTGACGCTGGCGCGGAAAATTCATCCTGGCGCGCGGGTGAGCCTTGATGCCCTGTGCAAGACGTATGGCATCGATAATTCCCGCCGCAGTCTTCACGGCGCGCTGCTGGACAGCGAAATCCTCGCCGAGGTCTATCTTGAGCTGATCGGCGGTCGGCAAGTGGCACTTGCGCTTTCGGCAGAGGCCGAAAGCCAGTTCCGTTCCGGCATGGTCCGCCCGCCGGCGCGCCAGCGGCCAACGCCCCTGCCCGCCCGGCTGACGGATCGCGAACGCGAACTGCATGCGGCGTTCGTTGGGGAGATGGGCGACAAGGCGATGTGGCTGGAATATTTGACAATCGAGGTCGAGTTGCGGGCCTAGGCCAGTCCCGGCAACGATCGCGAGCCTGGTGCTGGGTGGCGTTCTACCATTCGTACATCCCGCCTCCAGGCGTCAACCCGGCCTTGAGCCCACAAAAGACGTCGCTGACCACAAAAAAGCCCCGAGGCGTCCGCCCGGGGCTTTTTCAAATGCTTTTATCGCAACCGCTTAGTTGACGGTCGGGCTCGGCTCGGTGGTGCCGTCGGGCTGGGCCTGCTTGATCTTTTCAGCGGCTGTAGCGAGATTGCGGCGGTAGAGGGCGAGGAAGTCAACGGGCTCGAGCAGCAGCGGGGGGAAACCGCCCGACTGGATTGTCTGCGCCAGGACCTGGCGCGCGAACGGGAAGATCAGGCGCGGGGCTTCGACCATAAGCAGTGGCCCGAGCTGGTTTTCGGGGATGTTCTTGGTGCGGAACAGGCCGCCATAGACCAGTTCGAGCGCGTAAAGCACCTTTGAATCGCGCTCGGTCTTGACGTTCAAGCCGATTTCGACGGCGTAAAGATCGTCGGCCTGCTTTTTGACCTGGACGTTGATATTGACGTTTGAGCCCGGATTGGTCTGGCCGGAGACGAGCGATGCGGGCGCGTTGGGGTTCTCGAAGCTGAGATCCTTGACGTACTGGCCGGCAATGCCGAACTGGGGCGCCTGGCCGCTGGGCTGGCCGGCTTCGTTGGCGGTCACATCCGGGGTGTTGCTATCGTCTTCAGCCATTGGCCTAATCTTTTCCTCAACGGTTATACGGGACACCCCAAGCGGGCGGGGCGCGAAATTTTTCGCCGGTTGGCTAGCATTTTTGCGCCCGTGCCACAAGCAAAGAGGGCCTAGCGATAGGAATCGCTATCGAGATCGATGGCCCTTTGGGCCGGTCCGGGCTGGGATGGCCGGTAATTGGTGACGATCACCATGTTGCGGCTCATCGCCTGGTAAATCCAGCTGCGGACGGGTGGTATGAGCAGCAGGAGCCCCAGGACGTCGGTGAGAAATCCGGGCACGATGAGCAGGAAGCCGGCCACAGCGATCATCATCATTTCGGCGAACTGCTTTTGCGGCATTTCTCCCCGCGCCATCATGGCGCGCGTGTCCATGATCATGCCCAAACCTTGCCAGCGCACGATGGCGATGCCGGCAAAGGCGGTGAGGATAATGGCGGCAAGCGTGCCCAATATGCCGATCTGTCCGCCCACCCAGATGAAGGTCGCGATTTCAAGGAAGGGCAGTGCCAGGACTGCGAGAACGATCATGCGTCCCAAAGCGCTCTGTCTCCGTTAAAGGGGGCGCAATAACGCCCCAGATCACAATAATGCCACCGCAAACTGGTTTGCAGGGCCGGTTTACATATATATAGGTCACAACCTAGAGATTGCGACCGTCCGCAGCGAAGGCGCCATGGCTTGATTTGCCAGGGTCCGCGGGCGCCGACCGTTACATTTGGAGCCAGAACCACACTCATGGGCGAATTTTTGGATTTCCCGACCCTCATCGTCATCATCGTCGCGATCGTGGTTCTTCTGCGGCTGCGCTCGGTGCTGGGCACGCGGACCGGAAACGAACGTCCGCCCTCCCAGCGCTATGAATCCGTGTCGCGCACCCGCCCTGACAATGACGAAAACGTCGTCCAGATGCCCCGCCGGGGCCAGGTCGACAATGCCGAGGCCGAGCGCGCCCAGCGCAAGCTCGAAGCGGAGATCGAAAAATTCTCGGCTGGAAAGCCTGAAGTCGAGGCCGGATTGCGCGCTATTGCCGATGTCGATCCCGCGTTTTCGCCAAAACAATTTCTCGAAGGGGCGAAGGCCGCTTACGAGATGATCGTCACAGCTTACGCCGCCGGCGACCGCAAGGCGCTCAAGGGCCTGCTCGACAAGGACGTCTATGACAGCTTCGATGCAGCGATCACCGAGCGCGAAGCGGCCGGGCATTCGACCGAATTTACCTTCGTCGGCCTTTCCAACATCGAATATGTCGAAGCCGAGCTCGACAAGCGCAACGCGGTGGTAACGCTCAAGATCGACGCCGAAGTGGTTTCCATCACCAAGGACCGCGAAGGCGAAATCGTCGAGGGCACGCCCGGCCAGGTCGTGGCGATTGCCGACGAGTGGACCTTCATGCGCAACACCAAGTCGCGCGATCCCAACTGGAAGCTCGTCGCCACCAACGATTTAGAATAACACCCGGCTCCGGGGCTTTAGTCATGGCGCGAAAACCGCCCGGCACGCGAAAACCAAAGAGCGGGCCGGTGCGCGACTGGCATTTGTGGAATGCCGTCGGCAAGACGGTCGACCCGCTTGCCAAGCGCAAGAGCGCCGATCCCAAGGCCGTGCTCGATGCGATCGTCGAGCCGGACGCGCCTCAGGATGCGCAAATGCGGCGCCCAGAGCCGTCCCGGTTTGCCAAACCCCCAATGCCCTCACGGCGTCCGATGATCGCGGCCTCAAAGGTCGCGGCGAGCGAAAAGCCCATCGAGCCCAATCTCAAGCGGCGCGTGGCCAGCGGGCGCGAGCCGATCGACGGCACGATCGATCTCCACGGCATGACCCAGATGCAAGCCCAGATCGCGCTTGAAAATTTCGTTGCCGCGCGCGCGGCGCGGGGAGATCGGACGCTTCTGGTTATTACGGGCAAAGGGATCAAAAAGACCGGCTATCTCCAGCTCGAACGCAAGGGCGTGCTGCGAGACATGGTGCCGCTCTGGCTCAACGCGCCGCATCTCTCGCCTCTTGTGGCGGGGATCGACCCGGCCCATCAGAGCCATGGCGGTGGCGGTGCGCTCTACGTTCGCCTCAAACGCCGGAGGGAAATGTGACCCCGCTTGGAGCGAAACTGCGCAGACTGCGCGCCGATCGCAATATTGCGCTGAAAGACATGGCCAAGGCGCTCAATGTTTCGAGCGCCTATCTCTCCGCCCTCGAGCACGGCAAGCGCGGCAAGCCGACCTGGTTCATGATCCAGCGCATCATCGCCTATTTCAACGTCATCTGGGACGAGGCCGAGGAAATCCAACGGCTGGCCGAGGTGTCCGACCCCAAGATCACTATCGACACCGCCGGCATGCCGCCCGAAGCGACCGAATTGACCAATGTTCTGGGTCGGGAAATTTCGAAACTTTCGCCCGAGGACCTCAAGGCAGTGCGCGACGAGGTAATGCGGCGAGCGGTGCGCGCAAAACCTTGAGCTTCCTTGCCTGCGCCACATTGTCGCGCGAGGCTATTGCCTTCGACACGTGCAGAAACGGGAGTGTTCGCCATGTCGCCGTTGTCTCGCCTTCTGGCTCTTTTCGCCGCCCTGCCCTTGATGGTCGCCGTGCCGGCACTGGCCCATCACGGTTGGAGCTGGGCCAGTGAGGACTGGTTCGAACTCGAAGGCAGTTTGACCGATATCTATATCGGCCAGCCCCACCCCACATTAACGCTCAACGATGGGACCAACGACTGGACTGTCGAGCTGGCGCCGGTCGATCGCACGCTGGCCTCGGGGTTCGATGAGGATGTCGTGGCCATCGGTGACACGGTGGTCGCGCACGGGCATCGGGCGCTCGATGAGGCCGATTATCGCATGAAGGCGGTGCGGCTGGTCGTCGGGGACGCGACATACGACGTCTATCCCGAATTTGCCGCCGAGCTCGACCAGTAGGGATGCTTGAGGCGATCGAGAGCCTGCCGCTGGCCATCTATCTGCGCCGCGATCTTTTCGCCTATCCGATCGTCAACGCGCTGCACATCCTGTCGCTGGGGATGCTGGTGACTAGCGCCGTGCTCATGGATGCGCGGGTACTTGGGGCTGGACGCGCGGTACCGCTCGATGCGGCGATCGGGGTTTTGCGGCCAGTGGCCATTGCGGCGCTTGCCGTGGCACTGGTGACGGGTGCGCTGCTGTTTTCGGTCCGACCCGGCGAATATGCCGGCAATCCTGTGTTTCTGACCAAGCTGGGGCTGATCGGGCTGGCGCTGGCCAATGCTGGGTTTTTCGTGTTTGGGCGCCGGCATCTTTGGCCCGAAAGCGCGGTGACGCGGGTCTCGGCGACGGTCTCGATCCTATTGTGGATCTCGGTGTTGTTTGCTGGCCGGGCCATCGCGTTCTTCGGGGGGAGTTAGACTCTAGTCGGCACGCAGCATACTGGGCGCCGGGTCTTCGCCCGGGGTGACAGTGGGGGTAAGCAGGCTGCGAAAACCCCCAGCCGTCGTCCCGGCTTTGAGCCGGGATCCAGTTTTCGGAGGCTGTGTTTACAGCACGTAGCGGCTCAAATCGGCGTCGCCGGCCATCTTCCCGACGGTGTTCCTGACCATCTCGCCGTCGATGGTGACCGCGGTGCCGGATTTATCGGATGCGGTGAACGAGATGTCCTCGACGAGTCGTTCCAGCACCGTCTGCAGGCGGCGGGCGCCGATGTTTTCGACAGTCGAGTTGACAGAAACCGACACGTCGGCCACCGCCTCGATGGCGTCGTCGGTGAAATCGAGCGTGACGCCTTCGGTTCCCATCAGGGCCACATACTGCCGGATCAGCGAATATTCGGTGTCCGTGAGGATTTTGATGAAATCCTCGCGCGTCAGAGCTTTCAGTTCCACCCGGATCGGAAGGCGGCCCTGGAGTTCGGGCAAAAGGTCCGATGGCTTTGAGACGTGGAAGGCGCCCGAGGCAATGAACAGGATATGGTCGGTGTTGACCGGGCCGTATTTGGTCGAGACCGTCGTGCCTTCGATCAAAGGCAGCAAATCGCGCTGCACGCCTTCGCGCGACGGACCGCCGGTGACCCCGCCTTCCTTGGCCGCGACCTTGTCGATCTCATCGATAAAGACGATGCCGTGGTTTTCGACGAGTTCGATGGCCTCGGTGTTGATCTTGTCCTGATCGAGCAGCTTGTCGGCTTCCTGGTTGATGAGGATTTCGTAGCTGTCTTTGACCTTGACGGTACGCTTCTGGGTCTTGCCGCCGAACGCCTTGCCGAACATGTCGGAGAGATTGATCATCCCCATCGAGCCACCCGGCATGCCGGGCATATCGAACATCGGCATGCCGGAGTTCGCCGGCACTTCGATCTCGATTTCCTTGTCGTCGAGTTCGTTGTCGCGGAGCTTTTTCCTGAACGCATCGCGCGTCGATGGCGTGGCCGACTGCCCGACCAGCGCGTCGATGACGCGCTCCTCGGCGGCCAGATGGGCCTTGGCCTTGACCTCGGCGCGCTTTTTTTCCTTCAGGATCACGATGCCGGCTTCGACAAGATCGCGGATCATCTGCTCGACGTCGCGGCCGACATAGCCCACTTCGGTAAATTTCGTGGCTTCGACCTTGACGAAGGGCGCCTGCGCCAGCCGGGCCAGGCGGCGGGAAATCTCGGTCTTGCCAACACCGGTCGGCCCGATCATCAAGATGTTTTTGGGGCTGACCTCGCGCCGGATGTCCTCGGGCAATTGCTGGCGGCGCCAGCGGTTGCGGAGTGCGATGGCGACGGCGCGCTTGGCTTCAGCCTGACCAATGATGTAGCGGTCCAGCTCGGAAACGATCTCGCGGGGGGAAAAACTTCTATCGGTCATTTACCTGTCTTCTTTGTCCAGAAAGAGCACCATCAGATGCTCGTCGATGTCTTCATCGCCAATATGGAGGGCGCGCGGTTCGGTGCCGTAGGTGCAAAACCCCAGGCGCTTGTAGAGATGGATCGCGGCGACGTTATAGGCGCCGACTCCAAGGTGAAGCTGGCGCAGGTTCTGCGCCTTTGCATCCTCGACCAGTGCCGAAAGCACACTACGCCCGATGCCCTGCCCACGATGGGATTTGGCAACGATCATGCCCCAGACATGGCCGCGATGGGCCATCGAGGCGTGGCGCGGCACGAAATAGCCGACCGATCCGACAAGAGTGTCGCCGTCAAAGGCCCCCACCATGCGATTAGCATCAAGGGTCTTGCGGTGGTCGGTGACCGTCAGCTTGGCTTCGGCAGCGTAATCGGACGCAAAAGCCCGTGCATCCGCCTTGAGCCCGGCCAGTCGAAGCTGGCCATAAGCCTCTGCGTCGTCGGGGGTCAGTGGGCGGATCGAAAGGCTCAAGAGCTCGTCTCGAGCGTCTCGACCGCTACATCGGCATTGGTGTAAACGCAGATGTCGGCTGCGATCGCCATGGCTTTTCGCGAGATGTCCTCGGCCGACTTATCGCTGTCGGCAAGGGCGCGAGCCGCGGCAAGCGCATAATTGCCGCCCGACCCGATGGCGGCGATGCCGTCTTCGGGGCTGAGCACATCGCCGGTGCCCGTGAGAATCAGCGTGTCGGATTTATCGACGACGATCATCATGGCTTCGAGGCGGCGCAGATAGCGGTCGGTGCGCCAATCCTTGGCCAGTTCCACGCAGGCGCGCATCAACTGTCCGGGATATTGTTCGAGCTTGGCTTCGAGGCGTTCCGACAGCGTGAAAGCGTCGGCGGTGGCGCCGGCAAATCCGGCGATCACCGAGCCTCCGGCCAGGCGGCGGACCTTTTTGGCCGAGTGCTTCATGACCGTCTGACCGAGCGAAACCTGTCCGTCACCGGCCACAACGACCTGATTACCTTTGCGCACTGAAACGATTGTTGTCATGGAGACCAAATGCCTTTGCTAACAAAACGCGTTGGCCTTTATTTAGGATTGCGCGCGCTAAATGCAATGCGATGAGCCGGAGGGCGGGCTTTCCCCCTGCCCTGCAAGCTGTTAGAGCAATCGCGAAATTTCCCATTGGCAGAAAATGGGCAGGCAAGAGGGCCGGGACATGCGCAAGGCAACGCTCGATCGCAAGACCAACGAAACCGAGATCGTCGTCACACTCGATCTCGACGGCACGGGCGCGCGCGACATCGCGACCGGGGTCGGCTTTTTCGATCACATGCTCGACCAGTTGTCCCGCCACTCCCTGATCGACATGACGATCAAGGCCAAGGGCGATCTTCATATCGATGATCACCACACTGTCGAGGATGTGGGCATCGCCATCGGCCAGGCGATCAGGACCGCCCTGGGCGACAAGACAGGCATTGTGCGCTATGGCGCCAGCGATCTCGTCATGGACGGCACAAAATCGTCGGTGGCGCTCGATGTTTCGGGCCGGGCGTTTCTTGTCTGGCGCGTAGCGTTCACGGCACCCAAGATCGGGACGTTCGACACCGAACTGGTGCGCGAATTCTTCCAGGCCATCGCGATCAATGCCGGCATTACGCTGCACGCCGAAAACCATTATGGCGACAACAATCACCATGTTGCCGAGAGCCTGTTCAAGGCTTTGGCGCGGGCGCTGCGGCAGGCCATCGAAATCGATGCCCGCGCCAGCGACAAGGTGCCCTCGACCAAGGGCGTTCTCTAACCCATAAGGGGGCAATAAGCCCTCGGCGGGATGTTTCGATCATGAGCCTTTATACAATTTATGCCAAGCCGGAGGCCGGACCCGACGCCATTGCGGTTCTCGGCGACCGGTTTTCCTGGTTCGCTTTCCTTGTGACACCGCTATGGGCGCTGCTCCGTGGCGCGGTCGCGTTCTTTTGCCTCTGGGCGGTCATAGCGATCGGCCTTTATCGTCTGGCGCCCCATATCGGAGACGACGCGGCCATCGTCCTCTATCTGGTCTTTGCGCTGTGGGCGGGCTATGCCGCGCCACAGATTGCCGGGCGCGTCCTGCGTCGGCGCGACTGGATTACGAGCGGCGAGCTGGTTGCGCCCGATACCGAAACCGCCGAGCGCCTGTGGCTGGAGCGAACCTATGGAGCCCGGCCATGACCCAGACCGTCGCGATCATCGATTACGGCGCCGGCAATCTCAAATCGGCGGAAAAAGCCTTTTTGCGCGCCGCGCAGGAGACTGACACGAAGGTGCTGGTCAGTGCTGACGCCGAAGCCGTGCGCCTGGCCGATCGGATCGTCTTGCCCGGCGTGGGTGCCTTTGCCGATTGCATGGCAGGGCTCGACGCCGTCGCGGGCATGCATGAGGTCCTGAACGAAAAAGTCATCGAGGGTGGGACCCCGTTTTTCGGCATCTGCGTCGGCATGCAATTGCTGGCCAGCGTCGGGCGCGAAAAAGTCGAAACGCTGGGGCTGGGCTGGATCGACGGAGCGATTGAAAAGATCGTGCCGAGCGATGCGACGCTCAAAGTGCCACATATGGGCTGGAACACGCTCGATATCGCAAAGCCGCATGCCCTCCTCGATGGGATTGAGACGGGCGAAGATGGGCTGCACGCCTATTTCGTGCACTCCTATCACATGCGGGTCGAACACCCCGGCGACGTGATCGCCACCGCCGATTATGGCGGACCGATCACCGCGATCGTCGGGCGTGACAATATCTTCGGCACCCAGTTCCACCCTGAAAAGAGCCAGACGCTCGGCCTGGCCCTGATTTCCAACTTTTTGAAGTGGCGTCCATGATCCTTTTCCCAGCCATCGACCTCAAGGACGGCCAATGCGTCAGGCTCAAGCTTGGCGACATGGAGCAGGCAACTGTCTTTAACGACGACCCGGCAGCGCAGGCCAAGAGTTTTGAGGCTCAGGGGTTCGAATATCTCCACGTCGTCGATCTCAATGGCGCCTTTGCCGGCGAGAGCGTCAATGGCGCGGCGGTAGATGCGATCTTGAAGGCCGTGGATTTCCCCGTGCAGCTCGGCGGCGGTATCCGCACGCTGGCCCATATCGAAAGCTGGCTCGACAAAGGTCTGGCGAGGGTGATCCTCGGAACTGTCGCCGTGCGCGATCCCGCGCTGGTCAAGGCCGCCTGCAAGGCGTTTCCCGGGCAGGTGGCGGTTGGGATCGACGCGCGCGGCGGCAAGGTGGCGGTGGAAGGTTGGGCCGAAACGTCCGAGCTGACCGCAATCGAATTGGCGCAGCGCTTCGAGGGCGCCGGCGTTGCGGCGATCATCTATACCGATATCGATCGCGATGGTGTCCTGAAGGGCATCAATTGGCCCTCGACGCTGGAACTGGCCAACGCGACGACAATTCCAGTCATTGCCTCAGGTGGACTGGCCGGCATCGAGGACGTACGGCGCATGATCGAGCCGGATGCGAAAATCCTCGAAGGCGCGATTTCGGGCCGCGCCTTGTACGACGGGCGTATTGATTCACGTGAAGCACTGGCGCTTTTGAGGGCCGCGGCGTGAGCACGGTGCGTGGCCGGCCCTTTCCCTGGCTGCCCTATGCCATAACGCTGGTGCTCATCATCCTCTTTGCGGTGTTTCCGATCCTTTCGGTTTGGATCGTCTATCTCATCGCCGATCCAAATGGCTGCCGCGTGGATGAGGCGGGTGTGTACCCATGCATCGTCAACGGCACCGACATCGGGGGTCTATTGGCCTTCATGGGCGTATTGGGCTGGCTGATGCTGGCCACAGTGCCCATGGGCGGAACGGCGCTGCTGTTCTGGGGGATTGCGCTTTTGAGCCATATTATCTATCGCCGCTACAAAGCCGACCGCGACCGCATGCGCGATCCGCAATGAGAAACGGAGGGGTCCAGTCATGACCCTCAAGGCCCGCATTATTCCCTGTTTGGACGTTAAGGACGGTCGCGTCGTCAAGGGCGTCAATTTCGTCGATCTGCGCGATGCTGGCGATCCAGTCGAGGCGGCGATTGCCTATGACGCGGCGGGAGCGGACGAATTGTGCTTTCTCGACATCGCCGCCAGCCATGAGGGGCGTGATACGATTTTCGACGTCGTGGCGCGGACCGCCGAGCATTGCTTCATGCCGGTGACCGTCGGCGGTGGCGTGCGGTCCAATGACGATATCCGCAAGCTGCTTTTGTCGGGTGCCGACAAGGTATCGATCAATTCCGCCGCCGTTGCAGATCCAGACTTCGTGGCCCGGGCGGCGGATAAATTCGGCAATCAGTGCATCGTCGTTTCTGTCGACGCCAAGCGCGGTGAGAGCGGGACATGGGAAATCTTCACCCATGGCGGGCGCAAACCGACGGGGATCAATGCCGTGGAGTTCGCCATTGGCGCGGTCGAGCGCGGGGCCGGCGAATTGCTGGTGACCTCGATGGATCGCGACGGCACAAAATCGGGGTTCGATCTTCAATTGACGCGAACGATTGCCGATGCGGTCGAGGTCCCGGTGATCGCCTCTGGTGGGGTTGGCACGCTCGACCATTTGGTCGATGGGGTGAGAGAGGGCCACGCCACGGCTGTCCTCGCCGCCTCGATCTTTCACTTCGGGACCTATACGATCGGTGAGGCTAAGGCACACATGGCGGCCGCCGGCATTCCCATGCGGCTCGACTGAGGGGGGAAAGATGACACTGACCATCGAAGCGCTCGACGCGCGGCTGGCCGAACGGGCCAAGGCTTCGCCGGACGAATCTTATACCGCCAAGCTTTTGTCCAAAGGCACGGCCAAGTGCGCGCAAAAGCTCGGCGAAGAAGCGACCGAAGCGGTGATCGCTGCCGTCAGCGGCGACAAGGCCGAACTGACCAAGGAAAGTGCCGATCTCATCTATCATCTCCTTGTGCTGCTGCGTTCTGAAGGCGTTGCGCTTGATGCGGTGATGGCCGAACTCGACAGCCGGACCGCGCAATCGGGGCTGGCTGAAAAAGCCGCGCGGACGCAAGACTGATCATGCCGAAAAAAATCGCCTACGCGCCCTATCTGCAGTTTTCGATCGAAGAATGGGCGCGGCTGCGGGCCGACGAGCCGATGACGCTCGATGTCGAGGACATCAATCATCTGCGCGCCCTCAACGATCCGATCTCGCTGGCTGAGGCCGAAATCGTCTATCTGCCGCTGACGCGCCTGCTCTCGTTTTATGTCGAAGCCATCCAGGGCATCCACCATGCCTCGACCCGGTTTCTGGGCCACAACGGCGCCAAGGTGCCGTTCATCATCGGGGTTGCCGGTTCGGTGGCGGTGGGGAAATCGACGACGGCACGTATCCTGCGCGCCCTGCTTCGCCGCTGGCCGACATCGCCCAAGGTGGATCTGATTACGACCGATGGGTTCCTCTATCCCAATAAGGTGCTCGAAGAGCGCGGGCTGATGCAGCGCAAGGGGTTCCCCGAAAGCTATGACCGCGCTGCGTTCGTCGAATTTTTGGCGGCGATCAAATCGGGCAAGCCCAAGGTCACGGCCCCGACCTATTCGCATCTGGTCTATGACGTCGTGCCCGATCAGACGATCACTGTCGAAAACCCCGACATCCTGATCGTTGAAGGGCTCAATATCCTCCAGCCCGGCGAATTGCCGCGCAACGGCACGCCGATCGTCTTTGCCTCCGATTTTCTGGACTTTTCGATCTATATCGATGCCGATGAGGATGTGCTGGAGGCCTGGTATGTCGAGCGCTTCATGAAGCTACGCGAAACCGCATTCCGCGATCCCAAAAGTTTTTTCCGCCGCTTTGCCGAATTGAGCGAGCTGACGGCGATATCGACGGCAAAATCGATCTGGCAATCGATCAATCTGCCGAATCTGCGCGAGAACATCCTGCCGACACGTGGACGTGCCGATCTGGTGCTCAAGAAGGGCGCCGATCATGCCATCCACGAGGTGTCGTTGCGGAAGGTTTAGACTGCGATCCCCTCGCCGCGTGCCAAAACCTTCAAATCGGCTACAGGCCTTGCGCCGTAGTGCGAGATGACTTCCGACGCGGCGAGGCAGCCGAGTTTTAAGGCTTCTTCCATCGATTGGCCGCGTGCTGTGGCGAGGAGGAAGCCGGAGGCGAATAGATCGCCGGCGCCGGTCACATCGACCACCTTGTCGACCGCAAAAGCGGGGACAGAGACGATTTCGCCGTTCCTGATCGCCATGGCGCCGCGCGAGCCCATGGTGACGGCGGCAATTTCGGCGTCCTCGGCAAGCTGGCGAACGGCGACGTTGATGTCGTCGGTTTCATAGAGCGCCTTGGCCTCTTCGATATTGGCAAAGACATAGTCCATGGTCTTGGACTTGATGAGGTCGAGGAACTCGTTGCGGAACCGGTTGACGCAGAACGGGTCCGAAAGCGTGATCGCGGCGGGCCGGTCTGCCTTGTGCGCATAATGCGCGGCCAGAACGAAGGCCTTTTTCGCTTCCGCCGGATCCCAGAGATAGCCTTCCATATAGGTGATGGAAGCGCTCTGGATGGTCTCTTCAACGATATCGGCTTCGGTCAGATGCTGGCAGGCGCCGAGATAGGTGTTCATCGTCCGCTCGCCATCGGGGGTGACGAGGATCATCGAGCGCGCCGTGGCCGGTCCGTCGCGCAGATAGTCGGTCTCGTAGGAAATACCCTTGGAGTCGAAATCGTCGCGGAAAACCAGCCCGAGTTCGTCTTCGGCGACCTTGCCCACAAACGCCGCGCGACCGCCCAGTGCGGCGACGCCGGCAGCGGTGTTGGCTGAGGAGCCCCCGGGAATTATCGATTTTTCGGACGGCATCTTGGCGTAGAGGTCCGCCGAGCGATCTGCCTCGATCAAATGCATGATCGATTTGCGCATGCCCTCGTCGATGAGGAATTTTTCGTCGATCGGGGCGATTACATCGACGATGGCGTTGCCGATGGTCAGGACGTCGAACCGCGTGGTCATCGGCGCTCCGCAAAAAATGTGTGAGATATTGAACCGGGGACTTACGGCATAGCGCGAGGCGGCGCAACCGCCCCGGGCGCGGGAGTCTTGTCGGGGTAACGGCACCACTGAGCGATGATGCAATTGTAGCACGCGGGCTTACGCGCCTTGCAGATGTAGCGCCCGTGCAGGATCAGCCAGTGATGGGCGTGCAGCAGATAGGGTTTCGGCACGCGCTTTTCGAGTTTCAGTTCGACCGCCAGAGGCGTCTTGCCTGGCGCGAGGCCCGTTCGGTTGCCGACCCGAAACAGATGCGTGTCGACGGCGATCGTCGGTTGGCCGAACCCGATATTGAGCACGACGTTGGCGGTTTTGCGTCCCACCCCCGGCAGGGCTTCGAGCGCCTCGCGCGTATCGGGGACCTCGCTGTTATGGTTGGCGATCAGCGCCTGGCTCAAAAGAAAGACGTTCTTGGCCTTGTTGCGATAAAGCCCGATGGTTTTGACATGGTCCCGTATGGCGTCTTCACCCAGTGCCACCATTCTTTCCGGCGTGTCGGCAATGGCAAACAGCGCTTTTGTCGCCTTGTTGACGCCCACGTCGGTAGCCTGTGCCGACAGCACCACGGCAACAAGAAGCGTAAAGAGGTTCACATAGTCCAGTTCGCCCTTGGGCTCGGGATCATGGGCGGCAAAAGCTGCGAAAATCGCTTCGATCTCGGCTTTGGTCAAAGGCTTGGGCATGGGTGCGGCACGATGTGATTTGATTTCGGTCTCGTCTTTGGTTTTAGAATGGCCCAAAGGCCAAAAGGCAAGTCCGATGACCCAGAGCCCGCTCTTTGCCGCATTGTTGACCCCGCACCGTTCGCTTTCGCCGAAGGGGATCAAGCTGACGATCGCGATCTTTGCGGGGCTTGCCGCCATTCCCGGCCTTGCATTCTTTTCCATGGGCGCCTGGCCGGTCGTGGGGCTGATGGGCATCGATGTCTTGATCCTTTATTGGGCGCTGACGGCCTCGCTCAAGGACAAGGATGCGTTCGAGGAAATCACCCTCTGGCCGGACGCGCTCGATATCAGGCACGTGACCAAGACGGGGCGCGAAACCGCGCTGAGCTTCAATCCTTTCTTTGTCAGGTTCTCGGTCGTGCGCGACAATGAGGATCGCGTGACCGCGCTCAAGATACTGACCCGTGATGGGGAGTTTGAGGTGGGCAAATTCCTCACGCCCGACGACAAGGCCAGTTTCGCTGCGGTCTTTGCTCCAGCGCTGCATAGGGCCAAGGCGTAAAAATCGGGTCGTGCGGCATGCGCTTCCGCCCTATTATATGGCCATGAACGCGAACGCACCCATCACCGTGATCCCCGAAGCCGAGACCTATCGGATCATCGCCCGGGCCATCGAATATCTCTCGGTTCCCGGCCCCGAGGCCGCCGATGTTACAGCGCTCGCCCACGCGCTGTCGATCAGCGAGCGCCAGCTTGTTGAAACCTTCCGCCGCTGGTGCGGGCTGACGCCCAAGAGCTTCGCCCAGGCCGTCGCACTCGATCACGCTCGCAAATTGCTGCGCGATAATCTGTCCGTACTCGATACGAGTTATGAACTGGGGCTTTCGGGTCCGTCGCGGCTTCATGATCTGTTCGTCACCTATGATGCGGTGCCTCCCGGCATCTATCGCGCCAAGGGGGCCGGGCTGGAGGTTGATTGGGGCTTTGCACAATCACCCTTTGGTCGCGTCTGTCTGATGATGACGCAATATGGGGTCGCGGGGATTTCTTTTGCCGACGAGCACGGCGACGACCATGCGTTCAACGATCTGGCAACGCGCTGGCCCAATGCGAAGTTCAATCGCAACGACGCGGTGATCGCTCCGATCGTTTCGCGGATTTTCGATCCCCAGCGCTGGGACCCTGAACAGCCCGTGCGCTTGGTGATGATCGGGAGCCAGTTCGAGATCAAGGTCTGGGAAACGCTGCTCAAGGTGCCCGCCGGCCGTGCTGCGACCTATGGCGAAGTGGCGCGTGCGGTGGGCCGTCCCGATGCCGCCCGGGCCATCGGACGTGCGGTGGGTCGCAATCCGATCTCGTTTGTCGTTCCCTGCCACCGCATCGTCGGCTCGACTGGAGCGCTCACGGGCTATCATTGGGGCATTGTTCGCAAGCGGGCCATATTGGGTTGGGAAGCCGGGCTCGTCGCGTCTAGCTGATATGTCGCCGGGCGCCTGGCCCGCGCCATGGAACCTTCGGGCGTTCGGAGTCTTGGCACACTGATCCCCTTTTCAATGTGCCCGAAAGCCAGCGTGACAAAAACTGCCCTTATCGTGATTGCGGTTCTCGCCAGCATTGCCCTGCTGGTTTTTTTTGGCGAACTGTTGATGCTGCTGTTTGCCGCGATCCTGATCGCGGCTGTGCTCGATTCGGGCGTCGCGCTCATAAAGCGCTTTCTTCCCATTCACCGCCTTGTCGCTTTGATCCTCACGATCGTTATCTCGATCATGCTGGTTGGGTTCGCGCTGGTTGCCGGTGGCATGACCATCATCGACCAGCTCGATGCCCTGAGTGGGGTTTTGGGCGATGCGTGGCGCATGCTGGCCGATCAGCTCAACGATTGGGGCGTGCCCGTTTTGCGCACCTTCAATGCGGAAGACATCTGGGAGCGCCTGCCTGAACCGCAGACAATGTTTGGCGGCGCGGGCGCGGTGCTTGGCACGGGATTCGGCATGCTCTCGAACCTTGTGATCGTCTCGCTTGTGGGCATTTTCCTCGCCGCCGATCCATCGCGCTATCGCGATGGGCTGGTTCTTTTCGTGCCGGTGTGGTTCCGCCCGCGTCTTGGTGCCGTGCTCGATCGGGCCGGCGCAACCCTGCAGCGCTGGCTTGTCGGGCAATTGGCGCTGATGGTGATCGTTGGCGGTGCGACGACGGTTCTGCTGCTCGTCATGGGCGTCAATTACGCGCTCTCGCTCGGGATCATCGCGGGTCTGTTGAACTTCATCCCGTTTTTAGGCCCGATCCTGGGCTTTGTGCCGATCGGGCTTGCGATGATCGGGCAGGACATGACGACGGCGTTGATCGTTCTGGGCGGCTATACCCTCATCCAGCAGGCCGACGCCAATGTGCTGTCGCCGTTGATCCAGGATCGGGTGGTCAACCTCGCTCCAGCGCTGACCATCGCCTTCCTGCTTCTGATGGGCATCATTTTGGGCCCGATCGGCGTGGCACTGGCCACGCCGCTGCTGGCAGCGCTGAGAATTCTGGTTCTCGAACTCTATGTCGGCGACGTCCTGGGGGACGAGGCGGTCAAGAAGGCCTGATTAAAGTTCTTCGCTCGAGACCTTTTTGCCCTCGGCATCGATGCCGTAAACGATCGGCGCGCCGGTCGCGATCTCGCGCTTGAGGATTTCGTCTTCACTCAGACCCTCGAGCTTCATGACAAGGGCGCGCAGCGAATTGCCGTGGGCGGTGACGAGCACGGTCTTGCCGGCTTTGAGAAGCGGTTCGATCTCGGCTTCGTAATAGGGCAGCACGCGGGCAGCCGTGTCTTTCAGGCTCTCGCCGCCCGGAGGGGGGACGTCGTAGGAGCGGCGCCAGATATGGACCTGCTCTTCGCCCCATTTTTCCCGCGCATCGTCCTTGTTGAGACCCGAAAGATCGCCATAGTCGCGCTCGTTGAGCTGGTGATTGCGCACGATGGTGAGATCGGTGATCTCCATTTCCTCGAGCATCAGATCGAGCGTGCGCTGGGCGCGGCTCAGGGCGGAGGTGTAATAGGCGTCCGGCACGAGGCCCTTGGCCTTGAGGGACCTGCCGGCTTTGCGCGCTTCTTCGGCACCGACTTCGGTGAGGCCGGGATTGCGCCAGCCGGTGAAGAGGTTTTTCAAATTCCATTCGCTCTGGCCGTGGCGAACGAGGATGAGCGTACCGGTCATAAATGTCCCTTTCAGTTCAGGCCGAGCACGTCGGCCATGGAATACAATCCCTTGGATTTGTCTTTGGCCCAAAGCGCCGCGGCAAGCGCGCCATCGGCAAATAGCGCCCTGTCGCGCGCCGAATGTGAGAGCGTTATGGTTTCGGCCATCGAGGAGAACAATACCGAATGCTCTCCGATGATGCCGCCGCCGCGCAGGGTGGCAAAGCCGATCGAACCGGGTTCGCGGGGGCCGGTGTGACCGTCGCGCACGCGCACAGAATTGTCCGCCAGATCGATGGCTCGGCCCTCGGCCGCCGCCTCGCCCAAAAGCAATGCCGTGCCCGAGGGGGCGTCGACCTTGTGGCGATGATGCATTTCGACGATTTCGATGTCGAATCCGGTATCGAGGGTGGCTGCGGCTTTTTTGACCAACGCGGCCAGAAGGTTAACCCCAAGGCTGAAATTGCCCGATTTGACGATCGTCGCCCCGGCTTCGCCGGCCTTGGCGATTGCCGCGTCGTCTTCGGGTGAGCAGCCCGTTGTGCCGATGACGTGAATTTTGCCGGATGCGGCGATGCGGTGGGCCAGTTCGACGGTAAACGCAGGCGTCGTGAAATCGATGACGGCGTCGCTTGCAGCCAGCAGCGCGTCGAGATCGTCGGTGATCGTGATACCGACCGGCTCGGCTCCGACAAGCGCCCCGGCGTCCTTGCCGAGACTGTCGGCCCCTGCCCGCTCGATCGCTGCAGCGAGCGTCAAATCCGGATGCGCGAGGACAGCGGCGATATTGGCGCGGCCCATGCGGCCGCCGGCGCCGACGATGCCGATCTTGAGTGTCATCTACGCCACCTTCGCCATGGCCATTTCCGAAAGGATGGCCTGCGCCGACTGCTTTGGGCTTTCCGCAGCAACGATCGGGCGGGCGACGACGAGATGGCTGGCACCCGCTTCGAGCGCCTGGGTTGGCGTCATGACGCGCTTCTGATCACCCGCCGGGCTGCCCGATGGGCGAATGCCAGGGGTGACGACGGCCATGTCAGGCCCGACGATGTCGCGCACTTTGCGGGCTTCGAAGGCCGAGGCGACGATGCCGCCCATCCCTGCATCGCGTGCCTGATGTGCGCGGCGAGCAACGAGGTCTTCGATGCTCATGCCGTAGCCGGCAGCTTCGAGATCGGCCTGGTCCATGGAGGTGAGAACCGTGACGCCCAAAAGGCAGAGCCCCGAGCCTTCGGCGGCCTTGACCGCTGCGTCCATGGCCTTGGGATAGGCGTGAAGGGTAAGCATGGCCGCGCCGGTTTCGGCAAAGGCGGCGACGCCCTTTTCGACCGTGTTGTCGATGTCGAGGAGTTTGAGGTCGAAGAAGACTTTCTTGCCGGCCCGGATCAATTCCTTGCCAACCGTCAGGCCCTCGCCACCGTAAAACAGCTGGTAGCCGATCTTGAAATACTCGACGCTGTCGCCCAGCCGGCCGATGATCTCTTCGGCCTCATAGCGCGAGCCAACATCAAGTCCGACGATCAGGTCTCCGGCCATGGCAAATTCCCCGTGCTGTCAATGTTGTGGCTCGATGCCACGAGTTGGGATCGAGCGCAAGGGTTGGCGGCAAATCGAGGCCGGCAGCAAACGCCGGCGGCCTTTCGGTCCCGGTGGCGGAGATAGACGGCATGGGGCAATAAACGCTCCGCATAATTTTTGTTTTATATGAAGCGATCATCGCCCCATGCGTCCGGGATTTTGGGCTTATGGCGGCGTATCGGGCTGGGGATTGTTGGAAGTCTCGGTTGCCCGATCCTCCCGGTGCCCCTCCGGGTTTCCCCGGTGCGACGTGGACCTCGCAATCCACATCCGGCCATCCGTCCGCTTTGGGCCTTCCCTGCGGCGACCCCCAAGGAACCCGAACCGAACCCGCCCAAACGTTCGTTGCGCTTGCGTCCATCAACGCGGGTTCGTGAGAGGGAGTATGGGTGAGGTCGAGAGGGCGGGGATAAGTTATTTCTTGGGCGAGGGTGGTTGAGGGGGCGCTGAGACGCGGAGCCACTGGCGATCGAGGCGGTTAAATCCCGCCGCGGGAGAAGTGGGTGAGTTCCTTGATCATCTGGTCGATCTTCCCGTTCACCGATTTCTCGGTGAAGCTTCCATCTTCGGCAAAGGCGGTTGAATCCGGGCCGATGCCCAAAAGGGTTGGGACGACGAGGGTGCCGATTTTCGAGAGGGTGTCGCGCAGATGGCTTTGGGCCCAGATGGTCCCGTACTTGCCTGATGAGACGCCGCCGATCCCGAAGATGGCGTGGCGAAACGGGGACGGTTTCTGCCGGCTCAGCCAGGCGATGGTGTTGACCACCAAAGGGGGCAGGCCGCCATTGTATTCTGGAGTGGCGATGAAGACGATGTCGTGGGTGCGGAAGAGCTCGGCCAATTGCCGGGCAGTTTCGGGGGTGTGATCGGCTTCGAGATCTTCGTTAAAGATCGGCATCTCGAAATCGGCAAGCGAGATGGAGTTGACATCGACCCCTGCTTCGGCGAGGCGCGCGTCCATTATGTTCTGGAGTTTCTTGTTGACCGATCCCTGGCGGATCGAGCCGCAAAGCGTGAGGGCGGTGGGCATGGGCGTCTCCTGTGCTGCGGCAAAAGAGTAGAGCGCTTCGGGATGCCGTGGCTAGGGCACATTTGGCCATGCGTACTTGGCTGGTGCTGCAGCTTGGTCCCGGGAATAAATCCCGGGACGACGGTGGAGGTAGGGAGTGGCTTTGCGCACGCAATGTCGGCGCTGCCGATCAGCTGCGCCAACCACACAACCAACGTCCGGAATAGCCTCTCCCGTGCCCCCGAGCTTCAAAAAACCCGGCTAACTCCGTTAGCCTGTGAACATGGTTTTGAGTTTGTCGAAAAAGCCTTCCGAGGAGGGGGAGTTTTCTCGGCTGGAGATTTCTTCGAATTCCTCAAGCAGTTCGCGCTGGCGCTTGGTGAGCTTTTGCGGAGTTTCGACGTCGAGTTGGACGTAGAGATCGCCGATCTGCTGGCTGCGCAGGACGGGCATGCCCTTGCCCTTGAGGCGAACGCGCTGGCCGGGCTGGGTGCCTTCATTGACCTTGACCTTGGCGCGGGCGCCTTCGAGGGTCGGGACTTCGAATTCGCCGCCGAGCGCCGCGGTAGCCATGGAGATGGGCACCTTGGCGTAGAGATCGGCGCCGTCGCGCTGGAAGAGTTGGTGCGGCTTGACCGAAACGAAAATGTAAAGATCGCCGGTCGGCCCGCCGCGTAGGCCCGCTTCACCTTCGCCGCCGAGACGAATGCGCGTGCCGTCCTCGATACCCTTGGGAATATCGACCGAGAGTGTGCGCGAGGTCTGCTTGCGGCCCTGACCGTTACAGTCGGTGCAGGGCTGGTCCATGGTTTCGCCGCGCCCGTGACATTGGGGGCAGGTCTGCTGGATGGTGAAAAACCCTTGCGCCGCGCGCACCTTGCCGTGGCCACCACACATACGACAGGTCGAAAATCCGGTGCCGGGCTTGGCGCCGGTCGCGTCGCAAGTTTCGCAGCCGATGAGAGAAGGCACGTCGATATCGACGGTGGTCCCGGCAAAGGCGTCTTCGAGGGCGATTTCGAGATTGTAGCGCAGATCGGACCCGCGCTGGCGACCGTCGCGCTGGCGCTGGCCGCGCGCGCCGCCCATGAACTCGCCGAAGATGTCTTCGAAAATGTCCGACATCGATGAGGAAAAATCGTTGCCGAACCCGGCAGCGCCCGCGCCCCCACCGCCATTGGTGAAGGCCGCGTGGCCGAACCGGTCATAGGCCGCACGCTTTTGCGGGTCCTTGAGCGTGTCGTAAGCTTCGGACACTTCCTTGAACTTGTGCTCGGCCTCGGCATTCCCCGGATTGCGATCGGGGTGATACTGCATGGCCAGCTTGCGATAGGCGGACTTCAGCCCTGCCGCGTCGCAACCCTTTTCGACCCCGAGCACGGAATAAAAATCGGCTTTGGACATGGATTAGAAATTCCCCTGTTCGGTGGAGGCCTGCCTTGCCGCAAGGGGGAAGGAAGTGGACGGGTGCAAGATCATCTCTTGTGCCAAATCAACCGTTCGTGTCTGTGCGATGGCGCCGGCGGCGAGAACCGCCGGCATTGCGAGTAGGTAAGTATCGTTGTCGCCTGTTACCATAGGCGAGAGCGAAACTGCCAGTATCACGGGCGCTATGGCTGATTCACGTGAAACCGGCGCAAAAAACAATGCCGCCCGAAGGCGGCATTGCATGCGTAGAGCCAAAAGGCTTAGGCCGACTTCTTGTCGTCGTCGTCCTTGACCTCTTCGAAGTCGGCATCGACCACGTCGTCGTCCTGATCCTTGGCGGCATCACCGGCTGCTGCGGCCTCGGCTTCTTCCTGGCTGGCCTTGTACATGGCTTCGCCAAGCTTCATCGAGACCTGAGCGAGCGCGGCGGCCTTTTCCTTGATGGCTTCGGCGTCGTCGCCTTCAAGCGCGGCCTTGGTATCGGCGATCGCGGCTTCGATTTCCGACTTGATGTCGGGGGTCACCTTGTCGCCGTGCTCCTTGATCGAGGATTCGGTCGAGTGCACGAGGCTTTCGGCCTGGTTTTTCGCTTCGACAACTTCGCGGCGCTTCTTGTCGGCGTCGGCGTTGACTTCGGCGTCCTTGACCATCTTTTCGATGTCGGCGTCAGACAGACCACCCGAGGCCTGGATGCGGATCTGCTGCTCCTTGCCGGTGCCCTTGTCCTTGGCCGAAACATTGACAATGCCGTTGGCGTCGATGTCGAAGGTCACCTCGACCTGTGGCACGCCACGGGGGGCCGAGGGGATGCCGACGAGATCGAACTGGCCGAGCATCTTGTTGTCGGCCGCCATTTCGCGCTCACCCTGGAAGACCCTGATGGTCACCGCGGACTGGTTGTCTTCGGCGGTGGAGAACACCTGGCTCTTCTTGGTCGGGATCGTAGTGTTGCGATCGATCAGACGGGTAAAGACGCCACCGAGCGTTTCGATGCCCAGCGAAAGCGGGGTCACGTCGAGCAGCAGGACATCCTTGACGTCACCCTGCAGCACGCCGGCCTGGATGGCAGCACCCATGGCGACGACTTCGTCGGGGTTCACGCCCTTGTGGGGTTCCTTGCCAAAGAAGTTCTTCACCTCTTCCTGAACCTTGGGCATGCGGGTCATGCCGCCAACGAGGACGACTTCGTCGATCTCACCAGCCGAAATCCCGGCATCCTTAAGCGCTGCACGGCACGGATCGATGGTGCGCTTGATCAGGTCTTCGACAATCGATTCGAATTTCGCGCGTGTGAGCTTGAGCTGAAGGTGCTTCGGGCCCGACGCGTCGGCGGTGATGAACGGCAGGTTCACTTCTGTCTGAGAAGCGGACGAGAGTTCGATCTTGGCCTTTTCGGCGGCTTCCTTCAAACGCTGCAGTGCGAGCTTGTCGCCACGCAGATCGATGCCCTGCTCTTTCTTGAACTCGTCGGCGAGGTAATCGACGAGACGCATGTCGAAATCTTCACCGCCCAGGAACGTGTCACCGTTCGTGGACTTCACTTCGAAAACGCCATCGCCGATCTCGAGAATCGAGATATCGAACGTGCCACCGCCAAGGTCATAAACCGCGATCGTGCCCGCTTCGCGCTTTTCGAGCCCATAGGCGAGCGCGGCGGCGGTCGGTTCGTTGATGATGCGCAGGACTTCAAGACCGGCGATCTTGCCGGCGTCTTTCGTCGCCTGGCGCTGGCTGTCGTTGAAGTAGGCCGGAACGGTGATCACGGCCTGGGTGACGGTTTCACCCAGATAGCTCTCGGCGGTTTCCTTCATCTTGGTGAGGATCATGGCCGAGACTTCCGAGGGGGAAGACTTCTTGCCATTGGCCTCGACCCAGGCGTCGCCATTGTCGGCCTTGACGATCTTGTAGGGCACGAGGCCCTTGTCCTTGGTGACCATGGGGTCTTCGAAGCGGCGGCCGATCAGGCGCTTGACGGCAAAGAGCGTGCCTTCTGGGTTGGTCACGGCCTGACGCTTGGCCGGCTGGCCGACGAGGCGTTCGCCATCACCGGAAAATGCCACCATAGACGGCGTCGTGCGCGCGCCTTCGGCATTTTCGATCACTTTGGGGGTCTTGCCGTCCATGACGGCGACGCACGAATTGGTCGTGCCCAGGTCGATACCGATTACTTTAGCCATTTATACTGCCTCACTTTCACGAGCGAACCTTCTTGATTTGGCCTCTTCCGCTCCGACGCGCCCGTTTCGAGCGGCATCGCACCGGATAAGAAGCGACCAGGTCCCTCTGGGATGCGTTGGTCAACAAACCTGCCCGTCACCGGGCTTGGGGGCTATATAAGGAGGTGCTCTCACCCCTTCAAGCGCGCTTCGATGTTCAAAACGGACCTTTTTTGTGTCCGCCTCGCCTTTGCCACTGCTTTGGGCCATGGTCGCGGCCCTCATATGGATAAGGATATCTCATGAACAAGACGGCACTCGCTTTCGCCCTTTGCGTCTCCGCTTTCGCGCCGGCAGCGCAGGCCCAGGACATGCCCGTGGAGGCCGATCTTTTGTTCTGGTGCGGTTCGGCTTTTGCCATGATGGCGGCTGTGGCCGAAACGCCCGAAGAGACCGAAACCGCGCTGGCTGCGAGCGCAATGCTGTCGGAACGCGGGGCAATGTATATGTTCGAGGCCGGGATCGACGCGGAGGATGGCGCAGCGCTTTTGGAGCGCTATGACGCGCAAGTGGTCAATGAATTCGAGACGGGCCAGTTTTCCTACGAAGCGAGCATGTGCGCCGATCTGATCACGCCGCCCGAACAATAGAAAAAAGCCCGCCGATCTGGCGGGCTTTGCGCATCATGCCGATTTGTCGATGCCTTCGCCGGGCGCGGGCGGGTCGATATCGGGCCGCGGGCCGGCCTTGCCGCCGCCTTTCGAGACCCCGACCATGGCGGGCCTGAGGATGCGTTCGCCGATCGCGTAACCGGTCTGGACCACCTGCACGACGGTGCCGTCCGGAACCGTGGTATCGGGCACTTCAAACATTGCCTGGTGCCGGTGGGGATCGAATTTTTCGCCCTGCGCCTCGATCGGCTTGACGCCGTTCTTTTGCAGCAGGCGCTGCATTTCGCGCTCGGTCATCTCGATGCCTTCGATGAGCGATTTAAGCGACCCATCTGCGGTTTCGCGCACTTCGGCCGGCATCACCATCAGCGCACGTGAGAGGTTGTCGGTAGCGACCAGCATGTCACGGGCAAACCCGGCAATGGCGTAGGAGCGCGTGTCGGCGATTTCGCGCTCGGTACGCTTACGCAGATTTTCCATCTCGGCCGCGGTACGCAGCACCTGATCGCGCAATTGCTCTTTTTCAGCTTCGAGCTGGGCGATGATCTCTTCAGGCGTGGGTTCGACCGGTCCGTCTTGCTGCGCATCGGGAGCGGCCGCATTGTCGACCTGCGGCTCGTCGTTTTTCTCGGGCGTCGTGTTGTCGTCGCTCATGATTGTCTCTTTACCGCTGGGGGATTGGGAAGGGTTGCCCGCCATATCGGCCAAAGGCGCAGATTTTTCAAGTGCGAGGGTTTTTGGATCCAACCAATCCCATACCAACGTATGTCACCCCGGGCGAAGACCCGGGGCCCAGTATGCTCGGTCTGCAATGGGATATCTTGGCTAATCTCAAACGCGGAGGATACTGGTTCCCGGCGCAAGGCCGGGATGACGGTTGTGAGCGTTGCAGCGTCGGGGCAAAACCACCGATGGCTAAAGCTCGCCCTTTTTCGAAATCAGCCGCGAGACCACGTGGGCTGTATAATCGACCACCGGCACGATGCGCGCGTAGTTAAGTCGCGTCGGACCGATGACCCCGAGGACACCGACGACCTTGTCGTTGGCGTCCTTGTAGGGCGAGAGCACGACAGATGAGCCCGAGAGTGAAAACAGCTTGTTTTCAGACCCGATGAAAATTCGAACGCCCTGGGCGGTTTCGGCGTCGTTCAAAAGCTCGATCAGTCCCTTTTTCGATTCGATTTCGTCGAAAAGCTGGCGTACGCGGGCCAGATCCTCGGACGCCATGGCGTCGTCTATGAGGTTGGCGCGGCCCCTGACGATCAGCGTCGGGGCGGAGCTGTCGGCTTCGATCATCGACGCAAGGCCCGCATCGACGAGGCGCTGGGCGATTGTGTCGAGCTCCAGCCGCTGGCTTTCGCTCTGCCGGCGAATCGCTTCGCGCGCTTCCTTTAAGGTCTTGCCCACGATGTGATGGGCGAGAAAGTTCGATGCCTGGGTCAAGGCGCTGGCTGTGAGACCCGGCGGCAACGCGATGATGCGGTTTTCGACCTGTCCGTCTTCGCCCACGAGGATCGCCATGGCGCGCTCGGGATCGAGCCGCACGAATTCGAGATGCTTTAAGACCATATCGGCCTTGGCCGCGATCACCATGCCCGCGCCATGCGACAGGCCTGAAAGCAACGCACTGGCTTCGTTCAAAAGATCTTCGACCCGGCCCGAGCGGCTGCCGCCGGAAATGTTGCGGGCGATCTGGTCGCGCTCGGTGTCGTCCATGGCGCCGACTTCGAGCATGGCGTCGACGAAAAATCGCAGGCCCTCCTGGGTCGGCGCGCGCCCCGCAGAGGTGTGGGGCGCCGCGATCAGGCCCAGTTCCTCGAGATCGGCCATGACGTTACGGACCGAAGCCGGCGAGAGCTGCATGTCGAGCATCTTGGAAATCGCCCGCGATCCGATCGGTTCGCCGGTTTCGAGATAGCGTTCGACCAGCCGCCGGAAGATGTCCTGACTGCGAGTCGAAAGGGCCTCTAAAAATTCCGACGAATTGCGCGGGCTTGTGTCCATAGTCACCATTCTAGAGTGCGGTCAGGAAAAGGTGGAGACTTTTCCGGCTCCATCGCGCCACCAAAAAATTTGGCTCCAAACCCTCTCAAATGCCTCGGATTAACTAGTTAAGCGAAATCAGGTGAGCCGCCAAGAGCGCGGCGCTTGTTCGCGACTCTCCGAAGCGTTAAGAGCTTGGTAACCAAACCGATCACGTAATCACCAAGGACTCTCAACTAATGCGGCCAAGCGGACGAGCTTTCGACCAGATGCGCGATGTCACCCTCGAAATGGGTGTTGCGCCACAAGCCGAAGGCTCTTGCCTGGTTGCATTCGGGCGCACGCGCGTTCTGTGCACGGCAAGCGTCGAGACGACCCTTCCCCCCTGGCGCCGTAATCAGGGCATGGGCTGGGTCACGGCCGAATACGGCATGCTGCCCCGCGCCACCGGTTCGCGCACCCGCCGCGAGGCGACGGCCGGCAAGCAATCGGGCCGCACCCAGGAAATCCAGCGCCTGATCGGGCGATCCTTGCGTGCCGTTGTCGACATGGGCGCCTTGGGTGAAAACCAGATCATTTTGGACTGCGACGTGCTCGAAGCCGATGGCGGCACCCGCACGGCAGCGATCACCGGCGCCTTTGTCGCGATGAGCGAAGCGATCGGGTGGATGAAGGCACGGTCGCTTTTGAAGGGCAATCCGATCCGCGACCATGTGGCGGCGGTCTCCTGCGGTATTTATCGTGGCACCCCGGTGCTCGATCTCGATTATCTCGAGGACAGCGAAGCGGAAACCGACGCCAATTTCGTTCTGACCGGCGCCGGTAAGTTCGTTGAAATCCAGGGCACCGCCGAGGGCGAAGCGTTTTCGGCCGAAGAGCTTAACGATTTGATCGCGCTTGCCCAAAAGGGCATCGGCGATCTCGTCGCGCGCCAGCGTTCAGTGCTGGAGGCAATATGAGCATAAAGCTCAAGCGCGGCGACAAACTGGTTCTGGCGACCCACAATGCCGGAAAGCTCGCCGAATTTCAGGACATGCTGAAAGATTTTGGTCTCGATATCGTTTCGGCTGGCGCACTCGGCCTGCCCGAGCCCGACGAAACCGGCACGACGTTTGTCGAAAACGCCCGCCTCAAGGCGCATGCCGCCGCCAAGGCGACGGGCGAAATCGCATTGTCCGATGATTCGGGAATTTCCGTTACTGCGCTCGATGGCGCGCCGGGAGTCTACACGGCCGATTGGGCCGGTGTTCCGCGCGATTTCAATAGGGCGATGCAAAAGGTGCATGATCTTCTGGTCGAAAAGGGCGCGACCGATCGCTCCGCACAGTTCAACGCTGTGCTCTGCCTCGCTTTGCCCGATGGCACCGACATGATTTTCGAAGGCGTGGCACCCGGCACGCTCGTCTGGCCGCCCGTCGGCGACAGCGGACATGGCTACGACCCGATGTTTTTGCCCGACGGGCATGAGAAGACCTTTGGCCAGATGACGGCCGAGGAAAAGCATTCATGGGCGCCCGGCAAGGAGGGCTTGTCCCACCGCGCCCGCGCCTTCGCAAAGTTCGTAAAGGAAGCCCTTTGAGCGCCAACACGCAATTCGGGATCTATGTGCATTGGCCGTTCTGCGCGGCCAAATGCCCCTATTGCGACTTCAATTCCCATGTTCATCACGGCAAGTTCGACGAGGACAGTTTCGTCACGGCCTATGTGAAAGAGATCGAGACAACGGCGGCGCGTGCGCCTGGTCGGCTGGTCGAATCGATCTTTTTTGGCGGTGGCACCCCCTCGCTGATGAAGCCTCAATCGGTCGGCACTATCCTTGAGGCGATCGGCAAGAACTGGCAGGTCTCCGACAGCGTCGAGATCACGCTTGAGGCCAACCCGACCTCGGTCGAGGCCGAGCGGTTCCGGGGCTATCGCGCCGCGGGCGTCAATCGCGTGTCGCTTGGCGTCCAGTCCCTGCGTCCGGAACCCTTGGCGCGGCTGGGCCGTCTGCATTCTGTGGACGATGCGGTGGCAGCGGTGCGGCTGGCGCAATCGATCTTCGATCGTTCGAGTTTCGACATCATCTATGCCCGCCCCGACCAGACGCTCGGTCAGTGGGAAGACGAATTGACCGAAGCGCTGGCGCTCTCGGACGGTCATCTGTCGCTCTACCAGCTGACGATTGAATCCGGCACGCGCTATTTCGACCTGTTTCGGGCCGGAAAGCTCAAAATGCCGTCGGAAGATCTCTCCGCCGACATGTTCGAGATGACTCAAGAACTGACGGCCTCCTACGGCATCCCGGCCTATGAGATTTCCAACCACGCCCGCCCCGGGCAGGAAAGCCGCCATAACCTCATCTATTGGCGCTACGGCGAATATGCCGGCATCGGCCCGGGCGCGCATGGGCGTTTGATCATGGGCGGCGCGCGCCACGCGACGGCGGCCGAAAAAATGCCGTTCAAATGGTGGGAAAAGGTCATCGAAACCGGCGACGGGCTGGTGATCGACGATACGCTGACCTGGGACGAAGAGGGCGATGAATATCTCGTTATGGGCCTGCGCCTGCGCGAAGGCATCGATCCGGCTCGTTATCAGGCCCTGGCCCGGCGGTCGCTGACGGCGACCCAGATCGCGTTTCTCAAAGACATCGGGTTCATCGAAACCCTGCCCAATGGCCGCCTGCGCGTCACCGACAAGGGCTGGCCGGTGCTCGACGCCGTGGTTGCGGATCTGGCGGCTTAGGCCGGGCGGCCTCCCAAGGCCCACCCTACCCCCAGCGTCATCCCGGCCCTGCGCCGGAATTCAATATGCTCCGCGCTTGTTTGATGCCGCTGTACTTAACTCGATTCCGAGCATACTGGCCCCCGCGGTCCCCGCTTTCGCGGGGACATGCTTTGCCCGGGGTGACAGACGGAGATTGTGTGCGCATCCCGGACATGGCCCCGCCTCGACTTTCACGACCCGGCTGCTACAAGACGGTTCGGGCCAGGCGCAGAAGGGGATCAGCGGCGTGAGTGATGAAAATGCCTTCGTGATCGCCGGTCACAAGATCAGCGCCGAGCGCCCGGCGCCCGGGCTCTATCCCGTTGCGACCCCGATCGGCAATCTGAAGGACATCACGCTGCGCGCCCTCGAAATCCTGGCGGGCGCCGATCTGGTTCTATGCGAGGACACGCGCCATTCGGCACGGCTGTTCGACGCCTATGGCATTAAGACGCCGCGCACCGCGCTCCATGAACACAATGAGCGCGCTCGGATCGATTCGATCCTTGCTCAGATCGGTGAGGGCAAGGCCATTGCGCTGATTTCCGATGCCGGAACGCCGCTGCTCTCGGATCCAGGCTTCCCGCTGGTGCGCGCCGCGCGCGAAGACGGGATCGATATCTTCCCTGTCCCCGGCCCCTCGGCGCTGCTGGCCGCTTTGACCGGCGCAGGGCTGCCGACCGATGCGTTTGCCTTTTTCGGCTTTTTGCCACCCAAAACCGGCCAGCGCACCAACGCACTCGCACCGCTCGCCACGCGCGCCGAAACGCTGGTGTTTTACGAATCCCCACGCCGGCTTGGCGCCGCGCTCGCCGATATGGCGGCAGTGTTCGGGCCAGAGCGTCGCGCCGTAGTGGCCATGGAGTTGACCAAGCGCTTCGAGCGGTTTTTGAGCGGTAGCCTTGCCGATCTGGCCAGCCAGTTTGTCGAGGATGCGAAGGGCGAGGCGGTGATCGTCGTCGCCGGGTCCGACGGCAGCGTGCCGCCGATCAGCGGCGATTGGGAAGAGGCGTTGGCCGAGGCCATGGCCGAAATGCCCCTGCGCGCCGCAGTCGACGCGGTGGCGCAAAAGTTCAACCTCAAGCGCAAGCAGGTTTACGATGCGGCCCTCAAGCGCAAGCAACAGTCCTGATCCGCGCCGCCGCGCTGAAAGGGCCGGGCGCAGGGCCGAAACCCTGGCGCTCTGGTATCTGCGCCTCAAGGGCTATCGCATCCTCAAGACGCGCTACAAATCCCCGGTGGGCGAGATCGATATCGTCGCCCGGCGCAAGACGATGATCGTGATGGTCGAGGTCAAGCATCGCTCGCGGGCTGATCAATTGGGCCTTGCCGATGCGCTGGGTGCCGTCGATACGCGCCGCATCGTGCGCTGTACCGAGTGGTTTCAGTCACAGCACCCCGCCTATCATCACTTTGATTTCCGCTTCGATGTGATAGCCATTGCGCCCGGGCGCTGGCCGTACCATCTGATCAATGCCTTTTCCGCCTGAGATTTTCCAAGGAGCCCTCGATGTCCCTTTCCGTCGCCGTTCAGATGGACCCCATCGACGCCATCAACCCGCTCGGCGATTCGAGCTTTGCCCTGATGCTCGAAGCTCAGGCGCGTGGACATACGCTCTCCTATTACACGCCCTCCTCGCTCGCCCAGCGCGGCAACAAGGTGACGGCGCGCGTGCATCGGGTGACGGTCGACGACAAGCAAAAGGGCATGCATTTCGCGCTCGAGGATTGGCAAAAGACCGATCTATCTGCGTTCGACGTGATCTTGCTGCGTCAGGATCCGCCGTTCGACATGAACTACATCACAACGACCCACATGCTCGAGCTGGTTCACCCCAAGGCGCTGGTGGTCAATCACCCCAGGGAAGTGCGCAATGCGCCCGAAAAAATCCTCGTCACCAGTTTCCCCGAGCTGATGCCCGATACGCTGATCACCCGCGACGAGGCCGAAATCCGCGCGTTTCGGGCCGAGTTCGGCGACATCGTTCTAAAGCCGCTATTCGGCAATGGCGGTGCGGGCGTGTTCCGCATCAAGCAGGATGATGAAAACCTCGGTTCGCTACTGGAAATGTTCAACGCCAATTTCCGCGAACCCTTCATGATCCAGCGCTATCTCCCCGATGTGCGCAAGGGCGACAAGCGCATCATCCTCGTTGATGGCAAGCCGGTCGCCGGTCTCAACCGCATCCCCATGGAGGGCGAAGCACGCTCCAACATGCACGCCGGCGGACGGCCCGAGCTGTCGGAATTGACGGCGCGCGAGCACGAGATTTGCGAGATTATCGGACCGGAACTCAAAAAGCGCGATTTGATCTTTGTCGGCATTGACGTGATCGGCGGGTATCTGACGGAGATCAACGTCACCTCCCCCACCGGTATCCGCGAGGTCAAGCGCTTCGGCGGGCCCGACATCGCGGTCCTGGTCTGGGACGCGATCGAAACGCGGCGCTAGCGTTTCACGCAGGCTTGGTCGCGATCCCGTCGAGCCACAGCGTATCGCTCTCATCGCGATGCGCGCCTGTGGTGCCAACATGCTTGGCGTCGATTTTCGGCCCGTTCTTGATAACGTGGACCATCGCCATGCCATGGCCGCGGCCAAGTTCATAGTCGGTCTTCAACCAATCGAGGATCACGCTAGCCTTGATCTTGGGGTCATCGAACCCCTTGTCCTGCGCAAGCTTTACGATCTGGCGAGGCGTCAGCCCGGTCTTTTTCTCCACGGCATCGAGATAGGCTTGAAACGACATCGGGTCTTTCCTTTTGCGATTGGTTTGATCCCCAATATGACGATCTTGTCCCCGCAATGCCGACCTCGATTAGGAGCAGGGCTTGCGATTGCGCCAGTTCGCTATAGGGTCGCCGCCTTGATTCACGTGGAACAGACCGGGTTTTGGGGCCTTCGATGACCGCCAGTTTTTTCGTCGCCTTCGCGACGTTTTTCGCGACGGTCGGCGTTGCCGATATCGCGTTCATCTTTGCCGGGCTGACCCGTAGCTACACGGCGCGCCAGCGCGTGGTTGCGGCCACCCGCGGCGTTGTAATCGCGACGGCAATCCTGTTGTTTTTCGCCTTTGTGGGCAATCTCATTCTCGATGTGTTCGGCATCACCCTCCCCGCGCTGCGCGTGGCTGGCGGTATTTTGCTGCTCTTGATCGCCATCGACATGGTGTTTGCCCGCCATTCGGGCGGCACCGGTACGACGACCGAAGAAGAGGCCGAGGGCATGACCCGCGAGGATATTTCGGTCTTTCCTCTCGCCATGCCGCTTCTGGCCGGCGCCGGCTCGATTTCGGCGGTGATCCTGTTCACCACCAGTGCAAGCTCGGACATGGAGTTCTGGGTGATTGTCGGTGCGCTTGTCGCCACGCTTTTCCTGGCTTGGCTGGCGCTGCTGGTCGCCATTCCCATCCAGCGGCTTTTGGGGCTGACCGGCATGTCGGTCGTCACCCGCGTGGTCGGCATCCTTTTGACCGCGCTCGCCGTCCAGTTCATCTTCGACGGCGTGCGCGAGAGTGGCGTTCTGGGATAAGCGCGCCTATTTCAGCGGCGCGCAGCGTCCCTGAGGTGCGAGGCGCAGATAGGTTCTCGGGTCGCAGCCGGTCATGAAGAACTGAATCCAGTCGCTTTCCGAGCCGAACCATGCGTTCCTGTCCACATCGCCCGAAATGCCCGGCACGGTGCCCGTCTGGGTATATTGCCAGAAGGTGAAGTCGCGGTTGCGGTAACGGTCGCGGGGTTCCGCTGCCACCGAGCGCAGCCACATCGGATTGTCGAGCGGCACGCCTTCCAAAATGTCGCGATGGAAATTAATATCGGTATAGATGATCGGCACCTTGCCCGTATGGGCTTCCATGCCCGCAAGGATCACCCGCACCTTGGCCAGAACCTCGTCACGCGTCAGGTTCGGTTTGCACGCCGAATGATTGTTCCACTCAAGATCGAGCACCGGCGGCAAGGCGTCGGGTTCGGCCGGCACATTGGCGGCAAACCATGCGGCCTGTTCCTCGCCCGAGCGGCACCAATAGATGAAGTGATACGCCCCGCGCGGAATGCCCGCTGCGCGCGCGCCATCCCAGTTGCGACGGAAATTGGGGTCGAGATGGTCGCCACCATCGGTCGCCTTGATAAAGGCAAATCGTGTGCCTGCCTGCGCGACCGTACGCCAGTCGATATTGCCCTGATGGCGCGAGATATCGATGCCATGGATGGGAAGAGAATGCGCCCGCGCAACACCGGGATGGGGTTTGCTGTCACCCTTGGCCGGATAATAATTATGCCCACAAGCTGCCAGAATGCCGGCAAGCGCCAATCCGACGGCAAGCGGCAGGAATTTCTTGGCCAGGGCGGGTATCGCGAAGGCACGCTGTTGGGGCATGGATACGATAAACTCGACAATTTGATTGAAACTGGGTTCAAATTGTCTCGCCCATTTTCCCTTAACGCCGTCCTCACAAGCATGGTTAAGAGAGCGTAAAGCCTCTCATAAGTGGCCCGAACGCCTGATTTTTTAGACTGCGAAACTCCGCGCCTGATCGATCACCATCGAGGTGTCATATGGCTTGGGAATGAAGAGATCGGCATCCTCGTCCTCGACCGTCACACGGCCCGAGGTCACCAGAACGGCGATCTGCGGCCAGCGCGCCTTGATCGTATGCGCCAGATCGAGCCCGTTGAGCGTGCCGGGAAGTTCGACATCGGTAAAGACGAGACGGATCGAATTGCGCGATTCGAGCAGTTCCAGGGCTTCATCGGCGTCGGGCACTTCAATCACCGAAAAGCCGGCATCGACCAGCGCCAGGGTAATGTCCATGCGCACCAGGGGCTCGTCCTCGACGACCAGCACGAGGGGATGGATGTTATCGGGGGTCAACACAATACAAATCTCCAGGGTCGATTGGTCCGGTTTAAGGACCATGACGTTGAGGTCGCCGGCCAAAAAGGCGCGCCCTCACGCGTCTGGTTTTGGTGTCGTCTTAACAAATTAGGCCCAAATGGGGCTGCTTGTCTTCCGCTCAATGCGCGATGCCTCCCATCGTTCCCTCGTAAGGCGTGCGGAAACCGCGCGTCATGCGTGCAAAGACTGCATGTTCCACAAATGTTCTTGTCAGATCGTGCTCGGCCCGTTAACCTTTGGCAAGGATCAATTCCATGCGAGGGGACGGCATGGCAACGCGGATCACGACAGTCGCTTTCCAAGGCATCGATGCGGTGCCGGTCGACGTGCAGGTGCAGATAACGCCCGGCATGTTCAAGTTCAATATTGTCGGCCTGCCCGACAAGGCGGTGGGTGAAAGCCGCGAGCGCGTCCGGGCGGCGCTGATCGCATCGGGCTTGTCGCTGCCGATCAAGCACATCACCGTCAATCTCGCTCCCGCAGATCTGCCCAAGGAAGGGAGCCATTACGACCTGCCCATTGCGCTGGGCGTCATGGCAGCGATCGGCGCCATTCCGGGCGATATGCTGGAAAAATTCATGGTGCTGGGCGAGTTGGCACTCGACGGACGCGTCACCCATGTTGACGGCATCCTGCCCGCAGCGATTGCCGCCAATGCGCGCGATCTCGGCGTCATATGTCCCGCAAGTTGCGGCGCCGAAGCGGCCTGGGCGGGGGAAGATATCGAGATCATCGCCATCGATAATCTCTTTGCATTGGTCAACCATCTTGCCGGACGCCAGATCGCCGCGCGGCCCCAGCCCGTTCGAGCGCTACCCAATACCAGCGGCCCCGACCTGTCCGATCTGCGCGGACAGGACGTGGCGCGCCGGGCTTTAGAGGTCGCGGCGGCTGGGGGACATAATTTTTTGATGGTTGGACCGCCCGGCTCGGGCAAATCCATGCTGGCCCAGCGCCTGCCCTCGATCCTTCCCCCGCTCAATCCGCGCGAAATGCTCGACGTCTCGATGATTGCATCGATCGCCGGGGCGCTGAAAGGCAATGGGCTATCGGACCGGCGGCCATTCCGCGCGCCGCATCATTCTGCGTCCATGGCCGCTCTTGTGGGCGGTGGCTTGCGCGTGCGGCCCGGCGAGGTTTCGCTGGCGCATAATGGGGTTTTGTTTCTCGATGAATTGCCTGAATTCCAGCCCCAGACCCTCGACAGCCTGCGCCAGCCGCTCGAATCGGGTGAGACGGTCATCGCTCGCGCCAATGCGCGCGTCACCTACCCGTCGCGTTTCCAGCTCGTTGCGGCGATGAACCCGTGTAAATGCGGCATGGCGGGAACGCCGGGACACATTTGTCGGCGTGGCGAAAAATGTGCAGGCGATTATCAGGGGCGTGTTTCGGGCCCGTTTCTGGACAGGATCGACATTCGGATCGATGTGCCTGCAGTTTCGGCATCCGACATGATCGGCGCCAAGCCCGGTGAATCGAGCGCCGTGGTCGCCGAGCGTGTGGCGCGGGCTCGGGAGATACAGCGCCAGCGCTTTGCAGCGCTGGACATGCCCGACGTTCACACAAATTCGGCGGCGCCCGTTAATCTCATCGAACAGATCGTTGCGCCCGACGCCGAAAGCCAGGCGCTGCTGCTCAAGGCGGCCGACACATTCTCGCTTTCGGCCCGCGCCTATCACAGGGTGCTCAAGGTGGCGCGAACCCTTGCCGATCTGGCCGGCAGCGATACCGTGGCGCGGCCCCATATCGCCGAAGCGCTGAGTTATCGCATAAACATGGCGGGGGCTTGAGCACGGGGCGTTGATAAAGATCAGGCTGCGATGCCGCGGTCCTTGGTCGCCATGAACTCAAGCTCGGGATAATCCTTGGCGCAGCGGTCGATTTCCCACTGGCTGGGCGCCAGAAACACAGGATCGCCATAGCGGTCCTCGGCAATATTGAGCCTGTGGATCGCCGCGAATTTTTCGAACTGGGCGGCATTGTTGACCTTGACCCAGCGCGCCGTAACGTATTGTGCCGGCTCGATCCGGATCGGCACCGAATATTCGGCCTGTGCCCGGCTGGTCAGAACCTCGAGCTGCAATGGACCGACGGCGCCGACATAATAGCCCGAGCCGAGCGTCGGCTTGAACACCTGAACGACGCCCTCTTCGGCGAGATCGGACAGCGCTTTAGCGAGCTGTTTGGTCTTGGAGGCATCGGAGAGATGCACGCGGCGCAGCAACTCGGGCGCAAAATTGGGGATCCCCGTCACCGTCACGTCCTCACCATCGGTCAGCGTATCGCCCACCGAAAGCGTGCCGTGATTGGGAATGCCCACGACGTCGCCCGCCACGGCCTCATCTGCAAGTTCGCGCTCGCGCGCGAAAAAGAACATCGGGTTGGCAACCTTCAGATCCTTGCCCGAGCGCACGTTTTTAAGCCGCATGCCGCGCTTGAGCGTGCCCGACGCCACCCGCACGAACGCCACGCGATCGCGGTGGTTGGGGTCCATATTGGCCTGAACCTTGAAGACGAACCCCGTGCAGGCAGGATCGCCCGGCTCGACGGGTTGGGGCGCTGCCGGCTGGGTCCTGGGTTCGGGCGCAAATTTGCACACGGCTTCGAGCAGTTCACGCACCCCGATCGATTTGAGGGCTGAACCGAAATAAACCGGCGTCAGCGTCCCTTCTTCAAAGGCTGCCTGGTCAAATTTCGGCAAGGATTCGCGCGAGAGTTCGAGCCCTTCCATCGACGCAGCGATCTGCTGATTTTGCGTCGCGCCATAACGCTCAGCGATCGCCTCGACGCCGGGCGCATCGGTTTCCGGCTTGCCATCGGGGGCGATGAACCGGCCGCGTTCGAGATCGATCAGCCCGGAAAAGTCGACGCCTGCGCCCACCGGCCACATCATCGGCGCCGTATCGAGCGCCAGGGTCTCCATGATCTCGTCGAGAATTTCGAGCGTGTCGCGCGCTTCGCGGTCGATCTTGTTGACGAAGGTGATGATCGGGATGTCGCGCATGCGGCAGACTTCAAAGAGCTTGCGCGTCTGCGCCTCGATGCCCTTGGCGGCATCGAGCACCATGATCGCCGAATCCACAGCCGTCAGCGTGCGATAGGTGTCTTCGGAAAAGTCCGCGTGACCCGGCGTATCGAGAAGGTTGAGCGTCAGCCCGTCATGCTCGAAGGTCATCACCGACGAGGTGATCGAAATCCCGCGCTTTTGCTCGATCTCCATCCAGTCGGACCGCGTCCGGCGCCGCTCGCCGCGCTCCTTCACCTCGCCCGCCAGATGGATCGCGCCGGAATTGAGCAGCAGCTTTTCTGTCAGCGTCGTCTTGCCCGCGTCCGGGTGCGAAATGATCGCGAAAGTGCGGCGGGTCTTGTAACCCGTTGGAGCGGTCATGGGTCTGGCCTGGGGTGAAATGATCGGTTTGGCCGCTCCCATATCAAACTTGCCCGCAAAAACAAAAAGATTCAGGTGAAGCACCGATCCGCATTTGGCATGCGGCGCGGTTGATCTTCGGGAAATGCTTCACGTGAATCAAAAAGCCGGGGATAAGTTTGGCATCTCTCCCCGGCTTTGATCGCTAGTGGAACTGGGCGGTTTCGGTCGAACCGGCCATGGCGGTGGTCGAGCTTTCGCCCCCGCTCACGGCCGTCGCCACCGCGTCGAAATAGCTCGTCCCCACTTCGCGCTGATGCCGGGTTGCGGTGAACCCGTCCTTTTCGGCGGCAAATTCCGCCTGCTGCAACTCCGAATAGGCCGCCATGCCGCGATCCTTGTAGCCACGAGCCAGGCTGAACGTGGTGAGCGACAGATTGTGGTAACCGGCCAGAGTGATGAACTGGTATTTATACCCCATCGCCCCCAGTTCGCGCTGGAACGCGGCCATATCCGCCTCGCCCATATATTTCGCCCAATTGAATGATGGCGAGCAGTTATACGCCAGCATCTGGTTCGGATGCTGCTTGCGGATAGCTTCGGCGAAGCGTTTGGCGTCTTCAAGGCTTGGAGTCGAGGTCTCGCACCAGATGAGATCGGCATAGGGCGCATAGGCCAGCCCGCGCGCGATCGCCGCATCGAACCCGCCTTTGAGCCGATAGAACCCCTCTTCGGTGCGCTCCCCGGTGATAAAGGGCGCATCATACTCATCGACATCGGACGTGATGAGCTGCGCCGCCTCCGCATCGGTCCGCGCCATGATTAGCGTCGGCACGCCCATCACATCGGCGGCGAGCCGGGCGGCGTTGAGCGTGCGGATGAACGTCCTGGTGGGGACCAGCACCTTTCCACCCAGATGCCCGCATTTTTTCTCGGACGCCAACTGATCTTCGAAATGCACGGCGGCGGCTCCCGCCTCGATCATGGCCTTCATGAGCTCAAAGACATTGAGCGCGCCGCCGAACCCGGCCTCCGCATCGGCGATGATGGGCACGAAATAGTCGATCTCGGCATCCGATTTCCCGTCGAACCGCTCCATGGTCTGGATCTGGTCGGCGCGCTGCAGCGCCTTGTTGATGCGTTTGACGACCGAAGGCACGGAATCGACCGGATAGAGGGATTGATCGGGATACATATTGCCCGAGGAATTGGCGTCCGCCGCCACCTGCCAGCCCGAGAGGTAAATCGCCTTGAGCCCGGCCTTCACCTGCTGGACGGCCTGATTGCCGGTAAACGTGCCAAGCGTGGGCACGAAATCTTCGCTGGCGAGCAACTCCCACAAGCGCCGTGCCCCGTTTTCGGCCAAGGTATGCCGGATAGGCAATGAACCCGAAAGCCGCGCCACGTCGTCGGGCGTGTAATCGCGGGCGATTGTCGCCCAGCGATCAGGCGCCCAGTCTGGAGCCGCAAAGGTCGGCGGTGTCTTTGATTTCTCGAGCATTTTCAATCTCCTCCTTGGATTTAGAAACATAATGAAGCGTCTGGAGAACCTCAGCGCCTCCCTCGTCCGACCGCTTCGCGGCCACCTTCTCCCTCAAAGGGAGAAGGAACAAATTGTCCGGGGCGCCGGCATGCCCGCTGCACTGCCAAAGGAGCTAAGGGTGCGCAGCGCCGCGGCCAGGCGCAGTGTCGGCTGTCTCACCCTCGCCGCGAAAAGGTCGCCGCGACCATCTGGGCGCCGTTAAACAGCGTCTCGCCACCCGCCATGGTGAAGCTGTGCTTTCCGGCGCGGTGGACGATGGAATACTGGCGCTCGGCCAACCCTTGCGATTTGAAGCTCGCCATCACTTCCGCCATCGAGGGCGCGATGATGGTGATGAAGTCTTCGCTGGTCGTCTCGATCATGGTGTGAGCGGTCATGGCTCGTCTCCTCGTTGATGAGTAAAGAATTGACAACACAACGCGCAAACGCAAGACTAGAAGCGAAATCAGCGTGTTAGACTGTAAAGCGATGAAAAGTTCGGGACTGAAAATTGTAAAGCGAGTAAAGTTCTTGCGCTGAAAATTAGGTGGGAGGACCCGGTGGATCAGGATCAACTGCAGATCGGCGGACGCATCAAGCGCCTGCGCCGCAACAAGAAGATCAGCCAGGCCCAGCTGGCCGATGCGCTTGAGATTTCCGCGTCCTATCTCAATCTGATCGAGCACAATCGGCGCCGTATCACGGTGCCCTTGCTGTTTCGCATTGCAGGGTATTTCGGTGTCGAGCCGGGCGAACTTGCCGAAAGCGATGACGGAAGGCTGGCCGGCGATCTGATGGAAATGTTCGGCGACGATATTTTCGCCGATTCCGATCTCACCAACACCGACATCCGAGACCTTGCCACCAATCACCCTGCGGTCGGGCGCGCGGTGCTCAAGCTGTTCGATCAACTTCGCCACCTCCAGCGCCCCGAAGCGCGGGCCGGCGAAGAGGTGACGGGCACCGGCCATAACGTCGTCACCGAAGCTGTGTCGGACTATTTGCAGGAAAACGGCAATTACTTCGCGACGCTGGAGCGGGCCGCCGAGCGGGTTCGCAGCGATATCGACAATGCCGGCGAGGCCTTCGAGGCGGGGCTCAAGGCGTATCTCTTCAACGTCTTCGGCATCGAGACGCGCCTGTCCTCCCTGCCGCATGGCGTCGTGCGTCGGGTTGAATATAATGGCCGTGTGCTGGCGATTTCCGACACGCTCGAGCCGGAATCCGCACTCTTTGCCATGGCCCAGCACCTCTCCCTTCTGATCGCCGACACCGAGATCAAGGCGCTGATTGAAGAGAGCACGCTGCCGCAACCCGATTCTGTTGGACTGGCGCGCAATGTCCTGGCGTCTTACGTCGCTGCAGCGCTCATCATGCCCTATGAGCCGTTTTTCCGTGCCTGCCGCGACACCCGCTACGACATCGAACGCATCTCGCGGCGCTTTCGCGCCAGCTTCGAGCAGGTCTGCCACCGCATGACGACGCTGCAGCGCCCCTCGATGAGCGGCATTCCGCTCCATCTGGTCAGAACCGACATCGCCGGCAACATTTCAAAGCGCTTTTCCCTCTCGGGCATCCACATTCCACGTCATTCGGGCGCCTGCCCGCGCTGGAACGTCTATGCGGCCTTCCTCAATCCCGGCCAGATCAATATCCAGCTCAGCCAGATGCCTGATGGCCAACGCTATTTCTGTATTGCCCGCGCCATTGCCAAGGGCGCTTACGCCCATAACGCGCCGCGCCGTCACATCTCGATCGGGTTGGGTTGCCACATCAACCACGCATCGGCGATGATCTATGCCGACGGGATCGATCTTGCCGCGCCCGGTGGCGCCGTGCCGATCGGGGTCGGGTGCCGCATCTGCCCCCGCCGCGAATGCGGCCAGCGCGCCCATCCGCCTGCCGATCATCGCTTCGAGGCCCAGGACGATCAGCGGATGGTCAATCTCTATATGGGCCCGAACGATTATCGCGCGGCACCCGACTGATAACTGGGATTGGCGGATAGCTATGTGCAGCCGCGCGACGCATCCAGAGCCTTGCTCAAGGCGTTGATCTCGTCGCGCAGGCGCATGACGTCGGGCAGGTCACGACCGCTGGCGCAGGCCACCGCTTCGGGAATGGCTTTCGCCTCCGCCTTCAATTGACGGCCCTTTTCGGTAAGCGTCACCACGACGCGGCGTTCGTCTTCCGCGCTGCGGGTGCGAACGACAAGGTCCGATGCCTCCAGCCGCTTGAGCAGCGGGGTCAGCGTGCCCGTATCGAGCCCGAGCCGCCGACCAATGCCGGTTACGGTCACCGGCTGTCCTTCCCAGAGGATCAGCATCACGAGATATTGCGGATAAGTCAGGCCCAAGGGCTGCAAAAGAGGCCGGTAAAGTCGGGAAAACGCCTGCCCGGCGGCATAAACCGCAAAGCACAATTGCTGTTCTGGGGCGAGAATGGGCGCATCGGCATCGGTCATAAAAAATATATCGCACAAAATTATATTGCACACAATATAAAATGGCGCTAGATAAGGTCATTCTTTCGCGGGTTTGAACTGCAGACACGCTCGGCGCGTTTGGTTCTCAAGCCCGAAATGCTCAACCTTTGAGGAGCCCATCATGGAAATCGCTTACACAGCCCACGCCACAGCCACAGGCGGCGGTCGCGACAAGGGTCATTCGAAAACCGATGACGGCAAGGTCGATGTCAATTTGTCGACACCCAAGGAAATGGGTGGATCGGGCGAAGGCACCAATCCCGAGCAGCTTTTTGCGACCGGCTATGCTGCGTGCTTTTTGGGCGCCCTGCGGTTTGCCGCCAGCCAGGACAAGGAAAAACTCCCCGACGATACGAATGTCACGGCCGATGTCGGCATCGGCAAGCGCGATGATGGCGAAGGCTTCGGCCTCAAGGTCGCGCTCACCATTGCCATTCCGGGTTATGACGCCGAAAGGGCCAAGAACCTCGTTGATCGGGCCCATGTCATTTGCCCCTATTCGCATGCTACAAAGGGCAATATCGAAGTGAGCCTAACGACTAAGGGCTAAAAATTTTCGGCGCTGACGGATTCACGTGAAACCGTCAGCGCCTTTTTTGTGCCTGCCGTTAGAGCGGGCGATAGACGAAATGCGAGAAGTCGGCTTCGCGGGCCGAACCGTTCAGATCCTGTGCCGCAACACCCAGGAACGCGCCGGTAAAGCTGCCATGCTCGGCATGTCCGCCGCATTCGTCCGAAAGGATCGACGCGTCGAGTTCGGGACCGATCTTTGTCCAGTCATCTCCGCCCTGCGCATAAAAATACTGCAGTTTAGAGTTCTCGATCCGCATCTTCATCCGCACCGGTCCTGCACCAACCCGAACAGGGCTTCCCCAATAGGTCAATTTCCCGTCGGGGTGCGAAACCACAGAGGAAAAGATCGCCAGTTCGCGATTACCCTCAGGATCGGCCGTCAGATGCAGATAGTGGAAGTTGTAGCGCCCATAATAGCCGGTCAGTCCGGCCATTTCGCGCTCGTCCTGCGGCTCGAACGAAACCTCGGTTTCGACTTCCACATTGAAATGCTGCTGCCGCCGGGCGACCAGCGCCTGCTCGAACCATGACGCGATGGATTCGCGCCCGATCAGCTTAAGCTTTCCGCCCTCGAGCCGGAAAATCCGCTCGGTTTCAGGCGTGCGCAGCCACTGGAAATCGATATGCAGATCGCCATCGAAGTGGTAGCGCCGCTCGGCATCGAAGGCGGCCTGATCATATGTGCCCGGCACCTCGACCTCGGACGCCGGAAGGTTCGTGCCGCCGACGAGATAGAGCCAATCGTCATCCCGCCACTCGCATTTCTGCAGCGCGGTCTCGCGGCCGAGGACGCAGCGGCGCTTTTGCGTCGTCGGGCGCCCCGTCAGGTGCACGAGATAGGTCTCGCCATCGGGCGTTTCGACAAGGTCGCCATGCCCGGCCCGCTGCAGCGGGTTCAAAATATCGTCCTTGGCGGTGACGAGATACATGTCGGGATGCAGTTCATACGGCCCGTCGATATTGCGTGACCGCGCCAGCGTCGCCGCGTGATCGTAACCGGTGCCGCCTTCGGCGGTCAGCAGATAGTACCAGCCATTGCGCTTATAGAGATGCGGGCCCTCGACCAGCATCAGCGGCGAGCCCTTGAAGATATTCTTGCGCTCACCGACCAGCTTTCCGGATTTGGCGTCGAATTCCTGCAGCGCGATGCCGGTGAAGCGGTGATGCCCCTCGCGGTGGTCCCACAACATGTTGACGAACCATTTTTTCCCATCGTCATCGTGAAACAGCGAGGGATCGAACCCGGACGAATTGACATAGATCGGGTCCGACCACGGCCCGGTGATCTCGTCGGCCGTGACGATATAATTATGCGCGTCCTTGAAGTTGCCGTCCTTACGCTTGACGTCGGTATAGACCAGCCAGAACTTCTCCCCGTCATGGGTGAGACACGGTGCCCAGATGCCGCAGGAATCGGGATTGCCGCGCATGTCGAGCTGGCTCTTGCGCGTCAGCGGCCGGGTCAAAAGCTCCCAATTGGCAAGGTCTTTCGAATGATGAATCTGGACGCCCGGATACCATTCGAAGGTCGAGGTCGCGATGTAGTAGTCCTCCCCAACCCGCAGGATCGAAGGATCGGGGTTGAACCCCGGCAGAATTGGATTTTGGCGCATGGGCATGAGTGGTTTCCTCCTAGGGGCAAGGCCCCCTCACCGCCCTGAAGGGCACCCTCTCCCTATGGAGGAGAGGGCCGGGGTGAGGGGGCCTTCCTTTTGTCTAAATCAAACGAACCGGTTGACCAGGTTCTCGAGATATTCCTGACGACCCGACTTGGGCTGCGGGTTGATGTTGTCCTTCTCTACCCAGGCAGCGATATCCTCGAGCGTCCTCTCGCCCTTGAGCATCGCTTGGGCTTCGGCGCCCTGCCAGCCGGCATAGCGATCGGTGAGGAATTTGTCGTATGTCCCATCCTCGATCATCGCCGCGGCAGCTTTCAGCCCCCGAGCGCAGGTGTCCATGCCGCCGATATGGCCGTGCAGCAGGTCTTCGGGATCGATCGACTGGCGTCGCAGCTTGGCGTCGAAATTGGTGCCGCCGGTCTTGAGTCCGCCATCCTTGAGGATGTGATAGTACGCCAGCGCCACTTCGGGCACGTTGTTGGGGAACTGGTCGGTATCCCAGCCCGACTGCATGTCGTTGCGGTTCATGTCGATGGACCCCAGAATGCCATGCGCCGACGCCATCGCCACTTCGTGCTCGAAGGTGTGGCCGGCGAGGATGGCGTGCCCGACCTCGATATTGACCTTCACCTCTTTTTCCAGCCCGTACTTCTTCAAGAACCCATAGACCGTCGAAACGTCGTAGTCGTATTGGTGCTTGGTAGGTTCCTGAGGCTTAGGCTCGATCAGGATGGTGCCCTTGAATCCGGTCTTGTGCTTGTAATCGACAACCATCGACAGCATCCGCGCCATCTGGTCCATTTCCTGGCTCAGATTGGTGTTGAGCAGGGTTTCATAGCCCTCGCGACCGCCCCAGAGCACATAGTTCTCGCCGCCCAGCCGGTGGGTGACGTCCATGTTGGCTTTGATGGTCGCTGCCGCATAGGCAAAGACGTCCGGATCGGGGTTGGTCGCGGCCCCGGCCATGAAGCGTCGGTTGGAAAAGAGGTTCGCCGTACCCCAGAGCAGTTTGACCCCGGTTTCAGCGATCTTTTTCTCAAAGATATCGGCCAGCGCATCGAGCCGCTTCTTGCTCTCGACAAAGCTCTCGCCCTCGGGCCGCACGTCGGCGTCGTGGAAACAGAAATAGGGCGCGCCGAGCAGCGAGAACAATTCGAATGCCACATCGGCCTTGAGTTTGGCCGCGTCCATTTCGCCGTCAAACCACGGCCGCTCGAAGGTGCGTCCGCCGAACGGATCGCCACCTTCCCACGCAAACGAATGCCAATAGGCAATCGCAAAGCGCAGATGGTCTTCCATGCGCTTGCCCATGACGATCTCGTCAGGGTTGTAATGGCGAAACGCCAGCGGATTGCTGCTCTCTGGACCCTCGTATTTGACCTTGCTCAGGCCTTTGAAAAAGTCGGTCATTGTGCTCGGGCCTCCTCGATCCCCGAATAGAGTGCGCGATAGCGCGCGTAGTTTTGGTCATAGGCCGATTTCAGATCGGCCCGTGGTTGAATGGTCTTTTCGATTTTTGGCCGGGTGCAGACCGATTTGGGGTCGGCACCCGTCGCTGCAATCAGCCCCAGCCGCGCCGCACCGAACGCGCCGCCGAAATCGCCGTCTTCGGGTACATCGATCGCCATGCCCAAATTGGTGGCGATCATTTCGAGCCAGAGATCGGATTTCGACCCGCCTCCGACTGCCATCAGCGTGTCGATTTTAGTCCCCGCATCGGTCAAAACCCGCTGACAGTCGCGCACGGCAAAGGCCACGCCCTCCATGACCGCCTGCCCCATGGTCCGGGCGTCGGAAAGGTGCGACAGGCCCACAAACGAGCCCCGCGCCGCAGCATTGTTGTGCGGGGTGCGCTCGCCTGACAGATAGGGCAGGAACATCTCGTCCCCGGGCCCCGAAAAGTCCGCCGCAACAGCCTGTGAGATGCGCGAGGCGTCCTGCCCGACGAGCTTTGAAAACCAGTTGAGGCTATCGGTCGCCGAAAGAAACACCCCCATCTGGTGCCAGGTGTCGGGAATGGCGTGGCAGAATGCGTGCACGGCGCCTTCGGTGTTGGGCCGGAACTTGTCGTTGGAGACGAAAAGAACGCCCGATGTGCCCAGCGACACGAACCCCGTGCCGGGCTCGACCGCTCCGATGCCGCAGGCCGAAGCGGCATTGTCGCCCCCGCCCCCGGCCACTACGGGCGCCTCGGTGATGCCCCAGCGTTTGCAGAGATCACCAAGAAGCTGCCCCGACCCCTCGCTGCCTTCGACGAGCGTCGGCATGTTTTCGGTGGTCAGCCCAGTCACCGCCAGAAGGTCATCCGACCAGCCGCGATATTCCACGTCCAGCCACAGCGTGCCCGAGGCGTCCGACATGTCCGACACATATTTTCCGGTCAGCAGCAGCCGCACATAATCCTTGGGCAGCAGCACCTTGGCGATGCGCGCGTAATTGTCGGGCTCATGCTTTTTGACCCAAAGAATCTTCGGCGCCGTAAATCCCGGCATGGCGATGTTGCCGGCGATCTGGCGCAGGCTGGGCAGCTCCGCCTCCATTTCGCGGCATTCCTGGGCCGACCGCACGTCGTTCCACAAGATGGCCGGACGGATCACCTTATCGTCCTTGTCGAGCAGCGTTGCGCCATGCATCTGGCCAGATAGCCCGATGCCCCTGATCCTGCTGACCTCCTGGGGGTGCTTGTCCTTGAGCGCATCGACCGCCTTGAGCACCGCGTCCCACCAATGGGCTGGGTCCTGTTCGGAAAATCCGGCCTTGGGACGCGAAACGGTGAGCGGTGCATTGGCCTCGCCCAATGCGTTGCCCTCGCCATCGATGAGCATCGCCTTGACCCCGGACGTCCCGATATCCAAGCCGAGATAGGTCATGCAGTCACCACAAACGTCACCATTGATGGACGTACCTCATAAACGCGCATGTCTAAAAATCCTCCTCTTGGGCTGCCCGCTGGCGGGGTGTTTTCCAAGCTGTATGTGAAGCTGAAAACCTATCGCAGATTGTCGCGCAGGAAAACCTTGATCTCGAGTTCGCTTTCCGGCGGCGCCGCATCGGCGCCCAGAACCAGCCGCTTTGCGGCAGCGCAGACCGCACGGATTTCGGTCTCCGGGCTCTGGTCGATCACCACGTCAACGGCCCCGGAGGCTAGCGCGGCCCGCGTCGGCCCCGTCAGTTCGTGGGCAATCACCGTCACGCCCGTCATCTGCGCTTCCTTGAGCGCCATCAGCATGCCGGCATTGCCCGCCCCGACATTGTAAAGCCCGGCAAGATCTGGATAGGCCCGAAACATTTCGAGGCTCTTTTCATATGTGGGGGTAAATTCGTCCTGGCCCTCGACTGGGCCGACAATCTCGATCCCCGGATATTCGGCGCCCAGAACTGCACGAAATCCCGTGACACGCTCTGCGTGATCGATCAATTCGAGCGAGCCGGCCACGAGCCCGACCTTTGCCCCCTTGCGGCAAAACCGGCCCATCAGCGATCCGGCGGTGCGTCCGGCCGCCTGATTGTCGATCCCGACGAAGGAGTGCCGGTCCGAGCCCGGAAGGTCCGAAACCAGCGTGATCACTTTTACGCCGCGCTGGCTGGCCCGCGCCACGGCGGCGTGAACTTCGGGCTTGTCGATGGCAACGATCACCGCGCAATCGCTCGTATCGGTCGAAACCGCATCGAGCGCATCGGCCAGCGCCTTGGTGTCCATGGCCCTGACGCGCCGCAGATCGAGCCTAAGGCGCTCGGCGCGCACCTGATCGCCGACGGTTTCGACCGCTTCGGCCAGCTTGTTCATGAACTGATTGGTGCCCTCGGGCACGATGACCGTCAGCCCGATATCGCGGGCCCGCGCCAGCATGGACGCCGTGAGATCGCGCCGAAAGCCGATATCGGCAATCGCCGTCTCGACCTTTTCGATCGTGGCGGGTTTCACCCCCGGCCGCGCGTTGAGCACCCGATCGACAGTCGCCAGCGACACCCCTGCCGCTCGCGCCAGATCATGCACAGTCACACGCCCGCCATTCTCCACGTCGGATAGCCCTCCCACCTCGGTCTTTGAGGTACGTAAAGCATTTCTGCTTTTGCGATCCGCGTCAAGGGGTGCGCTGAGTCTCGTTAGGCGCACTCAAATGTCGCTCGAGCCTCTAGAATTGTCTCCCCATGCCACATTCACACCGCTCCCCTTCTCGTCTAGAACACCCTCATGACCCCGCAACTGGCCACCACCACCGCGCTTCGTGCGCGTCTTGACCCGTTTCTGGCCCGCCTCGGCCAGTTCGAGGTGCGTCTGGCGATAACCGACGCTGAGCGCCACGCGGCCTATCGGTTGCGCTATGAGGTGTTCCATCGCGAACGCGGCGTCGATGCACCATGGATGGATCACGCGAACCACATCGAATGCGATGCCTTCGACCCCCATTGCGACCATATCATCGTAATCGACAGCGCGACCGAAACCCCCGACGAGTCCCCGGCTATCGTCGGCACCTACCGTGTGATGGCAAATCCCGCTCCGGGGCTTGGCTATTATGCTAACGCCGAATTCGACCTCGACGCGCTATTGCAAAAGCATGACGACACACGGTTTTGCGAAGTGGGCCGGTCCTGCGTCGCGCCGGCCTACCGGTCCATGCGCACCATCGAGGCGCTCTGGTGCGGACTGTGGGTCTATGCCTGCCGCAATAGCATAGACGCGTTCATCGGCGCTGCCAGTTTCCCCGGCACCGACCCCAAAGAGCACGCCTTGGCGCTCTCCTTTTTGCGCCATCACGCGCCGGCCAAAACCGACTGGACGGCGCAGGTGCGCGGCCGAGGCGTCCCTATGGCCATGATCCCCGCGGCTGCAATCGATCGCCACGCCGCCTTGCGTGCCATGCCACCGCTCGTGCGCGGCTATTTGCGGCTCAATGCGCGCTTTGCCACCGAGGCATTCATCGACCGGGCTTTCGGCACGACCGACGTCCTGGTCATCGCCCCCCTGGCCGCAGCGCCGCTTCCCTATCGCGAACGGATGGCGCGCGTCACAGGGGCCCGCCATCCGCACCAAGATCGAGTGTTGGAATCGTGACGGTTTTATCTTAGCGTGCGCCGCCAACCCTTAGCGTTCGAGCCAGTCTAGCCCTGATGTCCCACCCCGCGCCAAAGGCCGAAGACGCCATGCCCGAGATGTCGGCCATGACGCCGATGATGGCGCAATTTTTCGAGATCAAGTCGGTCAATCCCGGCTATCTGCTGTTCTATCGCATGGGCGATTTCTACGAGCTGTTTTTCGACGACGCCGAAATCGCCGCTGCAGCTCTGGGCATCACGCTCACCAAGCGCGGAAAACATCTGGGCGAAGACATCCCAATGTGCGGCGTGCCCATTCACGCCGCCCAGGAGTATTTGCGAAAGCTGATCGCGCTTGGCCACCGCGTTGCCGTCTGCGAGCAGATCGAAGACCCCGCCGAGGCCAAGAAACGCGGATCGAAATCGGTCGTCAAACGCGATGTGGTGCGGCTGGTCACGCCCGGCACCCTGACCGAAGACGATCTGCTGCCGGCGCGCGGCAACAATTTTCTCGCCTGCCTCGCCCGGCTCGGCGCCGATGGGGAAGGCTACGCTCTCGCCTGGGCCGATATTTCAACCGGCGATCTTCTGCTCGCCGATCTGGCCAAAGATACGCTGGCCGATGAGATCGCCCGCATCGATCCGGCCGAGCTTTTGATGTCCGAGAGGCTCGCCGATCAGCTCACCGAAACCCGCGTCCTGCCATTGGATCGCCTTGCCGCGATCAGCCGCCGCCCGCATGAGAGTTTCGATTCCGAAACCGGCGCCACCCTTTTGCGCGAAACCTTCGAAAAGGGTGCTGTCGATCCGACGGCCTTTTCGCGAGCGGCCCGCGCGGCCCTTGGAGCGCTGATCGCTTATGTCGCCGACACCCAGAAGGGCGTTTCAGTCTTGCTTCGCGCGCCGAAAATCGAGGCGCTGTCAGCCCATATGCAGATCGATGCGGCAACCCGCGCATCGCTCGAAATCCTCGCCACCCAGCGCGGTGAAATCCGTGGCTCTTTGCGCGCCACCATCGATTTGACCGTTACAGGCGCCGGCGCGCGCCTTTTCGCCGCCCGGCTCGCCGCGCCATTGAACGATCCCGACGCGATCAACGATCGCCTCGATATGGTCGGCACGCTGATCGATCATTCAATCGAAACCGACGCGATCCGCAAAACCCTGCGCGCCGCGCCCGATATTGCCCGGTCCCTGACCCGCCTCACTCTCGAACGCGGTGGCCCGCGCGATCTCAAAGCTATCGGCAAGGGCATCGCCCAGGCCCGCGCTCTCGCTGCAACGCTTGGCGCGCTATCCGATCTCCCCTCGGGCCTCAAATCGATCGCATCCGGTCTCGACGCCGCGCCGCAAATCCTCGCCGATGAATTTGCAGCGGCCCTTGCCGACGAACCGCCGCTTTTGGCCCGCGATGGTGGCTTCATCGCCGCGGGTTATGATGCCGAACTCGACACCCAGCGCCGTCTGGGCAGCGAAAGCCGCAAAGTGGTGGCCGAGCTCCAGGCCGAACTTGTCGACGTCACCGGCGTCAAAGCGCTCAAAATCAAGCACAACAATGTGCTCGGATTTTTCATCGAAGTCCCCGCCACCCATGGCGGCAAACTGATCGAAGAACCCCGCTTCATCCATCGCCAGACCCTCGCCAACGCCATGCGGTTCACCACAGGCGAGTTGGCCGACCTCGAAGGCAAGATCGCCCGCGCCAACCAGATCGCCGTCGAGATCGAGTTGAAAATCTTCGACCGGCTGCGGGAGGCCGCTATGGTGCAAAGCGCGGCTCTCATCGCCGCTGCCGATGCCATGGCCGCGCTCGACGTATCGGCCGCTCTCGCGACCCTTGCTGCCCAGCGCGGCTATGCCCGCCCCCAGATCGACGACAGCCTCGCCTTTCTGATCGAGGGCGGCCGCCATCCCGTTGTCGAAAAAAACCTCGAGGTCGAGGGCCAGTCCTTTGTCGCCAACGACGCCGATCTGTCCGCCCCGGAATCGGGCGATGGCGGCCAGCTCTGGCTGGTCACGGGCCCCAATATGGGCGGTAAATCGACTTTTCTGCGCCAGAACGCTTTGATCGCCATCATGGCGCAGATGGGTGGGTTCGTCCCCGCCACTTCCGCCCATATCGGGGTGATCGACAGGGTATTCTCCCGCGTCGGCGCATCCGACGATATCGCCCAGGGCCGCTCGACCTTCATGGTCGAAATGGTCGAAACCGCAGCCATTTTGAACCGCGCCACCAAAGCCTCCCTCGTCATTCTCGATGAGATCGGCCGCGGCACGGCAACCTTCGACGGGCTCTCGATCGCCTGGGCCTGCGTCGAAACCCTGCACGAAACCACCGGGTGCCGGGCGATCTTTGCCACCCATTATCATGAGCTGACCGCGCTCTCGGGCACGCTTTCCCGCGTCTCCAACCACACGATGAGCGTGCGCGAATACAAGGGCGACGTCATCTTTTTGCACGAAGTCGTCCCCGGCGCCGCCGACAGATCCTACGGCATCCAGGTCGCCAAGCTCGCCGGCCTCCCCGCCCCGGTCATCACCCGCGCCCGCCAGGTCCTCGACCTATTGGAGGCGCAGGGGCAATCCAATCCCAAATCGGCCCTTGCGGATTTGCCGCTCTTTGCCCATATGCCAGCCCCTGCGGCGCGCGCCGCGAAACCGGATGCTAACCCGATCCTTGATATGATTGCGTCGGTGCGCCCCGACGATCTCTCGCCCCGTGATGCGCTCGACTGGATTTATGAACTCAAAAAGGCTGCCCATGCCGACGGCGACCATTGAACCGATTGCGCGCAAGAAGGCCGGCCAGCCAGACGCCGAAGCGCTGATCGCCTCGGTACGTGACGGCCTGGGCGATGTTGCGCCCGATTCCACCGAGGCCCGCACCGCCCTTCTGGCCGCGGTCCGCGCTGCGCTAAAGCAGGCGCGCAAATCGGCCGAGATCGAACTGATCGAAACCCACAAGGGCACCCGCTGCGCGCAAACCCTTGCCGCCGCCGAAGACGAAATCATCAGGGCCGTCCATCTCTGGGCCACGCGCTACGTTTTCCCGCGCGAAAACCCCTCGGGCGCCGAATCCCTCGCCATTGCGGCGGTCGGCGGCTATGGCCGCGGCACGCTGGCCCCGGGCTCGGATATCGATCTCCTGTTCATCCTGCCCTACAAGCAAACCCCCTGGGGCGAGAGCGTCACCGAATACGTCCTCTATATGCTCTGGGATCTGGGCCAGAAGGTCGGCCACGCCGTGCGCTCGGTCGATGAATCGATCCGCATGGCGCGCTCGGACATGACGGTGCGCACAGCAACGCTCGAAAGCCGTTTCCTCGCCGGCGACGAAAAGCTGTTCGATCAGATGCGCACCCGGTTCGAAACCGAGATCGTCGAAAAGACCGGCCCGGAATTCATCGCCGCAAAGATGGCCGAGCGCGACGCGCGCCACGACGCCCAGGGCAACACCCGCTACGTTGTCGAACCCAACGTCAAGGACGGCAAGGGGGGCCTGCGCGACCTCAATACACTCTACTGGATCGGCAAATATTTCTATCGCGTCCAGACCTCGACCGAGCTGATCGGAAAGGGCGTGTTCTCGAAATCCGAATACCGCGCCTTCCAGCGCGCCGAGGATTTCTTGTGGGCCGTGCGCTGCAATCTCCACTTCCTCGTCGGTCGCGCCGATGACCGGTTGACCTTCGAGGTGCAGCAGGAAATGGCCGAGCGCCTGGGCTATTCCAACCGCGCCGGCATGCTCGGGGTCGAGCGCTTCATGAAGCGCTATTTCCTCGTCGCCAAGGATGTGGGCGATCTCACCCGCATCTTTTGCACCAGCCTCGAATTTGCCCACGCCAAAAAGGTCGATGCCTTTGGCCGCGTGTTCGGCAATTTCCGCAAAGCCCGCCGCGCCATTCGCGGCGAGCCCGATTTCGCACTCGAGCACGGCCGCATCACGGTCGCCAATGACGAGGTGTTCGAAAAAGACCCAGTCAACATCATCAAGATTTTCTGGGTGGCGGGCCGCGAGGCGGTGATGTTCCACCCCGACGCGTTAAAGCTTCTGACCCGCTCCATGCGGCTGATCGATGCCAAGCTGCGCAACAATGAGCGCGCCAACGCCTATTTCCTCGATATCCTGACCACGCCCAAATCGGTCGAGCGCGTGCTGCGCCGCATGAACGAGTCCGGGGTTCTGGGCAAGTTCGTGCCCGAATTCGGCAAGATCGTCGCCCTGATGCAGTTCAACATGTATCACCACTATACGGTCGACGAGCACCTGATCCGCGCCGTGGGCGTCATGGCCGATATCGCCAATGGCGGGCTCAAGACCGAACTGCCCCTGACCCACGAACTCCTGCCCCACCTCCAGGACACGCGCCTTTTATATGTGGCGCTGTTCATCCACGATATCGCCAAAGGCCGCCCGCAGGACCATTCCGAAGCCGGCGAGGTGATCGCACGCAAATTCTGCCCGCGTTTGGGGCTCTCGGCGGCTGAAACCGACACGGTCGCCTGGCTGGTGCGCTATCATTTGCTGATGAGCGAAATCGCCCAGTCGCGCGATATCCAGGACCCCGAAACCGCCCGAAATTTCGCCGCGATCGTCCAGAGCCCCCAGCGTCTGGCGCTGTTGATGATCTTGACGGCCTGCGACATCCGCGCGGTGGGTCCAGGCACCTGGACGGGGTGGAAGGGCTCGCTCCTGCGCGCGCTTTATTATGCCACCGAGCCCCTGCTCTCGGGCGGGCATTCCCAGGTCTCCCAGCGCGACAGGATTTCCGAGGCGCAGGACGAATTGCGCGCTGGGCTCAGCGATTGGCCGGAGGACAAGACCAACGCCTATATCGAGCGCCATTTCCCCAATTACTGGCTGCGCGCCGAGCCCGAACTGCAACTGGCCCATGCGCGCATGATCGACGCCGCCGAGGCCCGCAACGCCAGTTTTGCCGGCTCCACATCGATCAAGACGTTTGAATCGATCACCGAAGTCACCTTCTACACCCCCGATCACCCGCGCCTTCTCTCGCTCATCGCCGGCGCCTGCACCATGGCCGATGCCTCGATCATCGGTGCGCAGATTTTCAACACCCGGGACGGCTTTGCCCTCGACACTTTTCGCCTGCGCCGCGCCTTTACCTCCGACGAGGACGAAAAGATCAGGGCTTCGCGCATCACCGATACGGTCAAGGCTCTGCTCGAGGGCCGAAAATACCTGCCCGCCGATCTCGGCGTCGATTCGCGCTACAATCGCCGCTTGAAGCCCTTTTCTGTCCCCACCGAGATTTTCATTTCCAACGCGCTCTCGGACAAATTCACGGTCATCGAAATCTCCGGCCTCGACCGCACCGGCCTCTTGTTTCATCTCACCCGCGCCTTGTCCGATCTCAACCTCACCATCGGTTCGGCCCATATCGGCACCTATGGCGAAAAGGCCGTCGACGTTTTCTACGTCACCGACCTGATGGGCACCAAGATCACCTCAAAGGTCCGCCAAAAGCGCATACACGACGCCCTCACCGCCGTCTTCGCCCCCGCCCGCCGCGAAAAGGCCTCGGCGTGAGCCCCCTCTGCCCTTTGCGCATCTCCGCATCCGCGCACCTATCCTCAGCTGCGCCCCACGCCCATCCGTCATCCTCGGGCGTGACCCGAGGACCCATGCCGCGCATCCAAACCCGATATCGCGCCCTAGACGCCATCGCGCCAACCGGCCCCGACCTATTCATTCTGGGGAGAGGTCGACGCGAAGTGGAGGGTGAGGGGGCCTTGCGACGAGCGACATCCTTCTACGAGACCCACCCATGAGCCTCTTCCGCAACACCATGTCGGTTGGTGGCCTCACGCTTGTCTCACGCATATTCGGCTTTGTCCGCGACGCGCTGATCGCCGCCGTGCTCGGCATCGGGCCGGCCGCCGATGCGTTTCAGGCCGCGTTCCGGTTCCCAAACCTGTTCCGGCGTTTGTTCGCCGAAGGGGCGTTCAACACCGCCTTTGTGCCGATGTTTTCCGGCGCGCTCGAAACGTCGGGCGCCGAAGAAGCCAAAAAACTCGCCGGGCGCATCATGAGCTGGCTGGTCGTGGCGATCCTCATCGTCACGATCCTCGCCGAGATCTTCATGGAACCGATCATGATGGTCTTCGTCCCCGGCTTCGTGGACGATCCGGAAAAGTTCGCGCTCACCGTCTTCCTCTCGCGCATCATGTTCCCCTATCTCGCCTGCATGTCGCTCATGGCGGCCTATGGCGCGATTTTGAACTCGCTGGGCAAATTCTTCGCCGCCGCCTTCGCCCCGGTGCTTTTAAACATCGTCAACATCGCGGTCCTCGTACCGCTGGCCTTTCTGACGCTCGAAAACCCAGCCGATGTCGCCTTCTGGCTTGGCATCGCGGCCATGGCGGGGGGGGTCGCGCAACTGGCGCTGGTGTTTTTCGCCATTCGCCGCGCCGGATTTCTGCCCGCCATCGGCTGGCCGCGCTATACCGGTGAGGTCAAGCGCTTCTGGCTGCTCGCGCTGCCGGCCATCGCCGCGGGTGGCATCGTCCAGATCAACGTCTTTGTCGGCACCGTCATCGCCTCACAGGCCGATGCGGCGATCGCCATCATCGCCAATGCAGACAGGCTCTACCAATTGCCCCTCGGAATCATCGGCATCGCCATCGGCACTGTGCTCCTGCCCGAGCTGTCGCGCCATTTGTCTGCCGGCCGCGATATCGAGGCCCGCGCCAGCCAGAGCCAGGCTCTCCTGCTCTCGATGACCCTGACGCTGCCCGCAGCCACTGCGCTGATCGCCCTGGCCGTCCCCATCGTGCGCGTGCTGTTCGAGCGCGGCGCCTTCGATGCCTTTGCGACGATCGCGGTCTCCGAAGCCCTCATGGGGTTTGCCGTCGGCCTCCCCGCCTTCGTTTTGATCCGCGTCCTCCAGCCGGGGTTCTTTTCGCGCAAGGATACCAAGACGCCAACGCTGATTGCCGGGCTTTCGCTCGTGGTGAATATCGCCGTCTCGCTCACCCTCTGGCCCCATCTCGAACACATCGGCATCGCCATCGCCACATCCACCTCGGCCTGGGTCAATGTCCTGCTGCTGGCGACGCTTTTGGCCCGGCGCGGCCATTTCCGCCTCGATGGCGGGGAAACCGTAAAACTGGCCGGCACGTTCGGGGTAGCGTTCGCCATGGGCGCAGTGCTGTGGTTCATCGCTGGCTGGGCGGCGCCGGTCTTTGCCTCGGGTGCCAATTTCGCACTTCAGGCTCTTGCGCTCATGGTGCTGTGCGGGTTGGGCGCCGCCTTCTATTTTGCCCTCCTTCACGTCACAGGCATCCAGCCTTTGGGCGCCATCCTCGCGCGCTTGCGGCGTCGTGGCTAAGCGGCTAAACCCGGACCCTTGAACGTTTCCGACTTTGGACTGTCCTCCATGGCTTTCACCAATCGCGTCTTTTCCGGCATCAAGCCCTCGGGCGATCTGCATTTGGGCAATTATCTCGGCGCCATCCGCCGTTTCGTGCCGCTGCAGAACGATTTCGAGTGCATCTATTGCGTCGTCGATATGCACGCGATCACCGTCTGGCAGGACCCCGCTGATTTGAAGCGCTGGACCTATGAAATCGCCGCGGCCTACATCGCGGCGGGCGTCGATCCCAAGGCGCACATCATCTTCAACCAGTCCCAAATCGCCGAACACGCCGAATTGGCCTGGGTGTTCAATTGCGTCGCCCGCATGGGCTGGATGTCGCGCATGACCCAGTTCAAGGACAAGGCCGGCAAGAACTCCGAAAACGTTTCGCTCGGGCTCTTTGCCTACCCTTCGCTCATGGCCGCAGATATCCTGCTCTATAAGGCGACGCACGTGCCGGTGGGCGAAGATCAAAAGCAGCACCTGGAACTGGCCCGCGACATCGCGGCCAAGTTCAACCACGACTTCGCCGCCTCGCTTGCCGCCAATAGCCTCGACGAAGAGTTCTTCCCCCAGCCAGAACCGGTAATCACCGGCCCGGCCACACGGGTGATGAGCCTGCGCGACGGAACGAAAAAGATGAGCAAGTCGGAATCTTCGTCCGACATGGCGACGATCTATCTGATGGACGATGCCGAAACGATCACCAAGAAGATCAAGAAGGCCAAGTCCGACGCCGACGCTCTGCCGTCGGAAGAAAAAGGTCTCGAAGGGCGCCCGGAAGCGGCCAATCTGGTCGGCATCTACGCAGCGTTGTCCGACAAGACAGTCGATGAAGTTCTCGCTGAATTCGGTGGCCAGGGCTTTGGCGCCTTCAAGCCCGCACTGGCCGATCTCGCCGTCTCGGTCTTGTCGCCTCAGGCCGAAGAGATGCGCCGGCTCGTCGCCGATCCGGCCCAGATCGAAACAATCCTCCGCGACGGCGCCGATCGCGCCCGCGAGATTGCTCAAAAGACCATGACCGAAGTCCGCGATATCGTGGGCTTCATTCGCTAAAACAATCAGTTGCGGTGGCACGACCTTAGCCACCGCACCCGCCGTCATCCTCGTTCTCGACCCGAGGACCCACCTGCTTTCACAGCCACGCCCATCGACCCACTTGCGCGATCGCAATACCCCGTGCGAGATTGCACCCGCCCGTAAACTATTCGGACATCTTCTTTGACCGATATCGACGACCGCGACGACGACGAGTACAAGCGCAAATTCCTTGTCATCGTCGACGACAGCCCCGAATGCGCCAAGGCAGTGACGTTCGCCGCCCTGCGTGTGCGCCGCACAGGTGGCACCGTTGTTCTTCTTTCGGTGATCGAATCCGATCAGTACCAGCACTGGCTCGGGGTGGAAGAAATCATGCGCGCCGAGGCCTATGAAGCCATCGATACGCTGCAATCGCGCCACGCTGCCAACATCGCCGCCTTCGGTTCGATCAAGGTCGAGAAAGTCGTGCGCGAGGGCAAGACCACCGAAGCCATCGAAGAGCTTCTGGCCGACGATTCCGATATCGCCATTCTGGTTCTGGCCGCAGCCGACTCATCGGAAGGTCCGGGCCCGCTCGTCGCCTCGATCATCGCGCGGGGCAATAACGCGTTGCGCGTGCCCGTGACGGTCGTGCCGGGCTCGATTTCGGACGCCGATCTCGCTGCAATCTGCTGATTTTCGCGCATCGGTGTTGCCAACTCCAGAATAGCGCGGTCGATCATGCGCATATTCGCCTTGCAAAACCCGTATATGCGCCTATTTTAGAAGCCAACTTGGAATGGTTCTAAAAAGGCCCGTGAGGCACGACATGTTTATTCAGACTGAAGCGACCCCCAATCCGGCAACGCTGAAATTTCTCCCAGGACGCGATGTCCTGGTAGGCGAACCGCGCGATTTCCGCGACCACGAGGCGGCCCGCATCTCCCCGCTCGCCTCTGCATTGTTCTCCGTTGATGGCGTCACCGGCGTGTTTTTGGGTTCCGACTTCGTATCGGTCACCAAGGACGAAGCCATTGATTGGGCTCACATAAAGCCTGCCATCCTCGGCGCCGTCATGGAACATTTCATGAGCGGCAAGCCCATCCTCGCCGAGGGCGCGGCATCCGAACCCGTCGATACCAGTGATGAATTTTTCGAGACCGAAGACGCCGAAACCGTCGAGGTGATCAAGGAACTTCTCGCCACCCGCGTCCGGCCTGCCGTCGCCATGGACGGCGGCGACATCACCTTCAAGGGCTATAAGGAAGGCACCGTCTTCCTCCACATGCAGGGCGCCTGTTCCGGCTGCCCCTCATCGACCGCGACCCTGAAATCGGGCATCGAAAACCTCCTGCGTCACTTCGTCCCCGGCGTTGAACAGGTCCAGCAAATCTAGGAATTTGCACGCAAACTCATACAGTTAGGCCTCACGCCTTGAAAACCGGTCCCGCAGAAATGCTGGGCCGGTTTTTTCATTTGCCCAAGATTTGCCACGACCCGGGCGGAGAGTTTGCTTGCCCGCCGCACGCAGATCGCGCGCCGACCGGCATTCGGAGTTTTCCAAAATGGGTGCATTCAGCCTTTCCCACTGGCTCATCGTTCTGGCCGTGGTGGTCATCGTCTTCGGCCCCGGCCGCATCAAGGGCCTGATGGGTGATCTGGGCACGGGGATCAAGAGCTTCCGTCAGGGGCTGGCCGACGACGAGCCTGCGCCCCAGCCGATCCCGGTCGAGGTTAGAAAAGACGAGCACTAGCCGCAGGTTGCAGCTTGCCGCTTTGGGGTTTTGGCCCTAAATCGGTTGCATGACGACGCCTGTTACCCTTGCCATCGACACCGCCCGCGATCGCCTGCAACTGGCGCTCGTCGCTGGTGATGGCAGCGTTGCGACCGAAATCCGCGATATCGACAAGGGCCATGCCGAGATCATTTTCGAGGCGATAGAGGCGCTTCTCACGCGCAGCGGTGCGAGCTATCAAACCCTTGATCGTATTGGTGTTTCCACCGGACCGGGATCGTTCACGGGGCTGCGAATCGGTTTATCGACAGCGCGGGGTCTGGGCTTGGCCCTAGATATTCCGGTTATCGGGGTTCCGACACTGCTTGCCCTATCGCTGGTCCATCTAGGCCCGAGCGAAATCATCATCGACGCCAAGCGCAACGAAGCTTACCGCCAGAGCTTTTCCGCGCCCGGCAAGCCTCGCGACCATGCCGAACTCGTTGATTTCACCCATACGCTGCGGGCCGCATCGCGCACCGAGCCCGACGATCCGATGATCGATATCGCCCGCCTCGCCGCCTTCGCCGCGAAAGCACGACCTTCGGAATTTCCACCCGATCCGACCTATATCCGCGCTGCCGACGCCAAGCCGCAGACCAAATTCGGCGTCGCGCGCCAATGAGTTACTGGCCTGCTCCCAATGGCCTGCACATTGCGCGGGGGGAAACCCGCGACGCTCGCGAAATGGCCAAGCTCCATGCGCAGGGGTTTTTTCGCGGCTGGCCCAGTTCCGATTTCGAAGCCTATCTCGCCGATCCGCACACGACGCCCGGCTATGTCGCGATCGATGCTAAGCGCGATCTCGCCGGCTTTGCCATGCTGCGGCTGGCCGGCGATGAAAGCGAACTTTTGACCATTGCCGTCGACCCCCGTCAGCGCGGCAGAAAAATCGGGCGAGCGTTGCTTGCCGCAGCCTTTGCAGACCTCGCCATGAGTCCGGTCAAAACCATGTTTCTCGAAGTCGATGAGACCAACGCGCCTGCGATTAAACTCTATCGCGCCTTCGGTTTTGCCGACATCGGAACCCGAAAAGGCTATTATCCAAAGCCGGACGGCTCGGTGGCCACCGCCCTTGTCATGCGGGCCTCGATCGTCTAACCGGACCAGATCAGCGGACGCAGGAGAATGCGCCATGGAGATCGTGCCCGCCGAGGCAACTTTGGAAGAGCAATGCGTGGCGCGCAACATGCGCATGACAGAGCAGCGCCGGGTCATCGCCCGCGTGCTTGAAGCCGCGTCCGACCATCCCGATGTCGAAGAACTCTACCGTCGCGCCTCCGCCGTCGACCCGCGCATCTCTCTCTCGACGGTCTATCGGACCGTCAATCTGTTCGAGGAAGCCGGGCTCGTCACAAAGCATGATTTCAAGGACGGCCGCGCCCGGTTCGAACAGATACCTGACGAACATCACGATCATCTGATCGACATTCGCTCGGGCAAGGTCATCGAATTTCGCAATGAAGAAATCGAGGCCATCCAGGAAGTGATCGCCAAAAAGCTCGGCTACAAGCTCGTCGACCACAGGCTCGAGCTCTATGCGATCCCGTTGGAAAAGGACTCCTAGGCGCCGGTCGCCATGGTCCTGCGCCTCGCATTCCTCAGCCTCGTTCTCTTGCCGTTCACCCTGGTCGGGCTGCCGGTTCAACTTGTGGTTCTGGCCCTACGTCTCCCGGAATGGTGGGTCCTCCCGCTGGTCTTTTTCAAGATTGCGGCGTTCGGACTAGGCTTGCGCGTGCGTGTTGTCGGAGAACCTTTGCAAAAGGCCCCTGTCTTGCTGGTCGCCAATCACACGGGCTGGCTCGATATCATCGCCATCGCTTCGAAAATCCCGGTCAGTTTCGTTGCTAAATCCGACGTGGGCGGCTGGCCGATCATAGGCTGGTTGGCAAGGCTGCAGAAAACCGTCTTCGTCGACCGCACGCGCCGCACCGACACGGGCCGCACATCGGGTGAAATGCGCGACAGGCTGGCATCTGGCACCCCGGTCCTGCTGTTTGCCGAAGGCACGTCCGACATCGGCACCCATGTGCTGCCATTTCGCTCGGCGCTTCTGGGGGCGGCCATGGATGACAAAACGCTGATCCAGCCCCTTGCCATCGCCTATACCGCCATCTCCGGCCTGCCGCTGTCGCGGCATGAACGCCCAGTGTTGGCTTGGGTTGGCGATATGGCGCTGGGCGACAATCTCTGGTCGATTCTCAAGTCCGGCCCCAAGGACATCACCATCGCGCTTGGCACCCCGTTTGCCGGAAATGGCGATCGAAAGGCCAGCGCCCAGCGGGCTCATGCGCAGGTGCGGCAAATGCTCAATGCGCTTAACCGCCGACACCCTTTGCCAAACCCTCAGGATTTGGTGTAAACCGCGCCCCATGAGCGAAAACCAGCCCAACCTCCCCAATGCCAAGAAGGTCTTCATTAAGACCTATGGCTGCCAGATGAACGTCTATGACAGCGATCGGATGACCGACGCCCTGGCGCCGCACGGCTATTCGCCGACCCAGGACATGGGCGAGGCCGATTTGGTGCTTCTAAACACCTGCCATATCCGAGAAAAGGCCGCCGAAAAGGTCTATTCCGAGCTTGGCCGTATCCGCGATTTCCGCAATGAGCGCGAACCAGGCGCCAAAAAGATGTTGATTGGCGTCGCCGGTTGCGTCGCCCAGGCCGAAGGCGAAGAGATCATGGCGCGCGCGCCGGCTGTCGATCTTGTGTTCGGCCCGCAATCCTATCACCGCCTGCCCGAACTTTTGTCGAAAGCCCAGACGGGCCGGGTCATCGACACCGAATTCCCGGAAGAAGACAAGTTCGCCCACTTGCCCGCTGCGCGCAAGGAAGTGACGATTTCGCGCGGGCTGACGGCATTTCTGACCGTCCAGGAAGGCTGCGATAAATTCTGTTCTTTCTGTGTCGTGCCCTATACGCGCGGCGCGGAAGTATCGCGCCCTGTGGCGCAGGTTCTTGCCGAAGCGCGCGGGCTTGCCGATGCAGGGGTGCGGGAGATCACGCTGCTGGGCCAGAACGTCAACGCCTATCACGGGCTCGGCGCCGATGGGCAACCGGTAAGCCTTGGCGCGCTCTGTCATATGTTGGCAGAAATCGACGGCATCGAGCGCATTCGCTATACGACCAGCCATCCCCGCGACATGGATGACGAATTGATCGCAGCCCACAGGGACTTGCCGGAACTCATGCCCTATCTGCATCTGCCGGTGCAGTCGGGCTCTGACTCGATCCTCAAGGCCATGAACCGCAAGCACACGGCGGCCCAATATTTCGAGATCATCGATCGCATCCGCGCCGCCCGGCCCGATATGGCGATTTCCGGCGATTTCATAGTCGGCTTCCCGGGAGAGACCGACGCGGACTTCGCGGCGACCGTCGAAATGGTCAGAAAGATCGGCTACGCCTCGGCGTTTTCGTTCAAATATTCCACACGCCCCGGAACGCCGGGTGCGCAGATGGACAACCAGATCGAAGAGCACGTCAAAGCCGAGCGCCTGGAAGTGCTGCAGGCCGAGATCACCCGCCAGTCCCAGGCTTTTAACGCCGGTTGTGTCGGGCTGACCATGCCGGTGCTGATCGACAAGCCCGGCCGCAATCCGGGTCAGGTTTCGGGCCGCTCACCCTATCTTCAGCCTGTGCATATCCCCGCCGATCCCGGACTGATCGGGCAGATCCTGCCGGTCGAAATCGTCGGTCAGGCAAAAAATTCGCTCGAAGGCAGAATTATCACAGCGAACGCAAAGGCGGTCTGATACGTTTCGTGTTGGTAAGAGTCGCTACACCCTCGTGGAGCTTAACCGTTTGACACGGAATTTCAGGTCGCAGCCCGACCAATCCGCCGCCGCCCATCTCGAACTGGCCTTCGAAGACAATCGGCTCGTCTCTCAACTTTACGGCGAATTCGACCAGAACCTAGCGCTCATCGAGCAGCGCATGGGGGTCGAAGCCAATTCGCGCGGCAATCATGTGATGCTGCGCGGCGGCGCCAACGCGGTCGATCAGGCCCGCCGGGTGCTCGAATCGCTTTACGACATGCTCGAAGAGGGCAAGCAAGTCGGCCCTGCCGATGTCGATGGCGTTATGCGCATGGTCCAGACCGAGGACAATCAGCTTTCGCTGCCGACGCTGGAGAAGAAGGGCAAGGTGCGCATGGCTCAGATCGCCACGCGCAAGGCGACCATTGTGGCCCGCAATCCGGCTCAGGACGGCTATATCCGCGCCATGGACCGCTTCGAGATGGTGTTCGGCGTCGGCCCGGCTGGTACCGGCAAGACCTATCTGGCTGTCGCTCATGCGGCGACCTTGCTCGAACGGGGCGAGATATCCCGCATCATCCTCTCGCGCCCTGCGGTTGAAGCTGGCGAACGGCTCGGGTTTCTGCCCGGCGATCTGAAAGAAAAGGTCGATCCTTATCTGCGCCCGCTCTATGACGCGCTTTACGACATGATGCAGCCCGAAGTCGTCGAGCGCTGCCTGGCCGCCGGGACCATCGAAGTGGCCCCGCTAGCTTTCATGCGCGGACGCACGCTCTCGAATGCCGCCGTGATCCTCGATGAGGCGCAGAATACCACATCGATGCAGATGAAGATGTTTTTGACCCGACTGGGCGAAAATTCGAAGATGATCGTCACCGGCGATCCCACCCAGGTCGATCTGCCGCGTGGGGAAAAGTCGGGACTTGTCGAAGCGCTCAATCTTTTGACCGACATCGAAGGCATTCACATCACCCGATTCTCCGACAAGGACGTGGTGCGCCACGCGCTGGTCGCCCGGATCGTGCGCGCCTATGAAGGGGCGACGGGCAAGGCGCCGTCCGGCGAAGGAAAGCTCGAAGTTTGAGCGAAATCCTCAGTGTCGAGATCAACCGCGAAGCGGGTGAGTGGCCCGACGGGCTGGATGCGATCGCCGAGCGCGCGCTTCTTGTCGCTTTGCAGAACTCTGGTTTTGCCATCGACGGGCCGTGCGAAATCAGCGTGCTTTTGACCGATGATGCCGGCCAGCAACGGCTCAACAGCCAGTGGCGGGGCAAGGACAAAGCGACAAATGTCCTGTCGTTCCCGGCACTGGGTGAAGATGATCCGATCGAGGGAATGCTGGGCGATATTTCTCTCGCTCACGAAACCCTGAGCCGCGAAGCGGTCGAACTGGAAAAGCCGTTTGAGCACCATTTTGCCCATCTTCTGGTGCACGGCATGCTTCACGTTCTCGGATATGATCACGAAACAGAAGACGAGGCTCTTGCCATGGAGGCAAGAGAGACCGATATTATGGGGCTGCTGGGTTACCCCGATCCCTATGATGGACAGGAACTCATCGACAGGGATTAGACGTCCCGCTCACGCAACCAGATACGGAGTGCCGACGGTTGGCCGCCAGAGACAATGGCCACCGCACCCCAGATGACCGACATCGATCAATCTAGCGCCGCGGCGCGCCGGCCGCATCGCCCCTCGGGCGACGACTTCCCCACCTCTTCGCCCTTGGGCGACAAGAAACCCTCCCTCTGGGCGCGTCTGCGCGCCTTTGTACCGGGCAAATCCGCATCCTTGCGGACTGGGCTTAAGGAAGCCCTGGACGCTCCGGCCTTGCCGTCCGACACGAGCTTTTCGGCTTCCGAGCGCACGATCTTGCAGAACGTGCTCAAGCTCGGCGAATTGCGCGTCGAGGACGTCATGGTCCCGCGAGCCGATATCGAGGCCGTGGAAATCGGCGTCAATGTCGGCTTCGTCATTGAGCGATTCCGTCAGGTCGGCCATTCGCGTATGCCGGTCTACGAGGAAAGCCTCGACAAGGTCGTGGGCATGATCCACATCAAGGACGTGCTCGAGGAAGTGACCGAACCTGCCAAGACCGCCGCACCAACCGCAGGCAATGGCGCCAACGGACACAACAATCAAAGTCCGATCAAATTCGTAACCCCGGTGCTCAAGCAAAAGATCGGCAAGGCCGAACTGGTGCGCAAGGTGCTGTTTGTACCGCCCTCCATGCCGGTCACCGACCTTCTCGCCCAGATGCAGGCCACCCGTATGCATATGGCGGTGGTGATCGACGAATATGGTGGTACCGATGGGCTCGTGACCATCGAGGATCTGCTTGAAGCCGTTGTCGGTGACATCGAGGATGAGCACGACGAGGGCGAAACCCAGATGCTGCGCGCCATCGGCGACGATGTCTTCGTTGCGGATGCCCGTGTGGAGCTGGCCGATCTGATCGAAACCATCGGCACCGATTTCGATCCCGGCGAATATGCCGAGGACGTCGATACGCTTGGTGGGCTGATTTTTGCCTTGGCTGGCCGTGTGCCGGTGCGCGGTGAGGTGGTCTCAAAGCTCAAGGGTTTCGAGTTCGAAATCACCCGCGCGGATGCCCGTAGGGTCAAGCAGGTTCGCATTACTCGCAAGCGCCGCAAGCAGCGCCTGCTCATCGCTGGCCCGAAGCCCGAGACGGCGCAAGGCGACGGAACGACACCAACGGAAAACCAGCAGGCCGCCGAATAGGCGGCCTGGCTGATTTCAAGACTACCGTGGCGCGCGCTTGGCGAGAATACGCTGCAGCGTGCGTCGGTGCATGTTGAGACGGCGTGCCGTCTCCGACACATTGCGGTCGCAGAGCTCATAAACCCGCTGGATATGCTCCCAACGCACCCGGTCGGCCGACATGGGGTTTTCGGGGGGTTCGGGTTTGATCTCTTCGCTGGCCAGTAACGCCTTGATGATGTCGTCGGCATCGGCGGGTTTGGCGAGGTAGTCGACCGCGCCGAGCTTAACCGCTGTGACGGCGGTGGCGATATTGCCATAGCCCGTCAAAACCACCGCCCGCGCATCGGCGCGCTTGTCGTGCAGCGCCGACACCACTTCGAGCCCATTACCGTCTTCGAGCCGCAGATCGACCACGGCAAAGGCCGGTGGGTTGGATTTGACGGCTGCAAGTCCGCCCGCCACGCTATCGGCAATCGCAACGATAAACCCGCGCTTGTCCATGGCGCGCTCGAGCCGCGTCAGAAACGGCTTGTCGTCATCGACGAGCAGCAGGGTGCGTTCATTGTCGGGCAGGGTACTCACATCGGTCATCGGCCATTTCCTTCTCGCACCGAGGGTTATGACCAATTGTGGCCCAAAGGTCAAAACCGCCGTGAATTCTATACGTCCTGCGCGGTGCTGCGGACCAGAACGTCGCGTGGCCAACGGATTTCGACGCTGGCATAGCCGTTGGACCGCGCATTGAAGAACCGCAATGTCGCCCCGGTCCGCTCGAGCAGCGTCTTGGCGATAAAGACGCCAAGTCCCAAGCCACCAGCGCCATCAGGATGGCGCGGATCGCCGCCCCTTGTCTTGGTTGTGAGATAGGGTTCCCCGAGCCGACTTAAAAGGTCCGGGGGAAAGCCCGGACCATCATCGGTAATCGCAATCATCACCCGCTTGCCGTCCCAGTCGGCGCTGATTGTGACGTCCTGGCGCGCGAACTGGACGGCGTTCTCGATGAGATTGCCCAACCCGTAAAGCAGCCCCACATTGCGCGCGATGACGGGCTCGTCGGTCTTGGCGCGGCTGTCGAGCGTAATGGTCTTGCCATGCATGGCTGCCGCGCCTTCATGGGGCTTGGCGAGCTCGGCAACGATATCGGAGAGGGTGGCCGTATCGAAAATGTCCGAACCGGACGGCCGGAGATTGCGCAGTTTGCCCAAGATCGCCCGGCATCGCGCCACCTGCTCGATGATCAGATCGAGATCGTCGGCCAATTCCCCCTCGCCCGCATCGCGCCGGATTTCCTTGGCCGCCAGCCCAATGGTCGCCAGTGGCGTGCCCAGTTCATGGGCGGCAGCGGCCGCCAGCCCGTCGAGAGCGGAGAGTTGCTGCTGACGCGACAGCGCAAGTTCGGTCACCGTCAGAGCATCGACCAATTGCCGCGCTTCATGGGCCACCTTGTTGGTGTAGCCGGCGACGAACACTACGCCACAGAGGATCGAGACCCATACGCCGGTGAGATAGACGCGTGGTGGCACAAAGGCGAAGCCCGCTTCCCAGGGCAAGGGCAGATGAAAGAGAGCCAGTGCGCTGGCAATGGCCACGACCAGGCACCCCAGCCAGATCGTCTCGCGGCTCGCAAGCGTCGAAGCGGATACAGAGACCGGCGCCAAGAGCAACAGCGCGAACGGGTTGCCCAGTCCCCCCGTCAGGAATAGCAGGCCCCCAAGCTGCAGACTGTCATAGGCCAGTTGCAGGAAGGCGAGGCGTGGCGAGGGGCGATGCGCCGGCCCGAACCGCACCAACAGCCCGACATTGAGCAGCATCGACATACCGATAAGAAGAAGGCACGGCGCGATGGGCAGGTCGTAGTTGAGCCCGTAGTGCACGAAAATGACCGCGATCAGCTGTCCGGCGATCGCCAGCCAACGCAGCAGCACGAGCGTTTCGAGCTTCATTGGGTTGGCGCTGCGCGGTATGGTGGGCGACGGGCTGGATGAAAATTCAGTCATGAAAGGGCCAGGCGTTGAAGGTGCATAAGTGCGCTATAGCAGATTTCAAGAGCCAAAAATAAATGCATCGACACTTGATGCTGGTCGCGGCGTCACCAGATTTAAATTCGTTCGAGACTGGAGAGACGACAATGAACACTGCAATTATCAAACCCGAATGGTCGCCCTTGACCATTGCCCTGATGGTGCTTGGCTTCATCATCTTCTGGCCCGTGGGTATGGCCGTCCTCGCCTACATCCTGTGGGGTGAATATATGGGCGGCAGCCGCGAAAAGGCCGATGCCTGGGTGTCGCGCCAAAAGCACCATTTCAAGTCCAAACGCGGTGGTTGCACTTCGCGCAGCTATTCCTCCTCGACCGGCAACGCCGCGTTCGACGAGTACCGTGACGAGCAATTGAAGCGCCTCGAAGAAGAGCGTCGCAAGCTTGAGGAAGACCGCGAGGCGTTCGAAGAGCACCTTGCCAACCTCCACAAGGCCCGCGACCGCGAAGAGTTCGATCGCTTCATGCGCGACCGCAATACCCCGCGCGACACCAATACCGATGGCGAGCGCCAGGGTTACTGATAACGCGTGACGGACCTGCCGGCATTTCCGGCAGGCTCCTGCGACCGGTCTGCGGGACGGTTCCCCCTCCTCCCATAAGTCCCGCAGTCCATGCCTTGGGTTCCCTCCACCCAAGGCGCCCTTTCAAAGAGCGGCATGGTCTTTCGACCGTGCCGCTTCTTGTTTGTAACGGGCAAATGCCACCATAATCGACTCCAGCGATTCTCCCGGGAGGCGCCCACGCAATGGGGCTTTCAAATCTTTTGTCCCGCAAGCCCATACCGGCCGCAACGGTCATAGAAACCGCCAGCGGTCCGATCACCGTTGCGGTGCGGGTCAATGCCCGGGCCCGCGCTTATCGTCTCAGCGTCACTCCGCGCGGCGCGCCGGTGCTGACCCTGCCGAAATCTGGCCGTTGGGGAGACGCCGAAGCCTTTCTGCTGCGCAATCGCGGCTGGCTTGAGGGCCGCCTGACGCGCATCGCGAGCGACTACGCGCTCGTTCCCGGCGGCAGTATCCCCTTGCGCGGCGTCGATCATGATCTTGTCGCGCTCGATACCATCCGCGGCCGCGTCGAGCGCGTCAGCACCGTTGATGGCTGGGTACTGCGCGTTCCGGGCGGCGACGATCATATGCGGCGGCGGTTGATCGACTGGCTCAAATCGGAAGCGGCTCGCGATCTCGATAGCGCCTGCGCGCGTCATGCCGCAACGCTGGGCGTCTCTGTCGCCGGCATAAGGCTGCGCGATCAATCGACCCGCTGGGGCTCGTGCTCGTCAGCGCGGACGCTCAATTTCAACTGGCGGCTGGTTTTGGCACCCGATTTCGTTCTCGACTACGTCGCCGCCCACGAAGTGGCCCATATCGTTGAAATGAACCATAAGCCCGTTTTCTGGCGCACGGTCGCGCGCGCCCTGCCCGATTACGAACGCGGCCGTGCCTGGCTCAAGGCGCACGGCGCGAGCCTCATGGCGCTTTAGCGCAGAGCAAAAAGAAAGCGCCGGACTTTCGTTCGGCGCTTCCATTTATCGATTTCGTCAGTAGTCCGGACGGGCATGTCCCGGCCTACCCGCCGAACAACCCATCGAGCAGGCTGCCGATGCCATCGGAGGGCGCAGGAGCCACGGGGACCGGCTGCGGTTGCTGGATCGGCTGTTGCTGCTGGATTTCAAACGGCACTTCGCCCTGCGGTTGCTGCTGCTGGCCGAGTGGCTGCTGGATCTGATCCACCGAAACGGGCTGGCCAGTTGCCGGCATCGTATCCTGCATCGGAACAGCCACGCGATCCTGAAGCCGCACATAGGTGCCGGGGAGATCGGAAACCTGCAGCCCCTCATGGGCCTGGGCCATGATATCGCGCCAGATGGCCGCCGGGACCTGTCCGCCAAACACCCGGGTCGGCGTGTCGTCGTCATTGCCCAGCCACACGCCACCGACAAGCGATGCCGTATAGCCGACAAACAGCGCGTCGCGATTGCGCTGCGAGGTGCCCGTTTTGCCCGCCATCGGCCAATTGCCCAATTGCGCGCCCCGTCCCGTGCCCGCCTGGACGCCGGTCTGCAGCATGTCGTTCATCATGCCGACCTGCTCGTCGGTCAGGATCTGCCCGGGGCCAGCAGTCGATGCTTCGTAAAGCACCTCTCCACCCATCGTCGTAATGCGGGTGATGACGTTCGGGATGACGCCAAAACCGCCGTTGGCGAACGGCACATAGGCGCCGGTCAGCTCAAGAAGCGAGACCTCCTGTGTGCCCAGTGCGATAGAGGGCACGGGCTGGAAGTTGGACGAAAAGCCCATGCGATAGGCGGTTTCAACGACCGCTTCAGGCCCGATATCGATAGCAAGGCGCGCAGCGACGGTATTGATCGAATAGGCCAAGGCGTCGCGCAACAAAACGGGGCCGACATATTGTCCGCTCGAATTTTCCGGTGCCCAGCCATTATATTCCAACGGCTCGTCGACCATCAGCGTATCGGGTGTGTAACCCTGCTGCATGGCAGCGAGATAGACGAAGGGCTTGAAGGTCGAACCGGGCTGACGCCGCGAGGTCACCGCGCGGTTATAGGTCGACTGATTGTAATCGACGCCGCCCACAAGTGCCCGTACACGCCCATCGGTATCCATGGCGACAAAGGCCGCCTGCGAAAAGCTCAGATCGGGGCCCTGCGAATTGACGGCCTCGGTGATCACGAACTCGGCCTGCTTTTGCATGTCCCAATCGAGCGTCGTCGAGACGATAACGTCCTCGTTCACTTCGCCCAGATAATCGTTCATGAGCGTTTCGACCCAGTCGGCGACGTAATATTCCGTGCCGGCCACTCGTTGCGTAGCGACATTGGCGTCCATGTTCTGGGCCGCCGCATCGGCCTGAGCCTGCGTGATGTAGCCCTCGCGGACCATGTTGGCCAAGGCAATGCGCTGCCGCTCGGCTGCCCGATCGGGATGCGTGCGGGGGTTATAGTAGCTCGGGGCCGGAAGGATGCCGGCCAGCATCGCGGCCTGTCCAAGCGACAGATTGCGGGCCGAAATGCCGAAATAGGTCTGGGCCGCCGCCTCGATGCCGGTCGAGCCGGAGCCGAAATGCACGCGGTTGAGATAGAGCTCGAGAATCTGGTCCTTGGTGTAGTTTTGCTCCAGCCACACCGCGAGCAGCGCTTCCTGCACCTTACGGGCGGGGGTCACGTCGGGGGTGAGGAACAGGTTCTTTGCCACCTGCTGGGTCAGCGTCGACGCGCCACGGGTCAGGCTGCCGGCCTGGATCGATTCCACTGCAACGGACGCAAGGCCGATGGGATCAACACCAAAATGGCTGTAAAAGCGCCGGTCTTCGCTGGCGACCACGGCCTGACCGACATAGGACGGCAATTCGTGAATGCCCACGGCCTCGCCGCCGGTCTGCCCGCGATTGGTCAAAAGCTGACCGTTCGACGCGAGCACGCGGATATTGGGCGGACGCTGTGGCACCTCCCAGGTGGAGGACGACCCAAGATCGCGCCCGTAATAGACGACGATGCCTGCAACGGCGACGCCGCCGATCAGCAGCATCGTAAAGCAGAAATAGGCAAGGCCGACGATGAACTTCATGCCGCCTGAGCGCTTGCGCCGGACCTTTTGCGATTTGGGTCGGCGCGGCTTGGAATTCCGCGGTGGCTGGCCCGAGCCGGATTGGGCGCGCTGAGCCTTGGGCTTGCGCTGAGCGCCGGAATCGACGCGATCATCGGGAGAGAGGCGAAGATCCATCAAAGGTCACTTTCGGGCCGTCTGCGGAAATGGTTGATACGCAACACGATCTAATGGGTTCCCATACCGAATGATATCCATTCCGGGCGGCGGAAACATCAGGGCAAAAAACCCTTTGCTGCGTCATCGACGCTTTACGCTATCGCGGCCAATTGTGGCCGGTTTATGTGGGTTTTCCCACTCTTGCCGGCGGTTGTGACCCATGTGCAACACGTTTAAGTGACGCGATCGGCGATCGCGTCAACAGCACTTTAATTTGCACGCGCGCTAGATATCGAGGTTCGAGACCGAGAGCGCGTTGTTCTGGATGAACTCCCGCCGCGGCTCGACGAGATCACCCATCAACTGGGTGAAGATCGAATCTGCGTCGTCGGTTTCCTTGATCTGGACCTGCAGCAGCGTGCGCGCGTTGTGGTCCATCGTGGTTTCCCAGAGCTGTTCGGCGTTCATTTCACCCAGCCCTTTGTAGCGTTGCATGGAAACGCCTTTGCCGCCTGCCGCCATGACGATCGAGAACAGCGACCGCGGGCCGTAGATTTCACTTGTGACGTCCTTGCGGGTTAGCGTTGGCACGCCGGCATAGACCTCGTCGAGCTTCCCGGCCAGATTGCGCAGCTTGCGCGCATCGGCAGACCCCAGCAACGCCGCATCGAGCGTGTGGGTTTCGGTAACGCCGCGGACGACGCGCGAAAAGATGTATCCGCCTTCGCCATCGAGCGCCCCGGTCCAGGTGCGTTCGGTCTCGTCCGACATGCGGTTGAGCCGATTGGCAACGCGGTCCGCTAGGCCTTGCGCCGCAGCCTGATCGTCCATCGCCTGCGGATCGAGCGCGCCGACGACGGCAGCCTGTTCGATCATCTGCCGGTTGTAGCGGGCATTCTGGTTGTCGATCAAATGGTTGAGATCGCGCGCCTGCTCGACGATGGAAAGAAGGTCGGGGCCAGCATGGGTCGACCCCGATCGCGTCGTCAGAAGCGCTTCGTCGCTGCCACCGGCGAGCAAATAGTCTTCGCGGGCCCGTTCGTCCTTGAGATATTGCTCCGAGCGCCCGCGCGTCACTTTGTAGAGCGGCGGCTGGGCGATATAGAGATGTCCGCGTTCGATGATCTCAGGCATCTGCCGATAAAAGAACGTCAGAAGCAGCGTGCGAATATGCGCGCCGTCGACGTCGGCGTCGGTCATGATAATGATCTTGTGGTAGCGGAGCTTATCGGGATTGAATTCTTCCCGCCCGATCCCTGTGCCCAGCGCCGTGATCAGCGTTCCGACCTGGTCGGACGAGATCATCCGGTCAAATCGGGCCCGCTCGACGTTCAAAATCTTGCCGCGCAGTGGCAGAACGGCCTGTGTGGCGCGATCGCGCCCCTGCTTGGCGGAGCCACCGGCCGAGTCGCCCTCGACGATGAAGATTTCGGCCTTGGCCGGATCGCGCTCCTGGCAGTCGGCGAGTTTTCCGGGCAGCGAAGAGATTTCCAGCGCGGATTTGCGCCGCGTCAATTCACGCGCCTTGCGGGCTGCCTCACGGGCCGCAGCCGCTTCCGCAACCTTGGTCGCAATCGCCTTGGCTTCCGCAGGGTGCTCTTCAAACCACTGGTTGAGCTTGTCGTTGACGACGCTCTCGACCACCGGCCGCACTTCGGACGACACGAGCTTGTCCTTGGTCTGGGACGAGAACTTGGGGTCCGGCACCTTGACTGAAAGGACGCAGGTCAGCCCTTCGCGGGTATCGTCGCCGGTCAGCGAGACCTTCTCGCGCTTGGTGATGCCCGATTGCTCGGCATAGCCGGTGACCTGCCGCGTCAGTGCGCCGCGCAAGCCCGCAAGGTGCGTGCCGCCGTCGCGCTGGGGAATGTTGTTAGTAAAGCACAGGACGTGCTCGTGGTAGCTGTCGTTCCACCACAGCGCCACCTCGACGGTGATCCCGTCTTTTTCGGCGATCAGCGCAATGGGTGCATCGAGAAGCGGCGATTTGTTCTTGTCGAGATAGCGAACGAACGCTTCGAGCCCGCCCTCGTAGTAAAGGTCGCTCTCGACGATTTCCGGATGCCGCTTGTCGCGCAAGATGATGTGGACGCCGGAATTAAGGAACGCGAGCTCACGCAAACGATGCTCGAGCGTCTTGTAGTCGAAATCGACCATGGTGAAGGTTTCGGACGACGGCATGAAGGTCAACTCGGTCCCCGAACGGCCCTCATTGACGCCAGGCTGCTTGTCCTGGACATACTCACCGACCTGAGCGAGCGGCGCGTCGGCGACGCCATGGGTAAAGGCCATCTCGTAAATGCCGCCGGCGCGACGGATTTTGAGTTTCAGCCAGACCGACAGCGCGTTCACGACCGAAACGCCCACCCCGTGCAGACCGCCCGAGACCTTATAGGAATTCTGGTCGAACTTACCGCCGGCGTGCAGCTGGGTCATGATGACTTCGGCCGCCGAAATCCCCTCTTCCTTGTGGATATCGGTGGGAATGCCACGTCCATTGTCGATCACTGTGACCGAACCGTCCGCGTTGAGTGTGACGGTTACCAGGTCGGCGTGGCCGGCCAGCGCTTCGTCGATCGCGTTGTCGACGACTTCATAGACCATGTGGTGCAGGCCGGTGCCGTCATCGGTGTCCCCGATATACATGCCCGGGCGCTTTCTCACGGCATCGAGGCCCTTGAGAACCTTGATGGAATCGGCGCCATAGTCTGCATCGTTGGGGATCGGGGGCGTATCGCTCATCGACAAAAAGAATCAGCCTTGTTGGGAATAGGATTGTTGTACCTGATCGGGGGCTTATGCCCAAGCAATTTGGCCCTTTTTCGCCATCTGATCAGGCCATTGGGTGCACCTGGCCGGCATGAACGGCAAATTGCTGCGCCCGCGCGCCCAGATCGGCGAAAAGCATGGGATCGGTGCCGGTCATCCAGCACTGACTCCCAAGCCTGTCGAGGGCATCAAACAGAGCCCGGCGCCGGATCGGATCGAGATGGGCAGCGATCTCGTCGAGCAGGAGAACGGGCGCAATTGCGGTCATCTGCATGACCAGCCGTGCGTGAACGAGGATCAACCCGATCAGCAGCGCCTTCTGCTCGCCGGTGGAACAGAGCCCCGCCGGCATTGCCTTGGGCGCGTGGGTTACGAACAAGTCCACTCTATGTGGCCCTAATGTGGTGCGTCCGGCGGCGCGATCAAGGGCGCGATTGGCGCGCCAGCGCGCCATTAGCGCGGCTTCGAGCTCGCTTGCGGTCGCTGGCATCTCGCCTTCCAAGATCGGCGTGATATCAAGCCGCGCGCCGGGAAAACCGGTGTCGGTGACGCTGGTTTCCATCAGCGCCTGCAAATGGGACAGAGAATCGGCGCGCCCGAAATAGAGCGCGCTCGCCAGTTCCGCCATCTGCGCTTCAACGGCCGTGATCCAGGCCGGATCGCCATTGTCGGCCAAGAGCCTGTTGCGCTGGCGCATGGCGTTCTCGAAATCGTTGACGGCGCTCGAATGGCCCGGATGGAGCGTCGTCACCAGCCGGTCCAAAAACCGCCGCCGCTCGCTGGCCGGGCCGGTGAACAAGCCGTCCATGGCCGGCGTGAGCCAGAGCACGCGCAGATGCTCGCTCATCTGCTCGACGCTTTTCGCATTGGCGCCATTGATCCGCACGCGGCGCGCACTGGCATCCGCGCTGGCCCCGGTGCCGATATCGACGGGTCCGAATTCGGTTTCGACGGTCGCGGCAACCGCCCACATTCCGTCGCCGCCCGCCGTGCCCAGCGTATCGAATCCAGCCCGTCGCAACCCCCGCCCCGGCGCCAGGAGCGATATCGCCTCGATCAGATTGGTCTTGCCCGCCCCATTCTCGCCCACCAGCACTACATGGCGCCGATCGAGATCGAGCGCTGCGGTCGCATAATTGCGATAGGCCGAGAGCCTAAGCCGGGAAATGTAGCGTTGCGGTGGGGTCATTTGCGGCTCGTGCGCTTCGGACCATTGCAAACGGCGTTGATGAGCGCCACCACTGCGCACCCCTCATCCCGGCCCTCTTCCGCAAGGGGAGAAGGGGCTTTTCTGGCAGCGCCGACGCCAGACTTTCCTTCTCCCCTTGAGAGGGAAGGTGGATTGGGCCAGCGGCCCAAGACGGATGAGGGGTGCGCTGCGCTGGCCGAACTCTCGAAATTACGCGAGGTCACACCCGCATCGGCATCAAAACGAACAGCGCGTGGGTTTCGCCTTCTTCCTTGACGAGCGTCGGAGAGCCGGCGTCGTTAAAGAGGAACAGGGCATTTTCCGAGCGGATCTGGGAGATGATCTCCAAAAGATAGCGCGCGTTAAACCCGATCTCGAACCCGTCGACCTCGAAATCGACAGCCAGTTCTTCGTTCGCCGTGCCGTGGTCGGGATTGGTGACAGAAAGCTCGAGCTGGCCCTGGGTCAAAGACAGCTTGACCGCCTTGCCGCCCCGCTCGGACGCGATCGTCGAAACGCGGTCGACGGCGCGCGACAGGCTGGCGCGATCGACCGACAGAAGCTTGTCGTTGTTTTTCGGCGTCACGCGCTCGTAATCGGGAAAGCTGCCCTCGATCAGTTTCGAAAGCAGGATGACCCCGCCCAGCGTGAAACGGATTTTGGTATCGGACAATTCGACGTGGACGGTGTCTTCGATCCCATCGAGCAGTTTTAGAACTTCAGCGACGGTCTTGCGCGGAATGATGATCCCCGGCATGCCGGCCGAGCCCTGCGGCGCTTCGGCCTCGACGCGCGCCAGACGGTGCCCGTCCGTCGCGACCGCCCGCATCACGACCCCTTCGGGGCCATCGACGGTGTGAACGAAAATGCCGTTGAGATAATAGCGGGTTTCCTCATTCGAGATCGCAAACTGTGTGCGCTCGATGAGATCCTTGAGGGTCCCTACGGCGATATCGAAGGTATGGGTAAAGGCACCCGATTTGAGGTCCGGAAAGCCGTCGGGATTGAGGCAGGCAAGATGGAAGCGCGAGCGGCCCGATGAAATCTGCATCTGGTCATTGCCATCGGTCTCAAGCACCACGTCGGCACCATCGGACAATTTGCGCACGATTTCATAAAGTGTATGGGCGGGTACCGTCGTCGTGCCGGGCGTTCCGGTCATCGCTGGAACGGTTTCCGTCACCTCGATGTCGAGATCGGTAGCGCGCAGGTCCAGCCCATCGGGCGTGGCGCTCATCAGGACGTTGGCAAGGATGGGATAAGTGTTGCGCCGCTCGACGACACGATGGACGTGGCCCAGCGATTTCAGCAGATGGTTGCGCTCGAGCGTGACCTTCATCGCGTAAATTTACCCCTGATCTTCATGCATATCTTTGGCGCTGCCCAGGACGGGCATCCGGCCCAAAAGCCGGGCAGAGACCCTGCCCCGACCGACACGAAAACGCAAGGCCCCTGCCTGTAACAGGAGCCCGAATGCGTGATAAATCCGTGAATTTGTGTGCCGGCTGTTGGGCAATATCGCGCGGCCCGAAAGCCGCGCCATAGCCTATTCTTCCAACATACGGCGCAGGAGTTCGATTTCCTGGGTCAGATCGCCGTCCTGGCTCATGAGCTGCTCCACCTTGCGCACCGAATGGAGCACCGTGGTGTGATCGCGCCCACCGAATTTGCGTCCGATCTCCGGCAAGGACCGCGACGTGAGGGCCTTGGCCAGATACATGGCGATCTGGCGCGGGCGCACGACGTCGCGCGATCGGCGCGAGGACAGGATTTCGTTACGCGGCACCTTGTAGTGACGGGCGACGATTTTCAGAATGTCCTCGATCCGAACCCGGGGCGTATCCCGGTTGCGCATCAGATCCTGAAGTGTCTTTTCGGCCAGGGGCACCGTGATGGGTTCGCCCGTCAGCTGGTTGGCGGCCACGAGGCGATTGACGGCGCCATCGAGATCACGGCCATGGCTGACGATCGAGCGCGCCACGTAATCGATTACCGCGGGCGGAAAGTTCATGCCGGTAAACCGGCTCGTCGCCTGGTCGGCCCGCTTCTGGACGATGGCACGGCGCAGTTCGGGATCGAACGGCGCGATGGGGATTACAAGGCCGCCTGAGAGCCGCGAGCGCACGCGGTCGTCGAGCATTTCGAGATCGCGGGGCGGCGCATCGCCAGCCACGACCACCTGCTTGGTGCCCGAAATCAGTGTCGAAAGCGTATGGCCGAATTCGGTGGCGGACTTCCCCTGCAGGAACTGCATGTCATCGATCAGCAAGAGATCGACGCGCCGCAGCCATTCCTTGAAGGCCAGCGCCGACTGGTGCTTCACCGCGGTGATGAAGTGGTACATGAAATGATCGGCGGTGAGATAAACGATGTTGCGCGAGGTGTCGGATGCGCCCGCCGCCCATGCGATGGCGTTCAGAAGGTGCGTTTTGCCGAGCCCAACCGAGGAATGAATATAAACGGGGTTGAAGGTCACCACATTGTTGGCAGCAGCCGAGGCGACCTGTTTGGCAACCCCGAGCGCCATCTCGTTGGCACCGCCGACGACGAAGGTGTCAAAGGTCAACTTGCGATCGAGCGAGGAGCCCGAAAGCGCATCGATGGGTGTCGCTGGTGCCGATTGGCCCTGGCTTGAAACCAGTGCCGGCATTGGGCGCGGCTCGAGGGGCGCGGCGGGTGCCTCAAGCTCCCCGCTGGTGTCATTGGAGCTCACAAGGCGTGGACGGGCCTGGCCATTGATCCGCACGGTCAGATGGAGCCTGCCGATGGTCTCATCCTCGGTGCGGAACGCCTCGAGAATCTTTTCGACATAATTGGACTGAATCCACGAGCACAGGAACCGGGTCGGCACCGACAAATGCGCGAGGTCGCCAACGACCTCTTCGAGTTCCAGTCGCGCGAACCAGGATGTGAACACATCCTCGCCTACAGCGACCCGCAACCGTGCACGCACCCTGAGCCAGATCTGATCGGCGTCGAGTGCCATGTCCTGCCCCCCCTTCTTGAGCTCCTTTTTAAGCGGATCTGTGTCCGCCTGTCTCCCCTTTGTACCCCAATTCACGCGCTCCGCAGCCGCGATCGAATCCATATGTTCAGCCTCTTGTTGTCTCCGCGTCATCCGTCCCCGATGCCGCGTGTTGTTGCCCAGTTCTGCCCCTGTCACGAGACAATAAAGTGCGCTTCCGCACAAATTAATGAGTGCGGTTCCATATCTGTTACAAACTGAAATCGACGCGCGTGGCGTCTAGGGAAAAGACAGCAAGGTGTCTTTAAAAGTTGTTTGGGCGTGCCCGCGGGCATGTCTGCGATAAAGGACTGTGTTCAGGCCCATGATCGGACCGTTCCATTCCATCCATCGCTTACATACCCCCAAATTTGCCCGGGAGAGTTTGGCTAAAGACTTGTCTTTGGCCGCCCTCTTTCTGATCCAACGAGGCCATTTTAGACAGCCAAATTTTTGCGCACAACCGCCATTTTCGTCAAATTTAGGCTTGACTCATCGCCCCTGTGCCGGGCCTCCGAGTCCATGTGAGGGCACAAAAAATTAAGGCTATGGGACTCCTTGCAGATTCACGTTGGGTCCGTTTTGAGTCCCATCGAATTATTTTTTCCAGGCCGTTAATTTCGCACAGTCAGGACCCGTTCGGGTGACAAAAACGTGACGGAAATGTCACGCGAAATTGCAACACCGATTTAAAGCAAAACGGCCCCCGATCGGGAGCCGTGAAAACTTGTTCTCAACCCTGCCGACCCGAGGGCCGCAATGGGTGAGATTTAGGCGCCGAGTGCCTTGACGCGCTTGGCAAGGCGCGAAACCTTGCGGTCGGCCATGTTCTTGTGGAACACGCCCTTGCCGGCGGCGCGCTGCAGTTCGGGCTGGGCCACGCGCAGGGCTTCTGCTGCGGCCTTCTGGTCACCCGAAGCGATTGCTTCTTCGACCTTGCGCAGGAAGGTGCGGACGCGCGAGCGACGCGCTGTGTTCTTGGCCGTACGGGCTTCGATCTTGCGGGCGGCCTTCTTGGCCGATGGGGTATTTGCCATTTTTAAAATTTCCTCGTGGCGATCTGGAGTGGTGTTTGGAAAAAGCGGGTCCCACTTTTTCGCTTCGACATCGCGACCAGATCTAAAGTTTGCCTTGCGCGCTCGACTCCGAAAATGGCGAGCGCAACCGGAAGGGGCGATCCTGCGACCGCCCGGTGAAGGCCGCTCTATAAGGAGCGCGCTTCAATGAGTCAATCGATCTAGTGCTGGCAGGTCGGGCAAAAGAATGTCGAGCGCCCCGCCTGGACGATCCTTTCGATCACGCCGCCGCACCCTTCTCGTGGGCATGGGTCGCCTTCATGGCCATAAACCGCAAAGCTGTGCTGGAAATAGCCGGGCTTGCCATCGGCATTGGCAAAGTCTCGCAAAGTCGAGCCGCCGGCAGTAATCGCGGCCAGAAGCACCTCGCGGATCGCGACGACAAGTCGACCGATATCGACCTCACTCAAACTGCCGGCCGCGCGTCGCGGATCGATCCCGCTCATAAACAAAGCCTCGCACACATAGATGTTGCCGAGCCCGGCGATGACACGCTGGTCGAGCAGCACGGTCTTGATCGGCCCCTTTTTGCCTTTCATCGCCGCGGCGAGATAGAGCGCGTCAAGCGTATTGCTCAACGGTTCGGGCCCCAGCGGATCGAGATATGGGTTGGCGGCACCCGCTGCAAAAAGGTCCATGAACCCGAACCGGCGCGGATCGCTATAAGATAGACTCACGCGCCCGCGCGAGGGATGGATCAGCTCTGCCCGCATGTGAACATGCTTGCCGCTCTGGTCACCAGGGTTGAGCCGGCTCGGTTCCTCCATCGCTTCATCATTGACGATAAAGGCGCCTGTCATGCCCAGATGCGACAGCCACACACCGCCATCCGACAGCGTCGCGACAAGATATTTCGCCCGCCGGCCCAGATGGGCGATCGTCTGTCCCTCTAACCGCTTGGCGAACCCTTTTGGAAATGGAAAGCGAAGGTCGGGGCGGTTGAGCGTGACGCTTTTGATCGTCGCACCTTCGATGAAGGGCGAGAGGCCGCGTCGTACGGTTTCGACTTCGGGCAGTTCGGGCATGATGACCACTTTACGTCGGGCACTGTGGAGCCATGTGCGACAGGCTTGCGCTTGCGTTATAAGCGCCCCAAGCCCATAACCGGCAAGCTGTAATCGGAAAGCGTTATCGCAAACAAGAGAGGCGTCGATGACCCAGACCGCTGAGACCACTCATTTCGGCACGAGGACCGTCCCGCTCGGCGAAAAGCAGAGCCTTGTCAATGATGTGTTCCACAAGGTCGCGTCCCGCTATGATCTGATGAACGATCTGATGAGCGGTGGGATCCACAGGCTCTGGAAGGACCAGATGGTCGCCCGTCTTGCGCCCCCGCGCGGTGGTGCGCGCGACTATACCGTCCTCGACATGGCCGGCGGCACCGGCGATGTCGCCATGCGCATTCTCGATGCCAGCCACGGCTTTGCCAAGGTGACCGTCTCCGACATCAACGCCGATATGCTTGCTGTCGGCGCCGAGCGCGCCAAGTCCTGGCGCTACCCCGCCAATGTCGATTTCGTCGAAGCCAACGCCGAAGACCTGCCGTTTGAAGACGCCAGTTTTGACGCCTATACGATAGCCTTTGGCATCCGGAACGTGCCCCGCATCGATAAGGCACTCAGCGAAGCGCATCGGGTCTTGAAGCGCGGCGGCCGCCTTCTGGTTCTTGAATTTTCCAAGGTCGATATGCCGGTTCTCGATAAGGTCTATGACCTTTTTTCCGATCACCTCATCCCACCCATGGGCAAGATGGTGACCGGCGACGCCGAGCCCTATCGCTATCTCGTGGAATCGATCCGCAACTTCCCTGAGCCACAGGCTTTCTCGACGATGATCGAAGCCGCAGGCTTCAAGCGTGTCACCCACACCGCCATGAGCGGCAATATCGCGGCCCTGCATGGGGGCTGGAAGCTCTGAGCATGGGTGTGGCGACCTATATTCGTCTCGCTCGCGCGGGCTATGTTCTGGCGCGGGAAGGAGCCTTTTCGCTAGCCGAGGGCCAGCCCATTCCGCCATCGGCCAGGCTGCTGGTCGGTCTTGCACGGCTGATCGAAAAACGTGATGTGCGCAAGACCGGGCGTGTCACGCGCCTTGCCAATGCGCTGACGCGCCTCGGCCCTGTCTATGTCAAGCTCGGCCAGGTCCTCGCCACCCGTCGCGACGTGATTGGGTTCGAAGTGGCCTCCGATCTGGCAACGCTTCAGGACGCGCTTCCCCCCTTCGATGCCAAGCTCGTACCCGGCCTTCTGGCCGAGGCGCTAGGCCCCAATGCCGATCGCTTGACCGACATTTCCCCACCCTTGGCCGCGGCATCGATTGCCCAAGTGCATAAGGCAGTTCTGCAGACCCCATCCGGGCCCAAGACTGTCGCCATCAAGCTCTTGCGCCCCGGCATCAAGGAGCGCTTTGCCAGCGATCTGGATGGCCTTTACGCGCTGGCTGGGGTTGCCGAACGGTTCCTGCCATCGGCGAAGCGGTTCAATGGCCGCATGGTCGTCGATGCCCTGGCCCGGTCCGCGCAGCTCGAAATGGATCTGCGCATGGAAGCGGCGGCCATTTCCGAGCTTGGCGAAAACCTCAAAGACGATACCGGCTTTGAGGTCCCCGATGTTTATTGGGAGCAGACCGGCCGCTCGGTCCTCACCACGAGCTGGATCGAGGCCATACCGGTGCGCGACACCGACCGCCTCGATGCCGCCGGCATCGATCGCCCCAAGCTCGCGCTCACGCTCATCCGCTCTTTTCTGCTTCAGGCCATTCGCGATGGCTATTTCCACGCCGACATGCACCCGGGCAATCTCTTCGCCGACCCCGCGACGGGTGGCATCATCGCCGTCGATTTCGGCATCATGGGCCGTATCGGCAAGCGCGAGCAGCGCTTTCTGGCCGAAATTCTCTATGGCTTCATCACCCGCGACTACCGACGTGTGGCCGAGCGCCATATCGATATCGGCTATGTCCCCGACACTCACACCATCGACGATTTCGCCCAGGCCATCCGCGCCATCGGCGAACCGCTGGTCGGACGCGGCGCCGATGAAATTTCCATGGCGCGGGTTCTCGCCCAGTTGATCGAGGTGACCGAGCTTTTCGACATGCGGGCACGCCCCGAACTGGTGCTGCTCCAAAAAAACATGGTGCTGGTCGAAGGTACCGCCCGCATTCTCGATCCCCAGTTCAACATGTGGACCGCCGCCGAGCCCGTCGTCACCCAATGGGTCACGCGCGCCATCGGTCCGCAGGGCAAGCTCGACCTGGCCCGAGAGGCCGTGGACGAGGCGGTCGATCTGGTCAAACGCGTGCCCGCTCTCGCCCGTCGCGCCGAGGTGGTCCTGACGCGCATCGAGGCCGACCAGATCCGCCAGACCCGCCGCGACCCATTGATCGAAACCCTCAAATGGGGGACCTTGGCCACAATGGGCCTGGCGATCATCGCCCTGGTCATCAACATTGCGGGGGCGCTGTGACCCTATCCGGCAAGCACATTCTTCTCGTTATTTCAGGCGGCATCGCCGCTTATAAATCCATCCAGCTGATCCGCCTGATCCAGAAGGCCGGCGGAACGGTGCAGGCAATCCTGACCCAAAGCGCCACAGAGTTCGTGACCCCGCTGACCATTTCAACATTGTGCGGCCGCCCGGCGCTGACGGAAATGTTCGATCTCACACAGGAAACCGAGATCGGCCATATCGAACTCTCGCGCTCCGCCGATCTGATCGTCGTCGCTCCCGCTACGGCCCATATTCTGGCCCGCATGGCCAATGGCCTCGCCGACGATCTGGCAACGACCTGTCTTCTGGCCACCGACACCGACATCCTCGCCGCCCCGGCTATGAATGTCCGCATGTGGCAGGCACCCGCAACGGTGCGCAATCTCGAAACCCTCCGCCGCGACGGCGTTAAATTCGTGGGTCCCGATGAGGGCGACATGGCGTGCGGTGAATATGGTCCCGGACGTCTCGCCGAACCAGACGCCATTCTCGATGCCATAACCGATTATTTCGCCCGAGCTGCCGGCCCTCTGCCCCTCGATGGCAAGACGGCGATCGTCACCTCCGGCCCCACCCGCGAGCCCATCGATCCGGTGCGCTACATCTCCAACGCTTCCTCGGGCCGCCAGGGCGTCGCCATTGCCGAAGCCCTCGCCGCACGTGGCGCGCTGGTCAAGTTCGTGACCGGCCCCGCCGAACATGCGCGGCCCAAGGGGTGCCAGATCATTCCGGTCGAGACGGCGCTCGAAATGGAAGCAGCGGTCAATGCCGCCCTCCCCGCCGATATCGCGATCTTTACCGCTGCCGTTGCCGATTGGCGCGTTGCCGAACCTGCCGACGCCAAGCTCAAAAAGGACGCATCGGGCACCCCGCCCGAACTCAGTTTCATCGCCAATCCCGACATCCTCGCCGGCGTCTCCCACCTGCCCGCGGGCGAGCGCCCCGGCCTTGTCATCGGCTTTGCTGCCGAAACGGGCAATCTCTTGACCCACGCTCGCAACAAGCTGGCCCGCAAGGGCTGCGACTGGCTCTTGGCCAATGACGTGAGCCCCGAGAGCGGCGTCTTTGGCGGCACAGATACAGAAATTGTCTTCCTTGATGGCCAGGACGCCGAGGACTGGGGACCGATGAGCAAGGTCGAGGTTGCCGAACGGCTTGCCGAGCGCATCGCCACCCGGCTTGAAGCCCTCACATAGCCGTGCCGCGCTTGCCAGCGCACCCATTTCCCACCACAGTGCGCCGTTCACGGAGACAGTTTTCATGACGCCATCTTCCTTCATCCGCATGGCCGGCGCCGCCGCGCTGACCTTGGCGCTGGGCGCATGCATGGATATCGACATGGAGGTGGATATCCTTTCGGAAACCGAGGCCGAAGCCACCATGGTCACCTCCACGGCCGCCGATATGTACGAGATGATGCAGGCCCAGGCCGTCGAGGGCGACGAAGAATTCTGCGCCGAAGGTGAGATCGTCGCAAATGGCGACATGATCGACTGCACGATGATTCAGTCCGGCCCCTTTGCCGAGCTCGATTTCAATACCGCCGAAGAAGGTGGTCCCTCGATCGAAGCCATCGGCGATGGTCAGGTTCGCGTCACGTTCCCGACCGGTGAATTGGCGGACGCTATGGCCGAAGATACCGGCGCCACCGACGATCCCCAGATGCAGGCGATGATCACGGCGATGTTTGAGGATCGCGCCATCACCATGACCGTGACCGGTGGTCCGATCGTCGACACCAATATGGAGATGGCGGCCGACGGCATGTCCGCGACCTATGAAATCCCCTTCACGACGCTGTTTGAAGGCGATACGGGCCTGCCGCCCGAGCTTTACGCTGTCGTGCAGAAGTAGCGCCCGATGACCGTCAAATTCAAATGGCTCGATCACGGCAAGGGCCTGCCGATGCCTCAGCGCCAGTCGCGGGCCGCAGCCGGCCATGATCTTGCCGCCGCCTTGGACAATGGTGAGGTGCTGGTTCTCTCGCCGGGCACATTCGAAATGGTCCCGTGCGGATTTTCGATCGCCCTGCCCGAGGGGTTTGAGGCGCAGATCCGTCCGCGCTCGGGGCTGGCCGCCAAATTCGGTGTCACCGTGCTCAATACGCCGGGGACGGTGGACGCCGACTATCGCGGCGAGGTCAAGGTGATCTTGATCAATCACGGGTCGGCGCCCTTTGAGATCAGGCGCGGCGACCGCATTGCCCAGATGGTCATCGCGTCGGTCCCCGATCTGGCGCTTGAGGAAGTCATCGATCTCGAGGAGACAGACCGTGGCACTAAGGGATTTGGTTCGACCGGTATTGGCTAGCCTCGCTCTGGGGCTGGCCCTGCCGGCTTTTGCCGGGGACAGCGCCGAGTTCGATGCCATAGGCTATTCCCAGGATCATCGTTATTTCGCCTTCGAACAGTTCGGCATCCAGGATGGCTCGGGCTTTGCCTATGCCGATCTCTTTGTGATCGATCTGGAAACCGACAGCTTCACCGCTGGCTCCCCATTCAGAGTCCGCGTCGATGAGGACAGCTCCAACGTCGCCGACGCTCGTGCCCTGGTGCATGAAGAAGCTGAGACGGCTCTGGACGAGTTCGACATCTCCACCCCCGCCCGGCCCATCGCTTTACGCGGGGATGGCGAACTGGGCGATGACGGGCTGTCGATCACCTATGGCATACCCAGCTATGGTCTCGCGCAGGTCGAGGGCGAGTATGCGCTCAGCCTCGACATCTTCAGGGCGCCCTCCAATCAGGATTGCGAGATCTTTGAGGGCGATCCGATGGGCTTTGCGATGTATCGGGATAGCGACACTGAAATCTATCGCGACGAGCGCGTGCCCACCTCGCGGCGTTGCGTCATCACCTATAAATTCTACGGTATCTTCACGCCCTTCGGATCGTGGGACAATGCGGCGAGCGTAGCGGTATTGTCGGTCTGGTCGCACGGCTTCGAAGGCCCCGATCGCCGGTTCCTCGCCGTACCCGTGGGCGAGCGCTGAGATGGCGCTGACGCCAGCCCAGTCCGCACGCTATGCCCGCCATATCGTCCTGAAAGATCTCGGCGGCAGCGGACAGCAAAAGCTCAGTGCAGCGCACGTGGTGATCGTGGGGGCCGGTGGCCTTGGAGCCCCGGTGATCGCCTATCTGGCCGGCGCCGGTATCGGGAGGCTGACGATCATCGACCCCGATAGCGTCTCGATCTCGAATCTTGCCCGCCAGGTGATCTATCAGGAAGCCGATCTCGGCCAACCGAAAGTCGAAGCCGCTGCTCGCTTCATCGAAGCCCTCAATCCGGAAATCGTCACCCAGCCCCTCGCCCAGTCGCTCGATGAAAGCAATGTCGGCGCCCTCCTTGCCGGTGCCGATGTGGTGATCGAAGGAACCGACAGCTTCCCCGTAAAGCGCCTCGTGGCCGCGAGCTGTCTCGACGCGAAAATCCCTCTGGTGATGGGCGCCTTGGGACCATTCGACGGCTCGCTGACCGTCTTTGCGCCGTTTCGCGCCCGCCGGAGCGGTGGCGATTATCCGCGCTTTGAAGCGCTCTACCCCCGCGATCCGCGCCCCGAAGACAGCCCGCCCTGCGAACTGGTCGGCGTCCTCAACGTCCTTCCCGGCATCGTCGGTACCATGATGGCCAATGAGGCCATCAAATGGATCGCCGGCTATGGCGAACCCTTGCTGGGCAAGCTTTTGATCTACTCCGCCCGCACCGGCGAAAGCCGCGTCATGAGCTATCGGTGATTGGGCGCTTGCTGAATGCGATTTGCCCTATTGGACGAGCATAGCGGGGACCTCGACCGACGTTTCGGCCGCCCCGTCGGAGGTACAGCTTAGGGCATAGGCGCGGTTAGCGCCGTCATGCCCGTTGCGGTACGCGCCGTGAGCCGGACCTAAGCATCCATGTGCTTGAAAACGAGGCTCGCATTGGTCCCGCCGAACCCGAAGCTGTTCGAGAGCACGATGCCCAGATCCACATTGTCGCGCCGCTGGCGCAGGATGGGCATGTCCTCGAATTCGGGGTCGAGCGTTTCGATATTGGCGCTCTCGCAGATGAACCGGTTCTGCATCATCAACAGCGAATAGATGCATTCCTGAACGCCTGTTGCGCCAAGCGAGTGCCCGGTCAGCGATTTAGTCGCCGACAAGGGTGGGCACTTGTCTTCATTGCCAAAGACGGCGCGCAGGGCTTCGATTTCCTTGCGGTCACCGACCGGTGTCGAGGTCGCATGGGGGTTGATGTAGTCGACCTTACCCTTGACCGTTTCGAGCGCCATGTTCATGCAGCGGATCGCGCCTTCGCCCGATGGCGCCACCATGTCATAGCCGTCCGAAGTCGCGCCATAGCCGATCAATTCGGCAATAATGTTCGCGCCGCGCGCCTTGGCGTGCTCGTATTCTTCCAGCACCAGGACGCCCGCACCGCCGGCGATGACGAAACCGTCGCGGTCCTTGTCATAGGCGCGGGAGGCTTTGGATGGCGTGTCGTTGAAGTTCGAGCTCATCGCGCCCATGGCGTCGAACAGGTTCGACATCGACCAGTCGAGATCTTCGTGCCCGCCCGCAAAGACGATGTCCTGCTTGCCGAGCTGGATCTGTTCGTACGCGTTGCCGATGCAATGCTTTGACGTCGCGCACGCCGACGAGATCGAATAATTGACGCCCAGGATACCATAGATCGTGGCCAGTGTTGCCGACGCCGTCGAGCTCATGGCTTTGGGTACCGCAAGCGGCCCGATGCGCTTGGGGCTCTTCTTTTCGCGGGTGATGTCGGCGGCTTCGACGACGGCGCGCGTCGACGGTCCGCCCGAACCCATGACGATCCCGGTGCGCGGGTTCTTGATGTCCTTGTCTTCAAGCCCCGACATCTTCAGCGCTTCGGCCATGGCGATATAGTTCCAGGCAGCGCCCTTGGCCATGAACCGCGTCGTACGGCGATCCAGCACTTCGAAGGGGTCGAGATTGGGGGCGCCGTGCACCTGGCACCGGAAGCCCAGATCGACATAATCCTGAGCCGTGGTTATGCCCGGACGCGCCAGTTTCAGGCTCTCGAGCACCTCGTCGAGATTGTTCCCGATTGAGGACACGATCCCCATGCCGGTGACGACAACGCGCTTCATATCTGCCTCTTGGTCTCTCTTGGTCTTGTCTTATCGCGAGATCGAACCGAAAAAGTCTGCGACGTTTTCTGATCCCGCTCTACGGATGAATGCGCGTTTTAAAGCGCGCCCATGTCCGTAAAAAGGCCGACTCGCAAATCCTTGGCCTCATAAATGGTCTTGCCATCGGCTTTTACAAAGCCGTCGGCGATCCCCAGCGTCAATCGCGAACGCATGACCCGCTTGATGTCGATGCCGTATTCGACGAGTTTGACGTCGTTGGTAATCTGACCTGTGAACTTGATTTCACCCGCCAGCGCGCGACCCCGCCCGGGCGAGCCGCCCCAGCCCAGGAAAAACCCGGTCATCTGCCACAGCGCATCAAGCCCAAGGCATCCCGGCATCACCGGATCGCCATGGAAGTGGCACGAAAAGAACCAAAGGTCGGGCGTCACGTCCAGCTCTGCGCGCACCATGCCCTTGCCATGCGGCCCGGAGGTGTCGTCGATCTGAGTAATGCGGTCGAACATGAGCATGGGCGGGAGCGGCAACTGCGCGTTTCCCGGTCCGAATAACTCACCGCGCCCACAGGCCAGCAACTGGTCGTAATCGTAAGAATGGGCGCGGTCGGCCATGGACTCCCCTCAAAGCGGTCAAAGTCTGTGTAGAAGGCATTTGCCTGAGGGGTCAATAGACCATTTGGCGGCGATTGCGCCATTTGGAACTTGCGCGCGCCGGCGTTTAAGCCATCTGCGCCTTCTTCTGGCGCCGGCGCACCACAGAAGAGGCGATTCCCATCCCCTCGCGATATTTGGCGACGGTGCGGCGCGCGACGTCGATGCCCTGCTCGCCCTTGAGCATTTCGGCGATCGTATCGTCCGAGAGAATGGCGCTAGGCTTTTCAGCATCGATCAATTGCCGGATCCGGTGACGTACGGCTTCGGCCGAATGATCCTCGCCGCCTGACGAAGAATTGAGCGCGGTGGTGAAGAAATATTTCATTTCGAACAGCCCACGCGGCGTCGAAATATATTTGTTCGCCGTTACCCGGCTGACCGTCGATTCGTGCATCTCGATTTCGGTCGCTACGGTCTTGAGCGTCATTGGCCGGAGATGAGACACGCCGTGGTTCAAAAACCCGTCCTGGAGTTTGACGATTTCGGTCGCCACTTTCAGGATTGTCTGCGCGCGCTGGTCGAGGCTCTTGGTCAGCCAGTTGGCCGTGTTGAGGCAATCGACGAGGAAACTCTTTTCACTCGCATCGCGCGTCTTTTTCGTCACCGAAGCGTAATAGGTCCGGTTGACCAGCACGCGTGGCAAAATTTCGGAATTGAGCTCGATCTGCCAGTCGCCACCCTGCCCGCGCCGCACATAGACGTCGGGAACGACCGCCTGCACCGGTGCCCCGTCGAACGCCCGCCCCGGCTTGGGATCGAGTTCGCGCAATTCGGCCAGCATGTCGAATATGTCTTCCCGATCCGCTCCGATCCGCCGCCCGAGCGTTACGAGGTCATGGCTGGCCACGAGATCGAGATTGTCGAGCAAGCCCGCCATCATTGGGTCGAGCCGGTTCTTGTCGCGCAACTGGATGGCAAGGCATTCCGGCAGGTCCCGCGCGAAAACCCCGATGGGATCGCACCCCTGAACCCGCGCCAGAACCGCCGAGATCGTTTCTGCGTCAGCCCCCAATTGCTCGGCGATCTGATCGATATCTGCAACCAGATAGCCGCGCTCGTCGAGATTATCGATCAGATTGCGCCCGATGATCCGCTCGATAGGGTCCTTGAGGATCAGATTGACCTGTTCGGCCAAATGTTCGGCCAGCGAAATCTGCGCGGAGACATATTGATCGATATCGGGCACTTCCGCACCCATCGGCCCGCTCTTGCCTTCGGGCCAGGAACTCGATTGGCTGAGCGAATCCTGCCCCGACTGTTCGGGAAAGACGTTTGCCACATCGGTATCGAAACTGTCTGCGATCGTCGTCGCGCTGCCCAGATGGTCTGAATGATCAACGACATCGCGATAAGGATCGATTTCTTCGGCCCGTTCGCGCTCCATCGGCGTATCGCCGTCCGGCGCGTCCTCGCGCTCAAGCAGCGGATTGCGCATCATTTCGGCGTCTACGAACGCGCTCAACTCGAGATGGCTCAATTGCAACAGCCGGATCGACGCCATCAATTGTGGCGTCAGGGTCAGACTTTGGGTCTGCCGAACATCGAGCCGTGGCGAAAGCGCCATACCGAGAAGATCCCCCTGTGAAACGAAGCGGTCCCATGCGCTTCGTGGCGGAACCTAACCAGTTTTTCCGGGGGCGACAAGCGGGCTATACAATTTCCGTGCCAGTCGGCAGGCTACATCGAAAAACTTTCACCCAAATAGACGCGGCGTGCGTCGGGGTCGGCCATGATGGTTTCGGGCCGGCCCTGGATCATCACCTTGCCCCCATGGATCAGATAGGCGCGGTCGACGAGCCCGAAGGTTTCGCGCACCTGATGGTCGGTGATCAACACCCCGATCCCGCGCGCCGTCAATTGCCGCACCAGCGCCTGGATATCGGCAACGGCGATCGGATCGACGCCTGCGAAGGGCTCGTCGAGCAGCATGAATTTGGGATCGGCCGCCAGCGCGCGGGCAATTTCAACGCGTCGCCGCTCGCCCCCCGACAGCGCAAGCGCATCGGAATCGCGCAAATGCGAGACGGAAAATTCCTCGAGCAGTTCATCGAGCCGCGCATTGCGTTCCGCGCGGTTCTTGATGTGGCCCTCGAGCACGGCCAGCACATTGTCCTTGACCGTCAGTCCACGAAAAATCGAGGCTTCCTGCGGCAGATAGCCAATCCCCAGACGCCCGCGCTGATAGAGCGGCAGATGGGTGATCGGCAGCCCGTCGAGCAGCACCTGTCCGCCATCGGGCCGCACCAGCCCCATGATCATTGTAAAGACCGTGGTCTTGCCCGCGCCGTTCGGCCCGAGCAGGCCAACGGCTTCGCCGCGCCGCACCGCGATCGAAACATCGCGCACCACGGCGCGTTTCTTGAAGCTCTTGGCAAGACCATGGGCAACGAGCCAGCCGGTCTGATCGATACCCGCCATCAGCCCCCCGGGGTGAAGGTCGATTGCACCCGCCCGCCACCGCCACCCTCGGATGAGAACGACGAGGTACCGGCCCGTGTGTCGATCACCAGCCGCTGGGCATTGACGGTCCCGCTGGCATTGACCACCACCACGTCCCCGGTGAACGTCAGGACGCGCGAGCCGAAATCATAAAATGCCTGGTTGCCTTCGACCGTCTGATCGTCGAATTCCATAAACACCCGCCCGCCCGAAGCGGTGAAGCTTTCGAGGTCGGACGGTCCGCCCTCGCCATAAACAGTGCGCAACTCTGGTGCTGTCAGCCGCATCGTGCCCTGGGTGATTTCGACATTGCCGGTAAAGAGCGCCGTCGATTCGTTTTCGTCGACATCGAGATTGTCGGCAGTGACGTTGACCTGCTCATCGGCGCTCTCGGCCAATCCTCCGAACCCGGCCGGATCGGAAACTGTCGTCTGCGCAAAGGCGGGGGCACCCAGCAATAAGGCGGCGACAAACACACTAGTTCTCAGCATCGGGCGCCTCCACGGCAAAGGGATCACGTTCGGCTCCGCTATCGTCCTGCGGCACCATGTCGAGCGAAACGCGGGTAAACTGCCAGCGGGCAGCGTCAATATCGTGAACCATCGTATCGGCAACAAGTTGCGCGCCGCTATCGAAATTGAACCGGATGGGCCCATCGGATGTGATCATCTGATTGGGCCAATCGACCTCGACCCCGGCCAGAATGCCGCGCGCGCCGGTCGAATCCGACACCGCGACATCCTCATTGGACGTCAGATATTCGGTGCTCATCGTCCAGGTCGCTGTCGTAAATTCGACCTCGGCTTCATAGCCTGCATTGCCGGCCAGATCGATGCGCAGCCCGAAGAGATCGACGGTATCGAGATCCCCGACCCGGGTTTCGGCCCGGTCCGACACCATTGCGTAATTCGTGCCCGTCGCCGTACGGCCCTCAAAGGTCGGGCCATCGATCACCAGCGTATCGTTTTCGAGCCGTATCCCTTCAATGGGAATCGCATCGGCGGCCATCGACAAAGCCAGTTGAATGGCCGGCACCGCAAGGATCAACAGCCCGCCGACCGGCACCACCCAGCGCAGCATAGCAACGCGCCGGTTGTGCCCGGCAAAACGCTTGTAGGTTTCAAGCCTGACGCTGGCCGTCGGCGGGGTCACGACGCGTGTCCGATCCTAGCTGTGCGCGAAAATGTCGATCTCGGGCCAGCCGGCCAGATCGAGTTTCGTGCGCGTGGGCAGGAAGTCAAAGCACGCCTTGGCCATCTCCATCCGGGCTTCACGGCCAAGCATGCGATCGAGATGGCGGCGCAGATCGTGAAGATAGAGAACGTCCGAGGCTGCATAATCGAGCTGTGCCTGGCTCAGCGTTTCCGCGCCCCAGTCCGACGATTGCTGCTGCTTGCTCATATCGACGTTCAACAGTTCGCGCGAAAGATCTTTCAGCCCGTGCCGGTCGGTATAGGTCCGCACGAGTTTTGAGGCGATCTTGGTGCAATAGACCGGGGTCGGCATCACGCCAAACGCCGCATAAAGCGCCGCCATGTCGAAACGCGCGAAATGAAACAGCTTGGTTTTGCTCTCGTCCGCCAGAAGCGCCTTGAGATTGGGGGCGTCGGTCTGGCCGGGCGCGATCTGCACAACATCGGCCGTTCCGTCACCGGGCGAAAGCTGCACAACACACAGCCTGTCGCGTGCCGGGTTGAGCCCCATGGTCTCGGTATCGATCGCCACTTGCCGGCCGGAATAGCGGGAGAGATCGGGCAGATCGCCCTTGTGCAGTCGAACGCTCATCGTGGTCCTGTCTTTAAGGCCGGCACAACCGGATGGAGAAAAACAAAGGCGAGCGTGTGGCCACGCCACAGCAACCGCCAGGGTCAGGCGTTGATGCCACAGGAGCACGCGCGCTGCAAAGGCCAAAGCCCGCACAAGGCGACAATCGCTTAAAATCTAAGGGGGGATGGTGCCCAGAAGAAGACTCGAACTTCCACTTCCTTTCGGAAACTAGCACCTGAAGCTAGCGCGTCTACCAATTCCGCCATCTGGGCAACGGGGGCAGGCAATAGAGCGCGCCAAACCCTTTGTCAATGCACTCCGGAACGAGCGCTGCTAGAAATCGGCGCCGTTGAAATGGGTGATGGCGTTCTTGTCGTACACAGCGCCCTCGAGGCAATGGACATTGACCACATACATTGCGTTTCCGTCCCGATCGGCGCCCTGTGCGAACGGCTCGATCCCGCATTCTGGACAGAAATTATGCGCGATCGTATGCGAGTTGAATCGAAACGTCTTGAGCGTGTCAGCGCCGCGCAGCAACGTAAAGTCCGAGCCCGCGACCGACGCCATCACCGCGTTGAGCCGCCTACAGCGCGAACAATTGCACTGGAAGGGCGCATCGAGCGCCAAAGTCGCCCGAAAGGCAATGGCGCCGCATTGGCAACTGCCCTCGTAACTGGCCTTCTCACTCTTGTCTGTCGTCGTCATCGCACTCACCTCATTTTTGAGAACAAAAATAGAACAAACTTTTGCGTTGAGTCAATTCCGATGTGCGCATGAATTCCTCGCTCCCGCAAACCGATTGCCAATGCGAGCGCACTGGGGCTAGAACGGGCCAAATCCCTTTACTGCGACCCCACGGGAGCGATTTTAATGACGGTCAAGACCCGGAAACTGGCAACCATCTTCGGCGGCTCGGGCTTTGTCGGCACGCAATTGACACAGGAGCTGGCCCGTCGCGGTTATTCGGTGCGCGTTGCCGTGCGCCGCCCCGACTTGGCCGGCGATGTGCGCATGTTCGGCTTTCCAGGCCAGATCCAGCCCATCCAGGCCAATCTCCGCTATCCTGAATCCGTTGCGGCCGCTGTGCGCGGCGCTGACGTGGTCATCAACCTCGTCGGCATCCTCTTTGAAAAGGGCAAGCAGCGCTTTTCCGCCGTCCAGACGCAAGGGGCGAAAACCGTTGCCGAAGCGGCCCGCGCGGCCGGTGTCGAGCGCCTCGTCCACATGTCGGCCATCGGTGCCGATCCCCAATCGCCCTCCGCCTATGCCCGCGCCAAGGCGCTGGGCGAAGCGGAAGTGAAAAAAGCTTTTCCGAGCGCCATAATCATCCGCCCCTCGCTGATTTTTGGTCAGCACGACGGGTTCTTCAACATGTTCGGCACGCTGGCCCGCATGTCGCCGGTTATGCCGGTGATCGGGGGCAAGACCCGCTTCCAGCCCATCTATGTTGGCGATGTCGCCGAAGCCATTGCCAAGGCCGTCGACGGCGAAGTGAGCCCGGGTAAGACCTATGAACTGGGCGGCCCCGAAATTCTCACCATGGACGAGATCATCGATCGCGTCCTCGAGGAAACCCGTCGCAAGCGGCTCAAGCTCCCCCTGCCGTTCGCTCTGGCAAAACCTCTCGCCAGCGTCATGTCGATTCTGCCCAAGCCCATGCTCACCCCCGATCAGGTCGTCCAGCTCGGCATCGACAACGTCGTCTCCGAAGAGGCGAAAAAGCAAAAGCGCACGCTCGAAGCCTTCGCCATCGCGCCCACCACGCTCGATGCGGTTCTGCCCACCTATATGTGGCGGTTCAGAAAGCATGGCGAGTTCGACCGCCATACAAATCCATTGACCGGCAACTGAAGACGCAGAAGGTTGGGTTAACATTGCGTTGACCGATTAACCCGAAACTGCGGCAAACGCTCTGCCAAGGGCACAAAAACACCTTGATTGACCGCCAGTTTGCGCGGCCTATTGTATGGGCTCTCCCGCGTTTGCGGCGCGGGACAGTCAAATCCTTGCGCATCGCTAATTCGATTGGTCCATGCCCCAGCTTTTGCACCACAAGCTCGATCCCGCCTCGCGCCTCGTTCGCCTGATGTTTGCCGAATACGGCATCGAGGTGGAACTGGTGGATGTTGCGCCCTGGCGCCGCGATCCCGATTTCCTGGAGATCAACCCGGCCGCCACAGTGCCGGTCATGCTCGATGAGCCGTTTCCGCCCGTTGTCGGCCTTCTGGCCTCGATCGCCCATATCGAAGCCAATTTCGGCCCCGACGCCCATATCGAGGCCCTGCTTCCAGAAAACGGCACGCAGCGCAACGAAGTCTGGCGGCTGATCGAATGGGTGATCTTAAAACTCGGCCCCGAGGTCACGTCCTATCTTTTGGAAGAAAAGCTGATCAAACGCGATCTGCGCTCTGGCGCCCCTGAGCCCGCAACGATCCGGATCGCCAAGGCAAACCTTGCCGAGCACCTTGCCTATTTCAACTGGATTTTCGCCACCCGCCGCTGGCTGGCCGGCGATACGCTGACGCTGGCCGATTTCGCCTTGGCCGCCCACATTTCGATCCTCGATTATATGGGCGATATCGCCTGGGAAAAGGCGGGCGAGTTGAAGGATTGGTACGCGCGCATCAAGTCGCGGCCCGCCTTTCGACCGCTCCTGACAGACCGTATCGTGGGCATGCCCGCTTCCTCGACCTATGCGGACCTCGATTTTTGAGCGCAGACGGAAACACTATCGTTTCCGAACTGCGCGCCCGCGCCAAAACCCTGGGTTTCGATAGCGTCGGGATCACGTCGGCCGATGCCCGTCCCGATCTCTCCCAAAAACTCGCTTCCGCGCTCGACCAGCACTGGCACGCCGGCATGGAGTGGATGGAAGAGACGCGCGAGCGCCGCCAGCAGCCCAAAGCGCTCTGGCCCGACGTCAAATCCATCATCATGGTCGGCGCCAATTATGGCCCCGCCGAAAACCCGCTCGATCGGCTCGTGGATAAAAATCTCGCGAATGTCTCGGTCTATGCCCAGATGCGCGACTATCACGAGGTCATCAAAGGGCGTCTGAAAGACCTAGCCGGTTTCCTCGCCCGCCGCACCGGCGCCGAGGTCAAGGTCTTCGTCGATACGGCCCCCGTTATGGAAAAACCCCTCGCCGAAGCCGCGGGGCTGGGCTGGCAGGGCAAGCACACGGTGCTTTTATCGCGAGACGCGGGCTCCTGGCTGTTCCTCGGCGCGATCTTCACCTCCGCCGATCTCCCCGCCGACGCGCCCGAGCCGGAAAAATGCGGCAGTTGCACCCGCTGCCTCGATATCTGCCCGACCAACGCGTTCCCGGCCCCATTCCGCCTCGATGCCCGCAAATGCCTCGCCTATTATTCCGTTGAGCATAAGGGCCAAATTCCGATCGAATTCCGCAAACCGATGGGCAACCGCGTCTTTGGCTGCGACGACTGCCTCGCCGTCTGCCCGTGGAACAAGTTCGCCCGCCAGACCCGCGACGACAAACTTGCCGCGCGCGAAACCATCCGCGATGCGCAGCTCTCCGACATGCTGGCGCTAGACGACCCGGCCTTTCGAGACTTCTTCGCCCAGACCCCGGTCAAGCGCCTCGGCGCGGCGCGCTTTTTGCGCAATTGCCTCGTTGCCGCGGGAAACTCCGGCGATCACACGCATATTCCAGCCGTAAGCCGCGCGCTGGCGCATGAAAGCCCGCTTGTGCGCGGCATGGCGGTCTGGGCCCTACGTCAGCTCGCCGAGCCGGATGAGGCCGCCGGCTACCGGCACCATACGATAGAAACCGATCTCGAGGTGCTCGCCGAATGGAGCCACTAAACCTTTTCGTCTTCGGCGCCGGCTATTCCTCGCGCGCCGCCATCGCCGACCTCAAATCTCGGGGCGCCAAGATCGCCGCGACCACGCGCAGCGCCGATAAGGCCGAGTCGCTGTCGCATGACGGCATCGCCGCGCATATCTTTACCGGCTCGGAACCCGGGCTGACTCTGAAGGGCGCACTCGCCCAAGCCACCCATCTTCTCGTCTCCATCGCCCCCGATGCAGATGGCGATCCCGTTCTTATCCATCATGCCGCCGATATTCTCAAAGCGCCCCGGCTCCTATGGATCGGCTATTATTCAACCATCGGGGTTTATGGCGATGCCGATGGCGCCTGGATCGACGAGAGCGCTCCCACCGAACCCCTTTCGGCGCGCAATCGCTACCGGCTTGACGCCGAAGCCGGCTGGCAGGCATTGGCCGCGCAAAAATCGATCCCCCTCGCCATCCTTCGCCTCGCCGGCATTTACGGACCCGGCCGCTCTCCGTTCGAAAAGCTGCGCGCCGGCACAGCCCGCCGCATCAACAAGCCCGGCCAGGTCTTTAACCGCATCCATGTCGAAGATATCGGAGCGATTACCGCGAAAGCCGCCATGGCCCGCCTCGACGGCATCTTCAACATCTGCGACGACGAGCCCGCCCCGCCCCAGGACGTTATCGCCCACGCCGCGCAACTGATCGGCATGGACCTGCCCCCCGAAATCGATTTCGACACCGCCGACCTCTCGCCCATGGCCCGCACCTTTTACGCCGGCAACCGCCGCGTCTCGAACGCCGCCATCAAATCGGCGCTCGGCTATTCCTTCCGCCATACGACCTATCGCGAAGGCCATGCCGCCATTCTGGCGCAACACCACGATTGACGCGGGACCGTTTGCACCCTATCTCGCTGCAATGGCAAAAAAGGCAACATCATCGGCGCCCTCTCAGCGCATGCTCCGCGTTGGCGAACGCGTGCGTCACGAACTCTCGGCGCTCCTTGCGCGCGGCGAAATCATCGATCCGCTCATCGAAACCGTGACCATCACGGTGCCCGAAGTCCGCATGTCGACAGATCTGCGGCTCGCCAATTGCTATGTCATGCCGCTTGGTGGCGGCAATGCCGAGGACGTTGCCAAAGCGCTCAACACCCATGCGAAATTCATTCGCGGCCGCATCACCCCGGCCCTCGGTCTGAAATTTGCGCCGGAATTCCGCTTTCTGGTCGACCAGACCTTTGACGAATATGGCCGTATCGACGCCATCCTGCGCTCAGATCGCGTCCAGCGCGATCTGGCCCGCGACGACGAAGACGACACCGAACAATAATCTAAAGGACTGCGCCGTGAGCGAAGCTCGAGAAAAGCGCGTCAAGCGCGACCTGTCCGGCTGGCTGGTGTTTACCAAGCCCTACGACATGAGCTCGACCGAAGCGGTGGGCAAATTGCGCTGGCTGTTCGGCGCGAAAAAGGCCGGCCACGCCGGCACGCTCGATCCCCTCGCCACCGGCATCCTCCCCATCGCCTTTGGCGAAGCGACAAAGACAGTGCCCGCCGTCCAGGACGGCACCAAAGTCTATCACTTCGACATCGTCTGGGGCGCTGCAACTGCGACCGACGATATCGAGGGCGAGGTGATCGCCACCTCCAATGTGCGCCCGACCCGCGAGGCGCTCGAAGCGATTTTGCCGCAATTCACTGGCGTCATCACCCAGATCCCGCCGGCCTTTTCCGCCATCAAGATCGGCGGCGAGCGCGCCTATGACCTGGCTCGGGCCGGTGAAAAACCCGACATGCCACCCCGCGAGGTCGAAATCGACGCACTTTCGATCGTCGAGCATACAACTGAGCGCTCGCGCCTGTCGGTGACGTGTGCCAAGGGCACCTATGTCCGCGCCATGGCGCGCGACATCGCTGAGGCGTTGGGCACCAGGGGCCATGTGGGCGGCCTGCACCGCGCCCAGGTCGGCGGTTTTACCGATGCCGATGCGATAAGCCTTGCCGACGTCGAAGCCGTTGAAGGTCCCAACCGGGACGCCCTTTTGCGCCCCGTGGCATCCGGCCTTGCCGATGTGCCGGAAATCCGCATCGACGCCCGTCAGGCTGCGACGATCCGGCTGGGCAACCCCGTTTTGCTCACCGGACGCGACGCGCCAGTGGAACTCGATGAGGCCTGGGCCAGTTTAAAGGGCGAAGCGGTGGCCATCGGCATTGTCGAACATGGCCAGTTCAAGCCCAGGCGTGTCATCCTCGCCCACCCATAAGGCTGGCGGGACCGATGCGTCATTGCTTGACGCGCCTTCGCTTTGCCGGTCTCATGGCACAACGGGACTGTGTTCGCGCGTGAGCGATCGCGACCCTCACACAGGCTGCGCGACGACAAGAGGATCGGCCACATCTCTATGCCCACGACCGCTCCCTCATCGGCCCATCACTCCGATCCCGTCGCCGCAGGACCACTCAAGCGCAAGCCGCGCTCATTCCCGATCATGTTCTACTTGGCGTTTCTCGTCGTGGTTATCGTTCTGCCCGCCACGGCGTTTACCGCGGTGCTGCTCTCGCGTCACAACATCGCACAGGAAGAAACCGTGCAGACCTTTACGGTCGCCACTACCCGTTCGGTCCTCCAGGAGGTCGAGCGCGAAATCTCGGGCATGATCACTACCCAGCGCGTGCTGATGAGCATCGAAGCGCTCAATGCCGGCAATCTCGCGACCTTCCACGAGCATGCCCGCACCGCGCTCTCGGGAACCGGATCGTTCTTCATCATCGCCGATGCCCAATTCAATCAGCTTTTGAACACTCGTGTGGATTTCGGAACGCCCCTGGGTGCGCTGTCGGATACAGAAGCGGCGTCGCGCGCCCTCCAGACGCCCGATGCGGTGGTCTCCAACGTCTTTTACGGCCAGACCGCGGAGCAATATGTCTTCAACGTCGTCCGCCAGCGCCCCGGCATCCTCCCGCCCCAGCTGGCCATACTGACCCAGAATGCCGCGACGCTCTCCAACGCACTGGTCACCCGCGAATTGCCGCAGGGCTGGAACGTTGCCGTGGTGGACGCCAACAACACGGTGATCGCGGCTTCAGAAAGCGCGGCGCGCATCGGCGAACCTCTTTTTATGCCGTTGAGCGAAGGCGCCGCGTCGGGTCGCTGGCGCGATGAAACCATTTCGGGCGAAACCTATAAGACCATCACCCAGCACTCGATCCTCACGGGCTGGTATGTCATCGCCTGGGCACCCGATTCCGTGGTGTCCGGCCCGTTGCGCAACACCTTGCTGTGGCTCCTGCTGGGGGCCGCGACCATCGTGAGCATCGCCGTCCTTGCCGCTGCGCTCATCGCCCGCGAAATCGCGCGTTCAGTGCGGGGCCTCGCGCGGCAGGCCCACGCCATGGGGGCGGGCACCGATATCGTCCCGGTCGCCTATTCGGTGAGCGAATTGGCCGATGTCTCGCGCGCCATGTCCGACGCGGCCGCCAAGCGCAAGGAGGCGGAAACCGAGGCGCGCTTCCTGATGCGCGAAGTCGCCCATCGGTCCAAAAACCAGTTGACCGTTATCTCGTCCATGGCCAAGCAGACGGCCCGCGGCGCAGACAATGTCGAAAAGTTCGTGGAAAGCTTCCAGTACCGCATCTATGGCCTGGCGCGATCGACCGATCTGCTGCTGGCCCATGGCACCCAAGGGATCGGGTTGCGCGATCTCTTCCGCACCCAGATCGACCCCTTCCGCCCTGAAGATCCCTCGCGGGTCACAAAAACCGGCACCAATGTCTATCTCAACGTCCAGGCCGCGCAGGTGCTCGGCATGGCGGCGCACGAACTGGCCACCAATGCCTCCAAATATGGCGCCTTTTCGCGCGACGGCGGCAAGCTGACCGTCAGTTGGAACCGGGCCGGCGGCGGGCGGCTGCATCTCGTCTGGCGCGAATACGTTCCCGATTTCGAACCCCCCTCCGATCGCAAGGGGTTCGGCACCGTCGTGCTCCAGACCATGGTGGCCGGCGCGCTCAAGGCCGATGTCGAACGCATCGTCCATCCCGACGGAATCGAATGGGTGTTTTCCATACCCGGCGAACAGATCGATCCCGACCGCGATACCCCCACGCCCGAAGAGCTCAAACCCGAGGCGTGACGGGGCCAGTTTTGAGAAAAACCTTCTCATTTGCCCCATCTTACCCTATATGAGCGCCAGCGAAGCCACTGTGCTTACGTTGAAAAACGGCCACTCCTGGACGGCATCCCGGTACTGGCGTCACTCAACTCCTTGTTTCTCGAAAGGAAATTTACGATGTCGATTACTGCTGAGCGCAAAGCTGAGCTGATCAAGGATTACGCGACCAAGGCGGGCGACACCGGTTCTCCGGAAGTCCAGGTCGCCATCCTGACCGAACGTATCAACAACCTCACCGGCCACTTCAAATCCCACGGCAAGGACAATCACTCCCGCCGCGGCCTTCTGAAGATGGTTGCGACCCGCCGCTCGCTTCTCGACTATGTCAAGCGCGGCGACGAAGCGCGGTATCAGAGCCTGATCGAACGGCTCGGCATCCGCCGCTAGTGTTTTGAACTTCGGTGCGGGGCCGGCGACCAGTAAGGATCGCTGGCCCCGCATCGCATCGGCACAGGGCAATGGGGCTCTGTGCTGCTTCTGCCGGAAGCGCCCTTGATCCAAAGGGGGCATGGCAGGATCGCCGGACACTCAGGCCGCTTTCGAGCGCGACCAACGAAAAGACTGAGTGTCTCGCCATCTTGTCCATGTTCCGGAATTTGAGGGTCGCCTCTGGCGCCACTCGCGGACACGCCGCACCGATGCCGCTCTCCAGCGCGTCGGAGCCCGTCCGCACAAGAAGGAATTGTTATAAATGACAATCAATTTCGACCACCATACAGTCGAACTCGACTGGGGCGGACAGCCCTTGACGCTCGAGACCGGCAAGGTTGCCCGTCAGGCCGATGGCGCCGTCGTCGCCACCCTGGGTGAAACCGTCGTTCTCGCCACTGTCGTCTCCGCCAAGCAGCCCAAGCCGGGCATCGACTTCTTCCCGCTGACCGTCAACTATCAGGAAAAGTATTTTGCCGCCGGCAAGATCCCCGGTGGTTACTTCAAGCGTGAAGGTCGCCCGACCGAAGCCGAAACCCTGACATCGCGCCTGATCGACCGTCCGATCCGCCCGCTGTTTCCGGCTGGCTACAAGCACGAGACCCAGGTCATCATCACCGTGCTGCAGCACGATATGGAAAACCAGCCCGACGTGCTCGCCATGGTCGCAGCCTCCGCGGCTCTGACCATTTCCGGCGTGCCCTTCATGGGCCCGATCGGCGCGGCCCGCGTCGGTTATGTCGATGGTGAATACGTCCTCAATTTGCCGATCGATCGCCGCGACGACTCCAAGCTCGACCTCGTGATGGCCGGCACTGCCGACGCCGTTCTGATGGTGGAATCGGAAGCCAAGGAGCTTTCGGAAGAGGTCATGCTCGGCGCCGTGATGTTTGGTCACCAGCAGAGCCAGAAGGTCATCGACGCGATCATCAAGCTCGCCGAACTGGCCGCCAAGGAGCCCCGTGATTTCGAGCCTGCCGATATGAGCGCGCTCGAAGGCGAAATGCTCTCGCTGATCGAAACCGAACTGCGCGACGCCTACAAGAACACCGACAAGATGGCCCGCTACGACGCCGTCGACGCGGTCAAGGCAAAGGTTAAGGCTCACTTTACGCCTGAAGAGGGCGAAGCCAAGTACACGCCCGAACAGGTCGGCGCTGTGTTCAAGTCCCTGCAGGCCAAGGTGGTCCGCTGGAATATTCTCGACACCAAGACCCGTATCGACGGTCGTGATCTCGAAACCGTTCGCCCGATCGTGTCCGAGGTCGGCGTCCTGCCCCGCACCCACGGTTCGGCGCTCTTTACGCGCGGCGAAACCCAGGCGCTGGTCGTGGCTACCCTCGGCACCGCGGATGACGAGCAGTTCATCGACTCGCTCGAAGGCACCTACAAGCAGAACTTCCTGCTGCACTATAACTTCCCGCCATATTCGGTCGGTGAAGCCGGTCGCATGGGTTCGCCCGGTCGCCGCGAAATCGGTCACGGCAAGCTCGCATGGCGCGCCATCAACCCGGTTCGCCCCTCGGCTGAAGAATTCCCCTACACATTGCGTGTGGTTTCGGAAATCACCGAGTCCAACGGCTCGTCCTCGATGGCAACCGTTTGCGGCACTTCGCTCGCTCTGATGGATGCAGGCGTTCCCATGAAGAAGGCCGTTGCCGGCATCGCCATGGGCCTGATCCTGGAAGGCGAAAAGTTTGCCGTCCTCTCCGACATTCTGGGTGACGAAGATCACCTCGGCGACATGGACTTCAAGGTTGCCGGCACCCATGACGGCGTCACCTCGCTGCAGATGGACATCAAGATCGCCGGTATCACCGAGGAGATCATGAAGATCGCTCTTGGCCAGGCCAAGGACGGGCGCAAGCATATCCTCGACGAAATGGCCAAGGCCATCGACACGGCCCGTTCGGAAGTTGGTGAATTCGCTCCGCGCATCGAAACGATCAAGATCCCGACCGACAAGATCCGTGAAGTGATCGGCACCGGCGGCAAGGTCATCCGCGAAATCGTCGAAAAGACCGGCGCCAAGGTCAACATCGAGGACGACGGCACCGTCAAGATTTCATCCTCGGACGGCAAGCAGATCGATGCGGCCATCAAGTGGATCAAGTCGATCACCGACGAGCCCGAAGTTGGCGAAATCTACCAGGGCACAGTGGTCAAGACCGCCGATTTCGGCGCGTTCGTGAACTTCTTTGGCGCCAAGGACGGTCTGGTCCACATTTCCCAGCTCGCCGAACAGCGCGTGGGCAAGACCACAGACGTCGTCAAGGAAGGCGACAAGGTCTGGGTCAAGCTCCTGGGCTTTGACGAGCGCGGCAAGGTCCGCCTGTCGATGAAGATCGTCGATCAGGAAACCGGCCAGGAAAAGGCCAAGGAAGAAGGCGACGCCGCCGAGTAATCGGGCCGTCACTGATCTTTAAATTCAAGACCCGGCGCTCCACGATACGGAGCGCCGGGTTTTTTATTTGCCATTTTTTCCCGAAATGATCTGATTGCTGTGTCGGGATGGGGAGGTCCCATGCGTCCTAGAGCAAGTGCGGAAAAGTGGGATCCGGTTTTCCGAACAAGACTTGCGCCAAAACGGGACAATCCATCCAGCGACCACGGGAGAGAAACGATGCGCTTCATGGTGATGATCAAGGCCTCCGAGGACAGCGAGGCTGATGTCGAGCCGCAGGAAGGCCTGCTGCTCGAAATGGGCAAATACAACGAGCAATTGGTTGCCGCTGGCATCATGCGAGACGGAGCCGGCCTCATGTCGAGCGCCAAGGGCGCCCGCGTCACCATCGAGAATGGTGAGGCCATCGTCACCGACGGCCCGTTCGCCGAGATCAAGGAAGTGATCGCCGGCTTCTGGATATGGGAGTGTAAATCGCTGCAGGAAGCCATCGACTGGGTCGCCAAATGCCCGGTCGCTCACGGCCAGAACCATTTCGAAGTCCGTCAGATGCACGAACTCGAAGATTTCGCGACCGAAGGCGAAGGCTATGAGCAGCATAAAAAGGTCGAAGCCCAGCTCGCCGCGCAGAAAGCGGGAGCGTAATCATGGCCAGCGTCACATCGGCCGATGGAACGGCCATTGCCTACGAAACCCATGGCGCAGGGCCGCTCATAATCTTTGTGCCCGGCGCGCTGCAACATCGCGCTGTCGACCCCCAGAGCCCGAGACTGGCGGGAATGCTCGCCGACAGTTTTAGATCGGTCATCTACGATCGGCGCGGGCGCGGCGAAAGCACCGAGGGCGGAGCCTATGCCGTCGCCCGCGAAATCGAGGATATCGCGGCGCTGATCGACGCCGAGGGCGGCCCGGCCCTGTTGTTCGGGTTGAGTTCAGGCGCCGTTCTCGCGCTCGAGGCCGCCGCCGCCCTGCAAGACAAGGTCGCAAGCGTTCTCGCCTACGAGCCGCCCATCGACATGTCCCACTCAAGGGACAAGGCGCTGGCCGAACTCGAAGTCATGGAAAACTACAAATCGGCCGGGGACGGTGCCGGAGCGCTCGAAACCTTCATGCGCGGCGTCGGCGCATCCGACGACGATATCGCCGGCCTCCGCACCAGTCCATTCGGGGATGGGTTTGCCGCGGCCGGCACCACCCTCGCCCATGATTACCGCATCATGTTCGAGGCGACCGAGGATATGAAAACGCGCTGGCAGGCGGTCCGCCAGCCCGTTCTGATCGTCGATGGCGACCAAAGCTGGGATTTCATGCACGCCGGCGCCGATGCCGCAGCGTCCGCCCTCCATAACGCCCAACGCGAAACGCTGGCCGGGCAGACCCATGAAGTGGCACCCGAAGCCATCGCGCCAGTGCTCAAGCGATTTTTTGCAAAAGGTTCGGCGCACTAGGCGTCCACGGCCCTGCCCGGGATTGCCCGAAGCGCCCTCAGATCGGCGACCGCCCCTCGGGCAAAACCCTGTGCGGCGGCGTATGCCCATCGAGAAACGTGCGGATATTGACGATCACCGTCTCGCCCATCTCGATCCGCGCCTCGAGCGTCGCCGATCCCATATGGGGGGTAAGGATCACCTTATTGGCCCGCGCCAATTCCAGAAGCCTCGGATTGACGCCCTTCTTGTGCTCGAAGACATCGAGCGCAGCCCCCGACAGATGCCCTGATGCCACCAGATCGGCCAGCGCGTCCTCGTCCACGAGATCGGGCCGCGAGATATTGACCAGAAACGCCCCCGGTTTCATCGCCGCCAGACGCTCGGCGGAAAGAATGTTGAACGTGTCGCGCGTGTGCGGCGTGTGCAGTGAAACGATATCGACATGAGCCAGCATCTCTTCGATGGTCGGCCACCATGTAGCACCAAGCGGTTCTTCGATCTGCGGCGCCTTACGCGACCGCCCGCAATAATGGATCGAGAGCCCGAACGCCTTGGCCCGCCGTGCCACGGCAGTCCCGATGCGGCCCAGCCCGACGATGCCCAGCGCCTTGCCGCCCAAACGGCGCCCCAGCATCCAAGTCGGCGACCAGCCCGGCCATGTACCGTCGCCCAAAAGCACCTGCGCCCCTTCGGTCAGCCGCCGCGGCACGCTCAGCATCAGCGCCATCGCCATGTCGGCGGTGTCCTCGGTCAGAACCGATGGCGTATTAGTGACGGTAATCCCGGCCGCGTGCGCCGCCTCGACGTCGATATTGTCGAACCCATTGCCGAACTGGGCGATGAGTTTGACCGATTCGGGCAATTGCCCAATCAGCGTGGAATCGATCCGGTCGGTGATCGAAGACACCAGCACGTCCGCCCCACGGACGGCGTTCACTAGCCCCGTCGAATCGAGTTGTGTATCGCTTGTGTTGAAATCGACGTTGAAGAGCGCCGCCATGCGGGTTTCCACAGGCTCAGGCAAACGTCGGGACACTATGATTTTTGCCCGGTCGCGGGTCACACGATCACCATTTTTGCGCCCTAGCCCTGCCTCGCCATTCACCGCTTTCAGCGACCATTAATATCGCAAGGATACTGTCGGAGCGCTTCCAGCAAAAGTGGGTACCACTTTTGCGGTTCGGAAGCGCGATAAAACAGGAAAGTTCTCCAGCGCTTCCAGCAAAAGTGGGTACCACTTTGGTGGTTCGGAAGCGCGACAAACAAGACGGTTTCCAGCGCTACCGGTAAAAGCGGGTATCACTTTTGTGGCTGAGGCGCTACCAAGCGATGGGACCGGGCCGAAGCCAAGTCGAACTACACTACCGTCGCGCCAAACGCCTCAAGAGAGCCTTTTGCGGTGCGACGTCCAACAGGGTGCATGGGTATTGCGTTGCATTTGAAAGCTGTCTTCCGTTCGCTGATCGGGTTGGTCCTTGTGCTTGCCCCCCTCGTCGTGCCCGTCGCTCCAGTCGTGGCACAAGGCGCGCAGGTCGGCCAGTCCAGTGGCTTGCCCATTCCGCGGTTTGTGTCCATCCGCAACGCCCCGACCAATGTCCGCGTCGGCCCCGGCACCAATTACATGGTCGTCTTCACCTTTCTGCGCCCGGGCGTTCCCGTTGAAATCACCGCCGAGTTCGACACCTGGCGCCGCATTCGCGATGTCGAAGGCGACGAGGGCTGGGTCCATCAGAACCTCGTTGTGGGCGAGCGCTCGGCGCTGATCACTCCCTGGCAGACCGATGGCACCATCGCCCTGCGTACTGCCGCATCCGCTACTGCACCTGTCCGCGCGTGGTTGTCGCCCAATATGCTGGTCACCCTGCGTCAATGCGACGGCCAGTTCTGCGAAATCCGCTTCACCCATGCCGATGAAGCGCGGAACACCACCTATCAGGGCTTTGTCGGCCAGGAATATCTCTGGGGCGCCTATGAAGGCGAAGTTTTCAACTGACCGCGCTGCCCATTGCAAACCTCTCCATTCGGGCGAAAGGCATTCCCAACGGCCTTTCAAAGCAAAAAACCCGCCACACACAGGGTGACGGGTCCAAGTACCGATTCTGCGATAGCGCCTAGTTGGTGCGCTTGACCCTAACGATCACGTCCACATGGGTCACTTTCATGCCCTCGGGCGCTTCGGGAATACCGGCGATCTTGATCGAATCGGTCGGAATGTCCTCGATCCGCTGCTCGTCCTCGATAAAGAAGTGGTGATGGTCGGTCGTGTCGGTGTCGAAATAGGACCGCGCCGCGTCGACCGAAATTTCGCGCAATAGCCCGGCCTGCCGAAACTGGTGCAGCGAATTATAGATCGTCGCCAGCGACACCTGAACGCCCGAACGCTCCGCCTCGCCGTGCAATTGCTCGGCGTTGACGTGACGATGTGGGCCGGAAAACAGCAATTCGGCCAGCGCCAGGCGCTGGCGCGTGGGTCTCAGGCCCGCCATGCGCAGCACGGCCATGAGGCAGGGGCCGCGTGAGGGATGCGCTTCGGCCCGATGGAGTTCGGTCATGCGATCGTGTCGATCCAGTTTTCTATGCGTTGGCGGGACTATAGCGGCAAAGGCATGCCCCTTACAAGAACCGAGCCCGTCACAAGCGCGCCAGACCGTCCTGCACGGATCGCTGAACCAGGCGAGAGCCGAAGAGCCGCCAGGTCAGTCGCCACGACGTCAACGCCAGTTCTTGCCCGACCGCCAGTGCGACACCAGATACGATCCCGGCGAAAAAATTGCTAACGCCTTGCCCGGAAACGCCATTTGCAAAACGACTCCATCACCGGAACGCAAATGACAGGCCGGTTGTTATTCACCGTCACGAGTCCAAGCCGCCCGGCCGAACCGGTTCTGATTGCCAGCCCGGTTCAAGGGGGCTAGACTCAAAACCCTGCCCGGACCAACCATGGGCGCGTCCCAGACCGGGTATCTGAAACCAGATCGAGAGGCCAATATGAGCTTGCGTGTTTCTGGCAAGAATATGGATGTGGGAGACGCCCTTCGCGGCAAGGCAACGGATCGTTTCGATGCCGTCGTGGGCAAATATTTCGATGGAGGCTATGACGGACATCTGACCCTCGAGCCCGAGGGAATCGGCTTTAAGGCCGATTGCATGATCCATCTGGACACCGGCGTCGTGCTGCAGGCTTCGGCCAAGGCCAATGACGCCACCTCGGCCTATGAGGACATGGCCGAGCACATCGAAAAACGCTTGCGTCGCTATAAGCGCAAGCTCAAGAACCATCGCCGCAACGTCAATGGCAACGGCACCGAGGGCGATTATTCGTCCTATATCCTGGCCGCTCCGGGCGATGAGGAGATGGAGGATGACTCCGCTCCCCCCGTCATTGCCGAAACCACCCAGAACCTGCGCACCATGAGCGTTGGCGAGGCCGTAATGGAGCTCGACCTGGCACAATCTGACGTAATTGTGTTCCGCCATGCTGGACACGGCGGCATGAATGTGGTTTACCGCCGCACCGACGGGAACATCGGATGGATCGATCCGGCCCTGTCAGGAACATGACGCGCCTCGGCGCGTCCCTTGGGAGATGGTTCCCGGGGGCGCGCCAGCCACACTGCCCCCAGACCATTGTATAGGACAATCGGAATGGTGCGGGCTTGAGACGAGATAGTCGGCCGTCATCGATGCAAACGACACCCAAAGGTTTTCTCTATGGAACTTGCTGACATTCTGTCGCAGGACTCGGTTATCGCTTGTGCCAAGGTGGCGAGTAAGCGCCAGCTCCTCCAGTTGCTGGCCGACCGCGCATCCGATCGGGTCGGGATCGACTCCCAGTTGATCTTCGAAACGCTCCAGGGCCGCGAACAGCTCGGATCGACGGGCCTGGGCAATGGCATCGCCATCCCCCACGGCAAGATTAAGGGCCTGCCCGCCGTCACTGCCGTGTTTGCCAAGCTGGCCCAGCCCATCGATTTCGATGCGGTGGACGACCAGCCGGTCGATCTTGTCGTCATGCTCTTGGCCCCCGAGGGCTCGGGCGCCGATCATTTGAAGGCCCTCAGCCGCGTCGCCCGCCTCCTGCGCGCCGACGGCGTCGTCGACAAGCTTCGCAACACCAAGGATGAAGCGAAAATCCGCGACATCCTCACCACCCCCGTCGAAGCCACCCACGCCGCCTAACGCGCTCGCGTCACACGCTTCCGGAATCAAAAAAAGGCCGCTGCAAAGCGGCCTTTACCATTGGCACCATGCCCCGCAGGTCCGGCCCTCCCCGTTTCCCCAACCCACCACCGTCACCCTCGGGCTTGACCCGAGGGCCCAAGCCGCTCGCCCGCGCGAACGCTTGTAGAAAGCGTCATATCGGGTCGCTGCGCCAGCAACAGATGGGTCCTCGGGGCAAGCCCGAGGATAACGATGGAGATGGATTGGCCGCGCCGGACAACCGCCAGGCAATCCTGGCGCATTATGCCCGCAGCGGTGCGCACCCTCAGACAGACTGGACGAATTCTGCGAGGACCCCGGCGATCGTTCGCCGCCCCGTCGGAGGGCCAGTGGAAACCATAGCGCGGGTTTAGCGCGTCATGGTTTTCACGGTGCGGCCCGCGAGACAGAACTAGTGCAACGTCGCCAGCCGCACTTCGTGGCCGTCGATCCAGTCCATGATCGCCTCACGCGAATCCGCGATCAGCACGGGGGCGCCGTCGGCGCTCATCAGGAGTTCGAGTTCCTGTTCGGCGGGTGCCATCGCGGCCTGGGGGATGAATTCGGCCAGGTCCCCGGCCACCATCTTTTTCCAGAATACGATATCGCCGGCGCCGAGCGCCGCGAACTGGGCGGCGGTCAGGGTCTTGAGCGGTTCGGCCGATCCGCCCAGATGGGCGTCAGTGAACGCAGTTTTTTCAATAGGCTTCATAACGCATACCTCTCTACTCGACCGACCTGATGTCGATACGGCGGGTCACAGGCTCTGTGACGGGCCGGTACACGGTGATAACGAGGAGACCGTCTTTCAGTTCGGCGCCCTCTATCCTCATGCCGTCGGCAAGCAGGAAGGTGCGCTGAAACTGCCTGGCGGCGATGCCGCGATGCAGATATTGGCGCTGACCTTCGTCGTTCTGCCGGCCCCGCACGATGAGCTGATTATCCTCCCCAATCACTTCCAGATCGTTACGAGAGAACCCCGCCACGGCAATGGCAATCAAAAAGCTCTCCCCGCCTTGGGCGGAGATGCGTTCGATATTGTAGGGGGGATAGCCCTCGGTGGCTTTGGCGAGGCGGTCGAACCGCTCCTCGAAAGCATCGAATCCCAAAAGGAAAGGCGCTGAAAACAGCGATACACGTGTCATCGGTCGTTATGTCCTTGGTCACAAGCAACATGTCCACGATGACCCATCTACGCAGCGGATCGCTCAAAAGGTTCAAACCCTTGCTCGAAAAAGCTGCGCAGTCGATAAGAGCGGCTTCATCGTAGATTGACTATGATATGGGTCTGGGGCCCGTCCGTTCAAGGTCGAGAGTGCCGCAATGTCGAGCCCTTGCGTTTCCATCGTCATGCCCGCCTATCGCGCCGAAAAAACCATTGCGCGCGCCGTCTCATCGGTGCTGTCGGGCACCTATTCTCACTTTGAAGTGATCGTGGTCGCAGACGACGGCGTCGATTATGAAGTCGTTCTAGGCCGCGCAGGCATCGCAGATCCACGCATCCGCCATTTCGAAAGCGGCCTTTCGGGCGGCGGCTCTCCCCCGGCCCGCAATGTCGGCCTCGACAATGCACGCTACGATATCGCCGCCATCCTTGATGCCGACGACGCGTTCATGCCCGAAAAACTGAGCGTCATGGCGCCTCTCGCTGCCAAGCATGGCCTTGCCTCCTGCGCCTTGGACATAACCCTGCCAAACGGCACCCATCTGCGCCACGTGGCCACAGGTCCCGACCGCATCCTGTCTCCCGCGGCCTACAAATTCACAAACTTCTCAATGGATTCCATGCTGGTCCACGACCGTCGCCGCGCCGATCCGCGCTACGATCCGGCCCTCCCCTGCATGACCGACCTCGATTTCCTTATGAAAATCTTTGCGACGGTCCCGGCGTGCTTTCATGTCGGCACGCCCCTGCACGATTATGTGAAATTGCCCGTCTCGGTCTCCAACGGCCCCGGCGTCACCGAAAAAATGGTTGCCACAAAGACCCTGCTCCGACAGCGCCTCGCAGCCGGACATTATCCGCTCGCCGACCCGGCCGGCGTGGAGGGCATGGATCGGTTTCTTGCCCTGTCTCTCGAAGCCGAAAAGACCTTCGCCCCGCGCCCGGGCACCAATCCGCCGGATTTGTTCGAAGACCACATCGAACCGCGCCTCGCCGCCCGCTAGTCCGCAAGTGCGGCGAGAGCCTCCTGCGATGCGGCATCATCAAGATCGGCGCCTGCTTGATATTGCGCCCGCGCCTCCTCGATATTGATAGCACCGGCAAGTCCCAGTTCAGCGATCTGCCCCAAGACGAAATGCCCGAACCCATCCTCAGCTGCGATGGCTTTTTCGGCGAGCCGCCTTGCCGCGTCGAGATCCCGTTCGCTCCCATCCTTGCCGAGATAGAGGAGCGCCGCAAACCCCGCCGCGTTCGATTCCCCCGCAGCATCGGCATCCAGATACCATGCGAGCGCCCGCTGCCTATCGCCGTCCACGAGATCACCGTCATAATAGAGGTGTCCGAGCTGGAGCATGGCAAAGCTCTCCCGGTCGGCAGCGGCGTCCCTAAGAAGCGCGAGCCCGCCTGCCACATCGGCATCCACGCCCTCGCCATAGACCTTGAGCAGGCCCAACTCGGTCTTGGCGTGTGAAAATCCTTGTGCGGCCGAGAAGCCGAACAATTCTGCGGCCCGGTCCGGATCGGCGTCGACCCCCTCGCCATAGAGATAGCTTAGGCCGAGGCTGTACTGTCCCGGTGCATATCCCTGCTCGGCGGACCCCATCAGAAACGGAACCGAGCGCGGCCAATCGGGCTCGATCGCGTGCCCGGCGACCAGCGCATCGCCAAACAATTGCTGCGCCAGCGCATTACCCGCCTCCGCGGCGATCTCGACATGGGGATACATCGCGTCGAACTGCCGACCTACAAAATAAGCGCGCGCCAGCCATGCCCGTACATCGATATCGCTAGGATTGGCCGCAAGCGCGGCGGTACAGGCGTCGACCGCCGCAGCGACATCGAGATCACGCTGATCCACCCCCGTCCGCTCATAGCCGGGCTGAAACGGGTTGGCCGCCAAATCGGCGCAGCGCGCAATCTCATTGGCCAGGACCGGACCCGTCGTCACCGCGACCGCCAAGACACAGCCCCCCACCCATCTCGCAATCATCATCGCTTCCCGCTTCATCACGTGTCCTCGTCAATTATTGTGCTGCGGTGACCCGGAGGATCGCCGTGTTCGACGTCGCATGGACTGTGGCCCCGCGCGCTACGACCCTGAAAAGGCTCTGATCCATCCACGGCTCGACCGCCGGGACCACGAGTTCAGCCCCTACCGCCACATCCCGAAACGTCGCCCCGTCATCGGTGCTCACCTGCCAGAGGTAGTCGAATTCTTCAGCCCCGCTGACGCTGAACCGGGCAGCGTATCCCGCGATGGTGACGATTTCGGCTGGAGCAATCGCGACGAATTGGTCAATCGCGGTGGCACCGTCCATGTGCTGGCTTCTCACGCTCGAAGCGCCACCGGTGGCAACCCACAAGAGCGAGGACAAAAGCGCTCCGCACCCGACCAACCCAATGATTCCCGGCCCCAATGTGAAATGGCCCTCGCGCTCGGATATCGCCATCATCACAAACCGCCGCCTCCTTGCGTGTCTCCGATCAAAATACCGGCGCCAGCGGCGCTGGCGTTATCCACTCCGTCTCAAATTGGTGCACCAACTTGCCCGACAGTCTCAAAAGTGCGGCATCGGACCCCGCAGATGACTTGACCGCGTGCCATGTTGCCGAAATATGCAAAATGCGGACGGGATGGGAGACGACATGAGCCAGGCGGGGGAGACCGACTACAGCGGTGGGGTGATCCCGGCCGCCATGATCCGGTTCTGCACCAGCCAAGTGGTGCCGCCCGAGCGCTATCCAGCCTTCAAGATCCGCATCAACACCATGTTCGACATGGATCCCGACGCCGAGCGCGCCCCTGCCGATTTTGCCGGCCGCATCACCAGCACGCACACCGGCCAGATGCTGGTCAGCGCCATGGAAACCGAAACCTTCCGCTTCGAGCGTTCCCGCAAGCGTCTGATGATCGACCATCTCGATCATATGATGGTCCGCGTCGATCTCGATGGCCCATGGGATCGTGGTGGCGCGGCGCATGCGCTCACCATCATCGATCTCGGCCAGGTGACTGAGACCGCCGATATCGCCTGCCATAACATTTCACTCGTCGTGCCCCGGCGGGCCTTGGCCGAATCCCTGCCCGGCATGGACCGCCTGCATGCGAACCGGCTCACATCGCCTTCCGCGCTCATCCTTGCCGATCATATCGTCTCGCTCATGCGCCATGCCGATGGTCTCGACCCCGATGTCGTTGGCGCGCTCTCCGATATCACCCCGGCCCTGATTGCCGCATGCCTGCGGCCGCAATTGCGGGCCGAAGGGCTGGCGCAGCGCGAGTTCGACATCATGATGCTCGAACGCGTCCGCGCGTGCCTGCGCGCCAATCTCTACAATCCCGCCCTCGACCCCGATTTCCTTCAAAAGACCGCCGGGGTCTCCCGCGCTACGCTATACCGCCTGTTCGAGCCCATGGGCGGTGTCGCCGCCGCCATTCGCACGGCAAGGCTGCGCCAGGCGTTGCGCGATATCGCCCGGACCGGCCCGGACGCAAAAATCGCAGACATTTCCCACGCGCTCGGCTTTTCCTCCGACGCCCATTTCAGCCGGAGCTTCAAGGCTCATTTCGGCTGCTCGCCGCGCGACGCCCGCACCATGATGGCAAGTGGCCCGCCCCTGCCGCTAACCCCCGCCCTCTCCGGTGCCCAGCGTCGCTTTCCCGAATGGCTCAACACGCTCTGAACCACTTGCGGCACGAATCACGCCCCATGCAACCTCTTGAACCCATTGCGCGTTATGGTGAGGTCCATGGGGACTGAACACTCAACTGCTGTTGTGGGGATCAAAATGGAAGACGCAGGTATCGGCTGGATTGCAGCCATCATCATCGGGGGTCTCGCTGGTTGGATCGCATCTGCGATCATGAAGACCGGCACCGGTATTTTTCTCAACATCGTGCTCGGCATCGTCGGTGCCGCCATCGCCAGCTTCCTGTTTGGCCTGATCGGCGTCTCGTTCGGTGGCTGGTTCGGCTATCTCATCGCCGGCCTGATCGGTGCGTGTATCCTGATTGCGCTCGTCCGCGCCATCCGAAGGTAGCGCCGACGACAATCTCTATCATGGAGCCCCGGTGGATCACCCGATCCGCCGGGGCTTTGCATTTATCCCAAACGGAAAGACCCCAATCGCAGCACTGCGCATACGACCGCTAACTCTTGTCTTGGCGCCGTCCGCCTATCCTCGCCCCGTCCACGTGCTATTGCAGAGGGGAACGAGCATGGCCCGGCGCGGTTGTCGGCAGAGATTTGGGACTGATCGGGCGGGCTCCTCCGCCGTCGAATTTGCCTTGCTCGCGCCGGTCTTCCTGCTCCTTGTGCTCGGCGCGCTCGCTTACGGCATATATTTCGGCGCCGCTCATTCGGTCCAGCAACTGGCTGCCGACGCCGCCCGGGCCGCCGTGGCCGGCCTATCCTCTACCGAGCGCACCACGCTCGCCGAAGGGTTTATCACCGCCAACGGTGCCAGCTACGTCCTCATCGATCCCGCGCGCCTCGCGATCGAAGCGACCCCCAGCCCGTACGATCCAGACCAGTTTCTCGTGCGCCTGTCCTATGATGCCGGCAATCTGCCCATCTGGAACCTCTATCCGCCCATCCCGCTCCCCGATCAGATCATCGTTTTCGCCTCCACCATCCGCAATGGCGGGGTCTGATCCATGCCCGGCCTTTTCGCCCGCTGGCTTGCCGACGAGGCCGCCAACATGGCGACGCTCTTTGCGCTGGTGTCTCCGGTGCTGATCGGCGTCGCCGCCTTTGCCGTCGATGAAGCCTCGCTCCACCTCGAACGCCGACAGCTCCAGTCGGTTGCCGATCTCGCCGCCATCCACGCTGCCGGCGATCCCCAAAACGCAGAGGCGCGCATCGCCACTGTCCTTTCAGATTTCGGCTATACCCTCCCGCCTGACGCCGTCACCGTCACACCGGGCCGCTACAGCACCGATCCGGCCCAGCCCGCCCACACGCGGTTCATGCCCGCCGCCACCCCCGCCAATGCTGTCTCCGTCGCCCTCACCCATCCGGGGCAATTGCATTTCGCCTCGATCTTTAACATGGCCCCGCCCGATATCGGTGTTTCGGCGATTGCCGCCGCCACGCCCCGCGCCGCCTATTCCATCGGCTCGCGCCTTGCCAGCCTCAATGGCGGCGTGCTGAACGCCGTCCTCGGCGGCCTTCTGGGCACCGAGCTTTCCCTTTCGCTGGTCGATTATCAAGCGATAGCCAGCCTCGATATCGAGCTTTTGGATTTCCTCGATGCCCTGGCCGGCCATCTCGACCTCACCGCCGGCACCTATGGCGATCTTCTGGCCAGCGATATCGCGCTCTCCGACATCGCCATCGCCCTCTCCGGCGCTGCGGGCGGCAACGCCGTGCTGCTGCGCCTCGCCGGGCTGATCGACGATGAGATCGCCATCGAAATGGCCCGCCTCATCGCCGCCGATGGCCTGGCCCACCTTGCGATCGGTACCTCCGCTGCCATCGTTGCCGACCTCAATGCCCTGCAACTGCTCTCCGCCGCAGCTTTGGTCGCCGATGGCAATCGCCACATCACCCTGGGGCTCGGCGCAAACGTTCCTGGCCTTGTCGGCATCGATGTCGCCCTCGTCATCGGCGAGCCCCCGCAGGGCGGGTTTTTCACCCTGGCTGGAGAAGGCAGCTATGTCCGCACCGCCCAGACCCGCCTGCGCCTCGATCTCGACATCGCCGGCAATACCTCGGGGCTGGGTCTTCTTTCGATCCGTCTGCCCGTCTATGCCGAACTCGCCCCCGCCGAAGCGCGCCTCGCTGCCGTCTCGTGTCCCCCCGGACGCCCCGAGGCCGCTTCGGCAATCCTTGCCGTGACCCCCGGCACCCTCCGCCTGGCGATCGGACACACGGCCCCGGCCAGCTTTCTCGACACCGATCGTCCGCTGGTGGTCAACAAAACCCCCCTCGTCTCGCTTTTAGGCGGCATCGCGCGCGTCAACGCCCATGTCGATATCGCCATGGCCCAAACGCAGCCCGTTTCGGTCGGATTTACCCATGCCGATATCGCCGCCCGCACGGTCCGGACGGTTTCGACCACCACGCCCCTCGCCAGCCTCACCGGCTCGCTCCTCGGCAACCTCGATCTCGAACTTGAAGTCCTGCGCTTAAATCTTTTGGGCGGCCTGCTCTCGGGCGCCACCGGCGCCGTCCGCGGCCTCATCGCCCCGGTCATCCCCGCCCTTGATCAGACCCTCATCGCGCTTTTCGACGTCCTCGGCCTGGGCCTCGGCCAGGCCGACCTCCGCATCCACGGCTTCGACTGCCGCAACGCCGCACTTGTCGGGTGATGAACAAGACCACAGTTTCGCAATCAGCCGCTGCCAGCCCCCTCTCCCTTTGAGGGAGGGGGTTGGGGGTGAGGGGGGGCTTGCTGCGCTCGTCGCTGCCTCGTCCGCCTATTTCCCCCGCCCATTGGGATAGAGCGTCTTTCCCTCGGCCAGCATGGCCACGAACTTCTCGATATTACGCGCCCGCGTCTCGGCCCGCTTGACCCCGTTGATCCGAAACATCAGCGCATAAAGATTGGCGCGGTTCAGCGTCTCATACGTCGCAAGCGCTTGCGGGTTCACCCGCACCGCCGCCAGAAAATCCTCCGGCATCACGAACTCCGCCCCCGAAGCGTATGCAGCATCCCAGCGTCCATCGGCCTTGGCGGCTTCCACCTGCGCCAGCCCGGGATCGCGCATCAGCCCCTTTTCGATCAGATCGCCCACATGGCGCGTATTGATCTGGCTCCAGATCGATTTCTTCCGCCGCGGCGTAAATCGCAAAAGATAGGAGGCCTCATCGTGGGTTTTCTTGATCCCGTCGATCCACCCCCAGCACAACCCGGCCCGCACCGCCTCCTCATAAGAGATCGTCGCCACCCCCGACCCCTTCTTGAAGAACTGCACCCAAACTTCGTCCCACTCCGCCCCATGCTGGGCCAGCCATGCGTAAAACGTCTCGAAATCGGCAAACGGACGAATCTTTTCAGGATCGGGAACAACAGGCGGCATGAGCGTCTCCAGGCACTGCCGCAAACCTAGCTCAACCTCTAAATGCTGGAAAGCTGTCCTGTGGCGGGGCGTCTGGGGTTGGAGGTGGCCGCCGGACGAGGCAAAGCCGAGGACCCCGCGCGATTTCTCGCGCCCCGTCGGAGGCGCAGTGAAGGACATAGGCGCCGCTTTTTGGTGCCGTCATGCCCGCAACGGTACGCGCCGTGAGACAGAGAAAACCATTCGTTGCCCGAATGCCAACGAAGACCAAATTTTTGTAAAGACGAATGGTGGAGCCAAGCGGGATCGAACCGCTGACCTCCTGCATGCCATGCAGGCGCTCTCCCAGCTGAGCTATGGCCCCATCGTTTCGGTACGCTCAAGGCGTCCCTGGGTGGTTCGCCAGGACCCCTGCCGAACCGGCGCGAACCTATGTGAGACTGTTTTGCGACGCAAGTACAAATCTCACCCCGCATCGCACTTTTTTCCATGCGCTCGACGGCCCTGCCCGGAGCACTGCAAGCGCGGACGAAATCAGATCAGCGACCGCGCCACCCTCCCCCGTCATCCCGGCCTTGCGCCGGGACCCAGTATGCTCCGTGTTCGAGGCGACCCTGGGCTTTCACCATTACGTCCGAGCGTACTGGGCCCCGGGGTGACAGCGGTGGGTGGCGAGGCTGAAGTGGGTTCTCGGGTGCGCCGCGCCGTCGCAAGGGACAACGCAGGGCATAGACGCGCAGGCCGGCGGCGCGAGGCAGAAGGACCAAGCGCCGTCATGCCCGAAGCGGTTCGCCCCGTGAGACAATCGGACGAGGCAAAGCCGAGGACCCCGGCCAACTTTTTGGCCGCGCGGTTGCAGGGGCAGCGCAGGGCGTAGGCGCGGTCTTAGCGCCGTCATGCCCGAAGCGGTTCGCCCCGTGAGACAATCGGACGAGGCAAAGCCGAGGACCCCGGCCAACTTTTTGGCCGCGCCGTCGCAGGGGCAGCGCAGGGCGTAGGCGCGGCCTTAGCGCCGTCATGCCCGAAGCGGTGCGCCCCGTGAGACAGAAAAACGAGCGCCTTAGCGCTCGTCCTCATCAACTTCGACATCGAAATCGATGTCGTCTTCGTCGTCGTCGCTTTCAAGGAACGTGTCCTCGTCATCGCCGCCCAGTTCGTCGTCGACCTCGACGTCTTCGACATCGGGAATGTCGTCGGCGCTGTCGTCGTCGTCATCATCATCGTCGTCCGATTTCTCGGCGTCGTTGATGGAGATGACTTCGGCGCCCGCTTCTTCTGCGGCCACATCGACGTCGGCTTCCTCGATTTCGTCCTCTTCTTCCTTCTCGACCTTGCGTTCCTTGGCGCTGAACTTGGCAGCGTTCTTTTCCTGCAGGGTTTCGAAAAAGCTCAAGGGATAGGATTTGCCCGTATAGGGCGAAACCACAGGATCCTTGTTGAGGTCATAAAATTTCCGGCCTGTCACCGGGCAAGTCCGCTTGATACCGCGTTCGTCAGTGGCCAAGGCAAAGTTCCCATTCATCGTAATGCTGTCGGGTTGGTCTATGGGCGCATAGCCGCTTGTGCACGGCGGTCGGGCCTCTTTGACGTCCGGTTACCTTGATTATTTCCATACTGTCAAACGCAAAATGCGCGGGGCCGCGCGCGCGTCGTATCGCTTTTGCGCCCGCCCGGCTGGCCATGGCCCGTGAGAGGACTTATAGCTGGGGCGAAACGCCCACCATATCGACTGCATCCATGTCTCCCCCCTTAGCTCCTTTTCGCACCGGCGCCCGCACGTCCATGCCGATCGCCATCGGCTATGTTCCGGTCGGCATTGCGTTCGGCATTGCAGCGGTCAAGGCCGGGCTTTCGCCCTTCGAGGCCGGGCTGCTCTCGGCTGTGGTCTATGCCGGGGCCAGCCAGTTTCTGATCCTGGCTCTGGTCGGTGGCGGCGCGCCCATCATCGTCACCGCCCTCTCGATCATCGTCACCAATGTGCGCCATGTCTTTTATGGCCCCGCAATCATCGAGAAGGCGCGCGAATACGCATCAAAGCGCCATGCCTGGGCGTGGAGCTTTTTCCTCTCCGATGGCGCCTTCGCCTCGGCGGTGATCGGGCTTAACGCCAATCGCGCCAATTTCTCGCCCCGCTTCATGTTCGGCATAGCCACCGGACCCTATCTTGCGTGGTTTTCCGGCACGATGATCGGCGCGCTGTTCGGCGGCGCTCTGGGCGCCTACCCGGCAGTCGATGCGGCGATGGGCTTTTTGATGCCCGCCCTGTTTTTGGCGATGGTGCTGCAATTGCTCACCCGTGAGCACATTCCCGTGGTCATCGTCACCATTCTGGTCGCCGTCCCACTCATCGTTCTGGTCTCGCCCACGGTCGGCATCATCGGCGCCATGGTCGTGGGCGCTTTGTCCAGCCTCGTCCCATGGCGGAGGGCGCCATGAATACCGAACTCATCATCGTCACCCTGCTGGTCGGGCTGGGGACCTATCTCATTCGCTTCCTGCCGACATTTTTCATGCGCGGCACCGGCAATCCCCAGGCGCCACTCTCGCGCTTTCTGGCCGCCACCGGCCCGGCAGCCATCGCCGCGCTTTATGTCGGCGCCGTGCTGCCCATGCTCTCGCCCGATCTTGCGGCGATTGCGCCCCTGCTTTTGGGCTCCATCGCCGTCGTCGCCATCTACCTTTGGCGCCGCGACGTCACCATCGCCACCCTCGGCGGCGCGCTGGTTTATGGCGTTGTCTTTGCGCTCTTGTGATCGCTCCGGCCATGGTCCTGCCATGCGGGCGGTGTTACGATTCGCCTCACAGGTGATTTGCAAGGAGGATCGCGATGAAAGCCGGTTTGCTAGCAGCAGCACTCACGCTGGGAGCCCTCCCGGCCCTCGCCGTCGAAACCTCAATGCAATTGGTGCTCGAGCTCGAAGGCAACGCCCAGCGCGATGTCACCAGCTACACCTGCGACGGCATCGACGACCTTTTGACCGTCGAATACATCAACGCCCATCCGATTTTTCTCGGCATCGTGCCGGTCGATGGCGAAAGCCTGGTTTTCGTCAACGTCATCTCGGCCTCGGGTGCGCGCTATGTCTCGGGCCAGTATGAATGGTGGACCCAAGGCAATAACGCCACATTGACCGACGCCACAGCCGATGACGACGCCGACCCCATCGAATGCGTCGCCGCCGAAGACATCCCCTGATCATGGCCTGCTTTTTGCAAGATTTGCTGCCGTCATCGCACGGGAGATAAAAATGCGCGCAACGGGCATCGAACACAAAGGCCATTGGCAGGGCGCCATCGCCGGACGCGCCGTCCTGCCCCATGATCAGCGCGCCGTCCGCCGCAAGCTGATCACCCTCGATAATGGCCTCGACGTGCTTGTCGATCTCCCCGAGACCACCGCGCTCGATACCGGCGATGCGCTGAAACTCGAAGACGGCCGCTTTGCCGAAATCGTCGCCGCCAAAGAACCCCTTTATGCGATAACCGGCCGTTCGGTCGGCCATTTGGCTGAACTCGTCTGGCACATCGGCAACCGCCATCTCCCTTGCCAGATCGAAACGAAATCGGGCACCCCGCAACGCCTGTTCATCGGCCGTGACCATGTGATCAAGGAGATGCTCGAAGGCCTCGGCGCCGCCGTCACCGAGGTTTCGGCCCCCTTCTCTCCCTTGCGCGGCGCCTATGCCGGCCACGCGCACGGTCACGCCCATCATCATGGCTGACACGGCGCTCATCCGCCTGTTTTCCTGGCTCTCACCAGCCTTCCCCATTGGCGGTTTTGCCTATTCCCAAGGCCTCGAAACCGCCATCGCCGATGGCCGCATCCGCACGGCAGAAACGCTGTCCGCCTGGATCGCCGGCCAGCTCCATCGCGGCCCGTTGCGCAACGATGCCTATTTCCTCGCCATCGCTGCCCGCGCCGTAAGCAGTGCCGACCCCAAAGCCCTCGCCGACGCCAATGCCTACGCGCTCGCTCTGCAGATTTCCGCCGAGCGCGACAAGGAAACCCGCGAGCAGGCCCGCTCCTTTCTCGATGCCGCCGCAGCATGGCCCGTCGAGACCCCCGATTGGCTGGCCGAAATCCTTGGCAACCCCATTGCCCTCCCCATCGCCTTCGGCGCCATGGCGGCCCTGCACGGGCTTGCGCCCACCGCCGCCATCGCGGGCTTTGCCAATGCCGCCATCGGTCAACAGATTTCCGTCGGCGTCCGCCTGATCCCTTTGGGCCAAACCGCGGGCCTTCACGTCCTCGCCAGCCTCGAACCCAAGATCGCAGTCCTCGCCGAAACCGCCCTCACAGCCAACCTCGAAGACATTTCGGGCTTGTCCTATGGCACCGATATTGCAAGCCTTCGCCACGAAGATCTCAGCGTCAGGATATTTCGCTCATGAGCCAGTCGAAAAACGGTCCCCTCCGCGTCGGCATCGGCGGCCCGGTCGGTTCGGGCAAGACCACCCTGACCGAAAAGCTCTGCAAGGCGCTCCGCGACCATTATTCGGTCGGCGTCGTCACCAACGACATCTACACAAAAGAAGACGCCATGATGCTGGCGCGCCTCCAGGCCTTGCCTGAAGAGCGCATTTTAGGCGTCGAAACCGGCGGCTGCCCCCACACCGCCATTCGCGAAGACGCCTCGATCAATCTGCGCGCCATTGCCGAATTGTCTGCTCGCATCCCCGATCTCGACATCGTCTTTATCGAATCGGGCGGCGACAATCTCGCCGCCACCTTCTCCCCCGATCTGGCCGACGTGACGCTCTATGTCATTTCGGTCTGCCAGGGCGAGGAAATCCCGAGAAAGGGCGGCCCCGGCATTACGCGCTCGGACATGCTGGTCATCAACAAATCCGACCTCGCCCCTTATGTCGAAGTCGATCTCTCGGTGATGGACGCCGACGCCACTCGCATGCGCGATGGTGGTCCCCACGTCTTCACCGATCTTAAACGCGGCAAAGGCGTCGACGACATCGTCGCCTTCCTCGAACGCCAGGGCGGTCTCGTGCGGTCTGAACTGGCGCTGTGAACCACTAGCCCCTCAAGCCCGTTCAATCGGGCATGACCCAGCCCGTCTCCGCTCTCCGCCTCATCCTGGGCGACCAGCTTTCGCGCAGCCTTGCCTCGCTCAGAGATTGCGACAAGACCAACGACCTCGTCGTCCTTGCCGAGGTGATGGAAGAGGCCAGCTATGTGCCTCATCACAAAAAGAAGCTGGTCTTTGTCTTTTCCGCCATGCGCCATTTCGCGTCCGAGCTGGAAAAATCGGGCTACCGCGTCCGTTATTATAAGCTCACCGATCCAGACGGCGCCGACAGCCTGACCGACATCGTCGAAACGTTGGTCAAAACCCACGCCCCGGACCGTCTGGTCCTCACCGCGCCGGGCGAATACCGGGTGCGCAACATGATGGAGGACTGGCGCGAAACCCTCGACTGCTCCGTCGTCATCCTGGAGGATGATCGCTTCATCGCCAGCCACGCCGATTTCGAGGCCTGGGCAGGCCCCGACCCGAAATCGCTCCGCATGGAATATTTCTACCGCGAGATGCGCAAGCGCACCGGTTATCTCATGGAAGACGGCAAGCCCATCGGCGGCAAATGGAATTTCGATGCCGAAAACCGCAAGGCGATCCCAGCGGCCATCCAGCCTCCGCCTCGCCCGCACACACCGCCCGACGCGATCACCAGCGATATCATCGCCATGGTCGGCGAGAAATTTCCCGACAACTTCGGCGATCTCGAACCCTTTGACTACCCGGTCACGCGCCGCGCCGCGCTCCATGCCCTCGACTGGTTCATCGACGCGGCCCTCCCCGATTTCGGCACCTATCAGGACGCCATGCGCACGGGCGATCCGCTATTGTTTCACAGCCACATTTCCGCGCTGATCAATATCGGCCTGCTCGATCCGCGCGAGGTCTGCGAAAAAGCCATCGCCGCCTATGAAAACGGTAAGGCCCCGATCAACGCCGTCGAAGGCTTCGTGCGGCAGGTCATCGGCTGGCGTGAATTCATCCGTGGCGTCTATTGGCTCAAAATGCCTGGATATGGCGAGGAAAACGCCCTCAACGCCAAAGCTCCGCTGCCCGATTTCTTCTGGACCGCCGAAACCGATATGAACTGCCTCGCCCAGTCGATCGGCGATACCAAACGCTTAGCCTTTGCCCATCACATCCAGCGCCTGATGGTCATCGGCAATTTCTCGCTCCTGGCCGGGCTCGATCCCAAACAGGTCCAGCACTGGTTCCTGCTTGTTTATTTCGACGCCTATGAATGGGTCGAAATGCCCAACGTTGTGGGCATGGCGCTGTTCGCCGATGGCGGTTTTTTCGCCTCAAAGCCCTACGCCGCCGCCGGCGCGTACATCAATCGCATGTCCGATTATTGCTCGGGCTGCGTTTACGATCCCAAAAAGCGCACCGGCACGGGCGCCTGCCCCTTTAACGCGCTCTATTGGGAGTTCCTCGATCGGCACCGTCAGCGCTTTGCCTCAAATCGGCGCATGAGTGTCATTCTCGCCAATCTCGACCGCTTCGAGCCCGAGGACCTCAAAGCGATCCGGACAGAGGCAAAACGCTTTCGCGAAAGCCTCACATCCGCATACGCCGCACCCTAGCCAGAGCCCTCCGCGCGGAATAAAATGAGAACATGAGCGACATCGATTCCGCCCTTCAGCCCATCCTGACCGATGGCCGTCAGTCTCCCACCGCGCTCCGCGTCCAGCGCGGCGTCATGCGCTATCTGCGCTCGGTGCACGATATGACGTGCTTTGCCGAAGTGCCGCTCAGCAATGGCCGCCGCGCCGATGTCATCGCGCTCGGCTGCAAGGGCGAAATCTGGATCGTGGAAATCAAATCCAGCCTCATCGATTTCAAAATCGATTCCAAATGGCACCACTACAAGGATTTCTGCGACAGGTTCTTTTTCTGTAAGCCGCCCGAGCTCGATGCCGGGATTTTCCCCGACACCGAAGGCTTGATGGTGGCCGACGGCCATTGGGGCGATATCGTGCGCCATGCCGGCCATGATCCGCTGGCCGGTGCCCGCCGCAAGGCGATGCTGCTAAAGCTCGCCCGCCTCGGCGCAGACAGGGTTCACGGCCTCATGGACCCCGAAACCCGCCGCGAAGACATCTACTGATCCGGGCGCCACGCTCAGCCTGCCGTCATTCGACCCGGATGAACTCTGCCAGGACGGCACCCGACTCATCCAGAAGCGACAGCGTCGCTCCGTCCGTCTCATAGCGTGCAGCATTGGTGTAAGCGTCAAAAAGCGCCCGCTCCTGCGCGCCGATGGGGTCCGCGCAGCCGCGCTGTGTCGCAACGAAATCGCCCATGGCGATCGATCCGTCCTCTCCCAGAGTCACGGGCCCGCCATAGCCATTGCAACCCGAATTGCCGCCCGCCGTGCCGTCGGTCTCGAACTCGAGCGTCGTCTCCACGCCTTCGGCCACCGCCTCCCCGCCAAGCATAGTGGCGCGCCATTGGCTGCCACTAAGGTCGGGCAGGACAGCGCCCGTCTCTTGCGGGTTGGCCACCAGCGTCGCCACGCCGTTGCCCTCCGCATCCAGCAGCGTCAGCGTCTCGCCTTCAAGGCCATAGGTTGCCGCGGCATCCAGCGCGGCAAAAAAGTCGCGCTCCTGGCTCATCGCCGGTTCGGCGCACGCCATCATTGTCGAAAACACCTCCGAAAAATCGAAAGTGCCGGCCTCTTCAAAGGTGATGGTGCCGCCATAGGAATTGCACCCGCCATTGCCGCCCACACCGCCGTCCTCGGCGTTGAAGGTCAATGTGGTGTCCACATCGTCTACCGCCTGGTTTTCGCCCAGCGCGGTCAAAAGCCAGGTCGTGCCGGCCAAATCCGCCGGCATCGCGGCCGTGTTGTCACCCACCTCGGCGTCATCCGCGCCAGATGGCGCATCCCCACTTCGGGCATTGACCAGCGCCACAGCCACAGGCTCGGTCTGGTTCAGAGGATCGACGGCAATCCGCGTATCGTTGATGAACCAAAGCTCGCCCTCCACCTCGATCCGCGCCGAGATCGCATAAGACCGGCCGTCTTCGATCGCGCTTTCATCGACATCGAGCACGAACCCGATCGGAACCTGCCCGGCCGGGTCGATCACCTGTTCGGCCAGCGTCACCGCCGGCGCGTCGGCCAGCGACACATCGAGCAGCGAAACCGTTGCAATGGCGGTCTCGGGCAGCGCAATTCGCTCGCGATAGGCAATGTCGCCGGTAATCGTATGGCTCTGTGCCAGTGCGGACGTGGCCATCAGGACACTGGCCAGCGTGGCAAGCGATAGGGTGCGGGCGGAAAACAACATGGCGAAAACTCCATTCTCTACCGTCTCAAGCTCGGTACGTCCTTTTCGGTTCCCACCCCTGAATGCCCGCTGAACGCCCCCGCGTGGCTAACGCCATGCGTTAATTTGCGCGCCTTTCGCGCATATCGCGCATCGAACGCATAATAACATGGTTAACCATTGATGAACGGCAGAGCGGCCCGTTTTCTCCTGTGTGTCGAAGGGCTTAACCCCGCCAAAGGAGGCGAACATGAAAATCTTGGTAACCGCAACGCTCATCTCTGCACTGGCCTTTGCCGCTCCGGCTCAGGCCCAGCTCTTCAAGTCCGGAAATTCCGGCCTTCTGGGCATCGCCAACAACCTTGTCGGCCTGCAGACCGGCCACATCTCGGTGCTCAATGGCGGCATCCTCAATGGTTCGAACGTCCTCTCGGGCATCGGCCTCGGATCGTCCGCCCAGACCTCGAACAACTCCACAAACGTCACCGGCTCGGGCCATGCCCTCGGTAACCAGTGGGGCTCGAACTACTCGCATTCGTTCAACCGCCGCGGCTTCGGCTGGTAACACCTCCACGGCTGGCAGGGCCCGCGCCCCCGGACTCCGCCAGCCGCACCAGCCTTCCGCTGGACATGCGAGTACCGTCGCCCGGCCCGGACGCTGCACCGGGCCGGGTTGCACGCCTCCCAGCCCCTTTCGTTGCTGCAAACGCCCACCGTCTCCCTGGTGCGATAAGGTGGCCGCGAAGCGGTCGGATAAGAGGGGCCTTGAGCGCGAAAGACTTTACCCCACCGCACCCTATGCCCCAATCACCCCCACCTCGATCGCCCTCACCCGCTCTTTATCATCCCGCACAAAACTCAACTCCCCCAGCGCATAAAGCGCCCCGCCGATCCGGGTGAGCGTCAGCCGCCCTTTGCACGCCCAGGGCCGGTCCTCATGGCTGAACGGAATAGCGAGCGCCAGAACGGCCGCGCTCTCGGCCAGCCCCCGCATCCGCGCGGCCATCGCTGGCAGGGCCGGGTTGATGTCACAATCGAACAGCCAGCCAAATGTCTTGAGCGGCCCGCCACGCAACCTCAAGAACGCGCTGGCCTCAACGATAGCCAATTGGTCGTCGAACAAAACGAGCGGCGCCTGCGCCCCGCGCACGAACATCGCCAGCGCCTCGATCTCGGCCCGCCGTCGTCCCCAGATCAGCGCCGCGATCGCTTCGATATTGTGCGGCCGCGGCGTATCGCGACCGCTTTCCCAGCGCGACACCTGGCTTTGCGACACCCCGAGCGTCTGCGCCATGGCGCCCTGATTGATCCGCGCCCCGATCCGGAACCGTCGCAATGCCTGCCCGATATCGCCAGTGCCGTCCATGCCGCCTCCGGAAAACCCCTCATGGGTAGCGCATGGCCCTGTTCACCACGCCGCCGCCATTCTCGATGCCATCAGACCACCGCGTTGGTGAACATCGTTTGAGAGGCCATATCCGTGATCGCCCTGAGGCTGACATTTTTCGCATGCGCCGTGATCGCCGCGATGCCGGCCCTTGCCCAGCCCCAGATCACCTCCGTCATCGAAACCGGTTGGACCTCCAACGCCTTGGGCAGTGCAGGTCAAAATGACGACGCCTACCTCACCCAGTCCCACACGATCGCGCTGGTCGGGGGCGACGAGACGATAGCGCTGCGTGCAGCAATTACCTTCGAGGACACGCGCTATCTCGCCTTTTACCGCGAGAACGATTTTCAGGCCCGGATCGAGATCACCCCCGAAATCGCCCTTTCGGACACGGCCCGCCTGCGCGGCCGCTTCGCTCTCCTTTACGGCGAAGACGGCACCCAGCTCGCCCCCGGCCTCGGCGCGCGCGAACAGACGCTGGCCGGCTCCGCCGCCCTTCGCTACGAAACGCGTGTCGGCGATGGCATGTGGGGCCTTGATCTCGGCTATGAGGCCGGCCGCCCGCATCTTACCCATATCGAAGCCGATCTCGTGCCGCCCGCGCGCGCTTCGGCCCGCACCGATGGTGTCACCGCAGGCATCGATTTCGCCTTTCCCCTGTCCGAAACGATGGCGCTCCTGGCCGCCGCCCAATGGCAAAGCCTCGCCGTGCCGCCCGACAACCAGGCCCAGTTCGGCCGCCTCCCGCTTCACCATCTGCGCCTCGCCGCCGGTGGCGAAATCGCCGATGGCGCGGGATCGGCCTTTACCCTGCGCGGCGGCGTCGATGCTCTTTTCCCCGCCATCGATGGCCTCGATACGTTCTGGCGCGCCTATGGCGAGGCCCAGGTCCGCATCGCGATCTCCCCGCATCTGGCCCTGCGCGGCTCGCTCCTTATGGGTGCCGATATCGTTGACCCCGCCGATGGCTATGCTGACGCTCTGGTCTCCGGCCGCGCCGGCCTCATTGTTACGCCAGCCGAGGGCTGGGAACTCGATTTCGGCCCCTTCGCCAAAACCCGCGGCAGCATCGCTTTGGCCACGTCCATCGAGCGCCAACTCGGCTTTGAAGTGGCGCTCACCCGATCCTGGGCGCGCTATTCCCTCGCCGCGCGCCTCTCGCACAGCGCCGTCACCGGCCTCAACCCAAGCTACGAAGAAACCCGCCTCGGCTTACGCGTTGCGGTCAGTCTTTGACAATTATCCATTGAGTTCCCTCCCGGCCCTTGGCACAAGGAGCCCACACTTGGAGGGGAACCCACATGATCGTCGTTTTCGGCTCGATCAATATCGATCTCATCGGGCACGCCCCGACCCTGATGCGCCCCGGCGAAACCGTGCTTGGCTCCAGCCTTGAATTTTCCCCCGGCGGCAAGGGGGCCAATCAGGCCCTCGCGGCCAGCCGCGCCGGCGCTGAAGTGAAAATGGTCGGCTGCGTCGGCTCCGACGATTTCGCCAACCGCGCTTTGGCCCTCCTCAGCGAAGCGGAAATCGATCTCTCCGGCGTGCGCCGCATGGACCGCCATACCGGCACGGCCCTCATCATCGTCGACGACGAGGGTGAGAACATGATCACCGTCCTTCCCGGCGCCAATTCGCGCCTCACCGCCATGGCGCTGGAACAGGCCGGCATCGCAGAGGGCGACTATCTCCTCCTCCAGCTCGAAACCCCCATCGACGGCGTCATCGGCGCCGCGCGACACGCACGCAAGGTCGGCGCCAAGGTGATCCTCAACCTCGCGCCCATCATGGATTTCGATCTCGCCCTGCTCGAAACCATAGACATCCTCGTCGTCAACGAAACCGAGCTCGCCGGCGTCCTCACTCTGCTCAAGGCGCCAAAGTTAGAAGAAGCCGCGTCCGTCGCCTGGCTGGCCGAACGCCTCGGCATCACCGTCGTCGCCACCCTCGGCGCGCGCGGGGCCATCGCCGTGGCCGAAGAGACCCCCACCACGGTCCCCGCCCTCAAGATCAAACCCGTCGACACCGTCGGCGCCGGCGATACCTTCGTGGGCTATCTCGCTGCCGGTCTTGCCGAAGAGATCGATCTCACCTCCGCCATGGCGCGCGCTTCGGTTGCCGCTGGCCTTGCCTGCCTCACCCCGGGCGCCCAGCCCTCCATTCCCGAGCGCTATGCCGTCGAAGACCGCATCGCCGCCGACCTCTTAGGCCGATGACAGAAACCCTCACCATCGAACGCCTCGGCCATCGCGGCGAAGGCGTTGCCATGCGCCGCGACAAGCCAGTCTTTGTTCCCCTGACCCTGCCCGGCGAAACGATCACCGCCGAGATCGAGGGCAATCGCGGCCAGCTCGTCGACATCCTTACCCCCAGCCCCGATCGCCAGCCCGCCCCCTGCCCGCATTTCGGCGCCTGCGGCGGCTGCCAGCTCCAGCATCTGACGCCCCCGGCCTATCTTGCCTTCAAGCGCGGCCTCGTCGTCGATGCGCTCTCGCGCGCCGGTGTCGAGGCCGAAGTCGCCGACCCCGTCATGGCCCACGGCGCTGGCCGCCGCCGCGCCACGCTGCACGCGGCCAGCGCGCGAGCGGGCCATAGCGCTGTCGCCGGGTTCATGGCGCTCCGCAGCCACGACATTCACGATCTCGATCGCTGCCCCATCCTCGTGCCGGCCCTCGCGCCGGCCCCCGATATCGCCCGCGCCATCGCGGCAACCCTCGGGCCCTGCGATATCGCCTTTACCGCCACAGATCTCGGCCTCGACATCGCCATCCGCGTGAAGGGCGGCAAGCCCAACTCTAGGCTCACCGCCATTGCACGCCAGTTCGATCTCGCCCGACTGTCGCTCAATGGCGAGCCGCTGATCGTCCACCGCCAGCCCTTCGTCACCATGGGGCCGTCCCTGGTGCCGGTCCCCGTATCGAGCTTTCTCCAAGCCACAGCCGAAGCCGAAAATATTCTTGCCGGTCTGGTGGTCGAAGCGGTCAAGAGCCGCAAGAAAATCGCCGACCTCTTTTGCGGCGTCGGACCCTTCGCCCTACGCCTGGCCCAGTCCGCACCGGTCTTTGCCGCCGATAGCGACGTCCCGGCCTTGGCCGCCCTCGACGCGGCTCGGCGCAACACAAAGGGCTTAAAGCCCATCACCGCCGAACGGCGCGATCTCTTCCGTGAACCCCTCGTCGATTTCGAACTCAAGCGCTTCGACGCCGTCGTCCTAGATCCACCCCGCGCCGGCGCCGAAGCCCAGATCGCCGAGCTGGCACGATCGAAGGTCAAAACAATCGCCTATGTCAGCTGCGATCCCCAGAGTTTCGCCCGCGACGCCGCTTCGCTGATCGCCGGTGGCTATAAAATCTCGACGGTCACGCCCGTCGACCAATTCGTCTTCTCCGCCCACATCGAACTCTTTGCAGTTTTCGACAGGCCGTAGCGCAAACGCAAATTCCTGTTGTGCATCGTGACGATAGTGTCACAATGTCGCACCCGTCACGCAAAAATGCGGACGGTCGGTCGCGCAATTGTGGCGTGAGGAGGAGGCAATGGGAGGCATCGCGACACCGTCGTTACAGAACGGCAAACCCTGACATGCAGGGTTTTGCACCGTCACGCAAACGTCACGAGATCGTCACCTGAGCTTTGCACGCCCCGATTAGGCATCTGGCCATGGCGCAAGCCATCGGCCGGGACGCGGTCGCAACGACTTTGATCGGGAGAACATCATGTCTAAGACACTTCTGGCGACCGGCACCGCCCTCGCCACGCTTCTCGCTTCGACGGGCGCAAGCTTTGCCCAGACCGAAATCGCCTGGTGGCATGCCATGAGCGGCGAGCTCGGCGCCAAGCTCGAAGAAGTCGCCCAGGGCTTTAACGATACCCAGGACGACTACGAAATCGTCCCCGTCTATCGCGGCACCTATGGCGAAACGCTGACCGCCGCCATCGCCGCCTTCCGGGCCAACGAACAGCCGGCGATCGTTCAGGTCTATGAAGTGGGCACCGGTACAATGATGGCCGCCGAAGGCGCCGTCTATCCGGTCTATCAGCTCATGGCAGACAACGGCCTCGAATTCGATCCGGCCAATTATCTCTCCTCGGTCGTGGGCTATTATTCCGACACGGAAGGCAACATCCTCTCGCTACCGTTCAACTCGTCCACCCCGATCATGTACTACAACAAGGACGTGTTCGAAGAAGCCGGTCTCGACCCCGAAACACCCCCGGCCACCTGGGCCGAAATGGAAGCGGCGATGAACCAGATCGTCGACTCCGGCGCCGCCCCTTGCGGTCTCACCACAGCGTGGATTTCCTGGATCCACACCGAAAACTTCTCGGCCCTTCACGATCTGCCCTATGGCACGATGGAGAACGGCTTTGGCGGTCTGGGCACCGAGTTCGTCATGAACAACGAACACCTCGCCACCCATTGGGACAATCTCAAGCGCTGGCAGGACGAAGGCATCTTCCGTTACGGCGGCCCCGAAGGCGGCCCAGATGCGCAGCCCCTGTTCCTGGCCGGCGAATGCGGCCTGTTCATGAACTCCTCGGCCGGTCGCGCCGCCATCGTCGCCAATGCCGATTTCGAAGTCGGTTTCGCCCCGCTCCCCTATTATGACGACGTCATCGACAGCCCGATGAACTCGATCATCGGCGGCGCCACCCTCTGGACGCTTCAGGGCCGCCCTGCCGAAGAATATGCAGGCGTCGCGGCGTTCTACGACTATCTCTCGAGCCCCGAAGTCCAGGCGGACTGGCACCAGTTCACCGGCTATCTCCCCATCACCAACGCGTCTTACGAGCTTGGCCAGGAACAGGGCTATTACGAAGAAAACCCCGGCTCGGACACCTCGATCCTGCAGATGACCCGCGTCGAGCCCAATGAAAATTCCAAGGGCATAAGGTTCGGCTCCTACACCCAGATCCGCGCCCTGATCGACGAAGAATTCGAAGCCGTCCTCGCGGGCGACAAAACCGCCCAGGAAGCCCTCGACTCCCTCGTCACCCGCGGCAACGCCCTTCTCCGCGAATTCGAAGCCGCCAACGGCTAAGTGGTTGGGGGCGGTGGCCGGTCTTTGATGACCCGGCCTTTCCCCATCCACCAGCCTGTCCCCTCTCCCCGCCGGGGAGAGGGCTAGGGTAAGGGGCTGCTGAGCGAGAGAAGGCCCCAGCACCCACCTCACCCACCCCCGTCACCCGGGATGCATTCCCGGGGCCCAGCAGCAGCGCCTGCCAAAAGCGCCGCGCCCAAAATCGCCCCAAGACGGCCCCAGCCGCCTCGGGGCCAAATCAAAAAGACCAACCGCACAGCCGGGGCCGAATATGCAGACCAAGCGAACGATCTTTTCCAACAAGGGCCTGCCCTATCTGCTGCTCGCCCCCCAGCTTGCCGTCACCATCATCTTTTTCATCTGGCCCGCCGCCCAGGCCATCAAATCGAGCTTCGAGCGCGAAGATCCCTTCGGCCTGCGCACCACCTTTATCTGGTTCGATAATTACACGCGGCTTTTCGCCGACCCGACCTATCTGAACGCCTTCGGCCGCACCCTGATCTTTGCCGTCGGCGTCACCTTCATCTCCATGGCGATCGCCCTTCTGATGGCCGTCGCCGTCAATCGCCTGCTGCGCACTGGAAAGATTTACACCACCCTTCTCGTCTGGCCCTACGCCGTTGCCCCGGTCGTTGCCGGCATCTTGTGGTGGTTCATGTTCAACCCCTCGATCGGCATCCTGCCCTATGTGCTCGGCCAGTTCGGCATCAACTGGAACCACAGGATCGTCGGCAACCACGCGATGATCCTTGTGATCATCGCCGCCGCGTGGAAGCAGATTTCCTATAATTTCCTGTTCTTTCTCGCGGGGCTGCAATCGATCCCTGCGTCGCTGAACGAAGCCGCCGCCATCGATGGCGCGGGCCCCTTCAAGCGCTTCTGGACGATCGTCTTCCCGCTCTTGTCGCCCACGACGTTCTTCCTCCTCATCATCAACGTCAATTACGCCATGTTCGACACGTTTGGGGTCATCGACGGCACCACCTCGGGCGGCCCGAACCAGGCTACCAACATCCTCGTCTACAAGGTCTATGCCGACGGGTTCCTCGGGCTCAACATCGGCTCGTCAGCCGCCCAATCGGTCATTTTGATGCTCATCGTCATCGGTCTGGTCTTCGTCCAGTTCCGCTATGTCGAGCGGCGCGTGCAGTACTGAGCCTGGAGAAACCCCAATGGTTGAAAATCGCCCCTGGCTCAATGTCGCCACCCACCTGATCCTGATCATCGGCGTCGCGATCGTCGTCTTCCCGGTCTATATCGCGTTCATCGCCTCCACCCAGGCGCCCGGCACCTTCTACCGCTCGATCACCCCGCTCCTGCCGGGCCCCTCGATGATCGACAATTACTGGGAAATGCTGACAACCGGCATGTCCACGGCCGGCGCCCCGCCGCTCTGGCTGATGCTCATCAACTCTACATGGATGGCCATCATCATAACGGTCGGCAAGATATCGATCTCGATCATCTCGGCCTATGCAATCGTCTATTTCAAATTCCCCTTTCGGACCTTTGCCTTCTGGATCATCTTCATCACCCTGATGCTGCCGGTCGAAGTGCGCATCATTCCAACCTTCGCCGTGGTGTCCGATCTGGGGCTTTTGAATTCCTATGTCGGCCTCACCCTGCCCCTGATCGCCTCGGCCACCGCCACCTTCCTCTTCCGCCAGTTCTTTCTGACGGTCCCCGACGAATTGATGGAAGCCGCTCGCGTCGATGGCGCCGGCCCGATCAAGTTCTTTAAAGATATCCTCTTGCCCCTGAGCCGCACCAACATCGCAGCGCTCTCGGTCATCATGTTCATCTATGGCTGGGTGCAATATCTCTGGCCGCTGCTCGTCACCACCGACAGCCGCTATTACACGGTCGTCATGGGCATCAAGCGCCTTGCGGCGCGCGGCGATACCGAGCCGCAATGGAATCTCATCATGGCCGCCGTGATCCTCGCCATGCTGCCCCCCGTCCTCGTCGTCATCTTCATGCAGCGCCTGTTCGTCAAGGGCCTGGTGGAAACGGAGAAATAACAACAATGGCAACGATAAACCTTTCCCGTGTCACCAAGATTTATCCCGGCAATGTCGAAGCCATCAAAGGCATCGATCTTTCGATCGCCGATGGCGAACTCGTCGTGCTCGTGGGCCCCTCGGGCTGCGGCAAGTCCACCCTGTTGCGCATGATTGCCGGGCTCGAGACCATCACCGCCGGCGAAATTTCCATCGGCGAGCGCGTCGTCAACACCCTCGAGCCCGCGGACCGCGACATCGCCATGGTGTTCCAGAACTACGCGCTCTATCCCCACATGACGGTGCGCGGAAATCTTGAATACGGGCTCAAAAACCGCAACACGCCCAAACCCGAAATCGAAGCGCGAGTAAACGAAGCCGCGCGCATTCTTGAAATCGAACAATTCCTCGATCGCAAGCCGCGCCAGCTTTCGGGCGGCCAGCGCCAGCGCGTCGCCATGGGCCGTGCCATCGTGCGCAAGCCCAAGGCGTTCCTCTTCGACGAACCGCTCTCCAACCTCGATGCAAAACTGCGCGGCCAGATGCGGGTCGAAATCCGCCGTCTGCAGAAAACCCTGGGCACCACGTCGGTCTATGTCACCCACGACCAGCTCGAAGCCATGACCCTCGCCGATAAGCTCGTCGTGATGAACGGCGGCGTCATCGAACAGGTCGGCAAGCCCCTCGATATCTATACCGACCCCGCCTCGGTCTTCGTCGCCGGCTTCATGGGCTCGCCCGGCATGAACCTTGTGCCCGTCGAAACCCTAAAGACCCTCGCTGGCACCCTGCCCGACACCATACCCACCGCGACCGGCACCATCGGCATCCGCCCCGAAGACATGTTGCTCGCAGCACCCTCGGCGCCGCACATCGCCTTCGACGTCATCCTCGATGCCATCGAACTCGTCGGATCGGAAAGTCTCGTCTATGTTCACGCCGAAGGCATCGCCAAGGATATGGTGGTCCGTGCCCAGGGCATCCATCAGGGTGAGACCGGCGACCGGCTCAAAATCCACGTCCCCCACGCGCATTTGCACGGTTTTGACGCCCAATCGGGTCGCAAAATTTACGATATCGTTTCCAATGCCAGAATAGCGCCGTAGATCATGTCCACAATCGCCGATCTCGAGCCATATATGCATACTTGTGGAGGTTGTTTTGCGGTACCTGATCGGATTGCTTTTCGCGCTTGTTTTTGCCCTTCCGGGACACGCCGAAACCCCTGATCTTGAAGGCTATTCCGCCCAGCTTTTCGAGCAATTGCACCCCGAAGACCAATCCCTAGCTGAGGGCTGGCAAACAGGCCTCGCCAAGCAACTCGACCTACTGGAAGACGACCCCGAAGAGTTCGTAGTCCTTGATTCAATTGACGAAATTCGCGAGCTGATCGCCGCTGAACACCAGCCTTTTTCAATTGAAGAACTCGACGGAAACTGGCGCATGCGCTCCCTCCAGGCGAGTGATCTCGGCGCAATCGCCTACCAGTATTTCCCGGCCCGGATTTACCCCGAAGGCGAGGCCTATTTCTTTGATAAGAACACCGGCTCCCAGCGCCACCGCGGCCTGATGGCCCAGCTCGATGAAGACACCGTCTTTTTCGTTGGCGCCCTCTACTATGGCTATGAAACTCCACGCCTTTATTCGTCGCAGATGGTGGGCGAAACCACGCCCCAGCAGCGCGAATTTGACGCGGTGGCCGAGATTTACAAGATCGGCGACGACCATTTCCTCATGGCTTTTGCGCCCAAAAACGACAGCTATCGCCTTTACGAAATCAGGAAGTAATCCCCGCTACCCCCAGCGGGTATAATATGCTCAGCGTTCGATGCGGGTTGAAAGGATTATCGAACTCATCGTCCGCTCCACCCCATCGAGAGCGCCGATCGTGTCGATAACGCTATCGAGTTCGGCAACAGACGGCGCCTCCACGATGACGATCATGTCGAAACTGCCCGAAACCGAATGAACCGTCCGCACCTGGACCATCGAATCGAGAACCTTGACCACCTGCGCGGTCAGCTTGGGCGACACGGTCACCATCAGATGCGCGCGGATCTGGTTGGAAAGATATCCGCCCGAGAGTTTTACGGCATATCCCGCAATTGTGCCGTTCCGCTCAAGTCGCTCCAGCCGGCTTTGCGCAGTGGAGCGCGATACGCCCAGTCGCCGGGCAATTTCAGCCACCGGCATGCGGGCATTTTCCCGCAACAGCGCCAAAAGCATTTGGTCGGCGTTAATTTTCGTCATTGTGGCGTAAATTTTCGGCATATTGCGCGTTTGCCGCCGCGATTGTGCCCGAACGCAGTCTGCAAATCAACGAAATCTCATGGCATCCTGTTGTCATCCAAAGGAGGATGGCATGAAGGAAATCGTAGTCGTCGGCGCCGGTCGCATCGGAGCCACAATCGCCGATATGCTGAGCCGATCCGGTGATTACGCCGTCACCGTCATCGACCGCTCCCAAGAAGCTCTGGCCGCGCTCGACACCGGCCCGGAGGTCAAAACCGCCCGCTGCGAAGTGGCCGAACCCGGCGCGCTCGAAGCTGTGCTCAACGGCAAATTCGCCGTCCTCTCAGCCGCCCCCTATTCCCTGACCATCCGCATCGCCGAAGCCGCCGCAGCGGCAAAAGTTCACTATTTCGATCTGACCGAAGACGTGAAATCCACCCGCCGCGTCAAAGAGATAGCGGCAAAAGCCGAGACAGCGTTCATTCCGCAATGCGGTCTCGCTCCGGGTTTCATCGCCATCGCCGCAATGAGCCTCGCCAAGCGTTTCGACACGCTCGAAGATGTGAAAATGAAAGTCGGCGCCCTGCCGCAATTTCCCACCAACGTCCTCAACTACGCGCTCACCTGGTCGCCCGAAGGGGTGATCAACGAATATTGCGAACCTTGCGAAGCGATCGTCGACGGCAAGCTGAGCGAGATAGCACCCCTTGAAGACATTGAGGAATTCACCCTCGACGGCGTCAGATACGAGGCGTTCAACACCTCTGGCGGACTGGGTTCCACCCCGCAAGTGCTTGCCGGTAAAGTCAAAAACCTCAACTACCGCACTATCCGCTACCCCGGCCACGCCCGGATCATGAAGCTCTTGCTCAACGATCTCAACCTCAAGGACCGCCGAGATCTCGCCCTCGACATTTTCCGTCACGCCCTAAGCACCACGCGTCAGGACATGGTGGTTATTCTGGTCGAAGTCACCGGTACGAAAAACGGCAAGCCAGCATTCGAGCGTTTCGCGCGCACGATCCTGTCAGGCTATGTCGGCAACCGCGAGCGTTCAGCCATCCAGATCACGACAGCAGCAGGCATTTCGACCGTCCTCGACATGCTCGCCATGGGACAATTACCGCAAAAAGGCTTTGTGCAGCAGGAAGATATCGACCTCGACACCTTCCTCGCCAACCGCTTCGGCCGCGCTTACGCTCAAGATCAGGCGATGACGAAAGTCGCCTAAAGCCGGGACTTCACCCGCTCGATCAGTGCCATCGCCGCCGCCGGGTTCTTCTCCTTGAACCCCGAAATGACAAAGGCGAAAACGTTGCGCGGCGTCTCCTTGGCCGCCGCGCCACGAACCGGCAGATCGTCGGGCACCCCGCCTTTGGCATAGGTGACGATCCGCTCCGCCCACCGATCGAGATCGGTATCCGAATAGCCCTTGTCCTGATCCTCGCTGGTCCCCTGCAGTCGCAGATAGACGAAATCCGCTGTCGCGTCGGCGATCACCTGATATTCGGCATCGGCCCCCGTGATCAGCGCCACGCCATGCTTTCGCGCCAGGTCCACAGCCTCCCCATTGGCAAAACTCTCGTGCCGCGTTTCCAGCGCATGCCGCAGCGTACGGCCTTCATGCTCTCTCGGCAGCAGCTTCAAAAACGCTTCGAAATCATCGGGATCGAACTTTTTTGTCGCCGCCAATTGCCAGTTGATCGGCCCCAGCTTGTCCTTGAGCTCAACGATCCCGCTGCTGACGAACCGGTTGACCGAATCCCCCGCCTCGCCCAGCACCTTCTTGTTGGTCGCATAGCGCGTGCCCTTGAGCGTAAAGACAAAATCGTCGGGCACCTCATCGTGCCATTTGCGAAAACTTTCGGGCTTCTGGCTGCCATAAAACGTGCCGTTGACCTCAACCCCGGTCATCGTCGAACCCATATATTCGAGCTCGCGCTTCTGGGTGAGACCATCGGGATAATAGGGCCCGCGCCATGGCTCGAAGGTCCAGCCGCCGACCCCGATAATCACTTTTCCCGCCGCCATGATGGTCTCCCGCCTTGAGCTGTCACGCCCTCACAATATGCCGATTCGACGCCGCGCCAAGCGCTTCGCGGGCAACCCATTTGGGCCATGGGGGTTCAACCCCGCCCCAAAGGCTTGTAGCCTTGCGCCAAATCACCTGTACGAACCAAGCCGCAAAGCTCCATGCCAGCCGTCCTGACCCAGACCGTCCTTCGCCCCTTAACGCTGCTCTTGTCTGCGCTTTTCGTCCTTGTTCTCGCCCTGCCCCTGGCAGCGCAGGAGGCGGCCGAACCGCAAAGCGATCCCCAACAGGCCCTCAGTCAACTGATCGAAGTGCTGCGCGACGATGCGGCCCGCGATGCCCTGATCGCCGAGCTCGAGGCCAGCGCGGCGGAAAGTGGAGCTGCGCCCGAGGAAGCCACGCAAACAGTTGATGCAACAGACGAATTGCGCTCGATCGGTGGGCGGATTTCCGATGTGACGCGCAATGCAGTCGAAAACACCGCGGCATCGCTGAGCCAGCTGTGGCGGCAATTGTCCAACACGCCACAGATATTTTCCGCGCTCTCGATCTCCCAGCTCAACAGCCTTTGGGACATCCTGACAAATGTCGCGATCCTGATCGTCCTGACCTATGCGGGGCTGATGCTGGTGCGGCGCCTCTCTCACGCGCCGCGGGAAAGATTGCGTGCGTTGTTTAATTCGGGCGGCTGGATCGCCAAACCCGTTGCCCTGATCCTGGAGTTCGTTCTCGATCTGCTTGCTGCTGCACTCCCTTATGCCATCGGCTATGGCGTCGCCGTCAGCTTCCTCGGAGACGCCGGTGAAATCCGGCTCGAGCACGCGCTCTATCTCAACGCGTTCCTGATCGTTGAGGTGATCATGGCGATCGCTTTGACGATCGTTTCGCCCAATATTCCTGAACAGCGCCTCGTGCATTTGAGTGATGGCGAAGCGCGAACGGTCATGCGCTGGTTGCGGCTGCTGATTTCGCTATTTGTCTTCGGGCAAATGCTCGTACTGCCGCTTTTGACCGCCAGCGTTTCGTTTGCAGCCGGCCGCGCCATTTCCATCGTTTTGCTTCTACTGACCCTTCTGACCGCAGCTGTAGCGGTTCTCGTGGCGCGCAAGCCGGTGAAATACAAGATGATGGCGATGATCGAAAACAAGGAAGCCCGCCGCGGGCTCGCCTTGCCGATCAAGAATTGGCACATCTTCGCCCTGCTCTATCTCGGCCTGCTTGCCGTCGTCGCTCTGACGCGCACCAGCGTCCAGTTCCAGGCCTATATCTGGGACAATCTGCAGGTGGTGATCGCCATCCTTGTCGGCATTATCGTCTTGAACATCATCAAGCGCATGACCCGCGGCGGTATTCTTCTGCCGGAAAATGTCCGGCGCAGATCGCCCGAACTGCAGCGTCAGCTGCAGCACATAGTGCCCGCGATCTTGAAGGTTGTCCGCTTCATCGTCATCACTTCGATCGTGGTGTTCTGCCTGCACAAGCTGGGTTTTTTCAACTTCGTGGATTTCATTGAAGGTGAATTTGGCGCGCGCGTAGCGGGCTCGCTGGTCACAATCCTTGTCATCCTGGCGCTCTCGATCATCGCCTGGGTGGGGCTTAACGCCTGGGTCGACAGTCAGGTCAATCCCACGCTCGCCCCTGCCGCAACGGCGCGCAAGCGCACCCTCTTTGCTTTGATGCGCAACGCGCTGACCATTGCGATCATCGTCGTCACGCTGATGTTCATTCTCTCGGAGATCGGCATCAATATCGCGCCTCTCCTTGCCTCGGCCGGTGTTCTCGGACTCGCCATCGGTTTTGGCGCGCAAAAGCTCGTTCAAGACATCATCACCGGCATCTTCATCCAGCTCGAAGGCGCGATCGACGTGGGCGACGTCGTCTCGGTTGGGGGAATATCGGGCAGCGTTGAACGCTTGACCATCCGCTCGGTGTCCCTGCGTGACGTCGAGGGGTCCTATCACATCATCCCGTTCTCTTCGGTCGACACCGTAACCAATTTCATGCGCGGCTTCTCCTTTGCGCTCATCGACATGGGCGTTTCCTACCGCGAAGACGCCGCCTACGTGAAACAGGCGATGTCGGATGCCTTTGATGAGCTCAAAGCCGATCCCCAGATTAAAAATGCCATCATCGGTGACTTCGAATGGTTCGGCGTCAATGCGTTCGGAGCGAGCGAAGTCGTATTCCGTGGCCGCATCAAGACCCTGCCCGGCCAGCAATGGGGCATCAAGCGAGCTTATAACGGCATCGTCAAACGCATATTCGACGAGCGCGGGATCGAAATTCCCTTCCCGCACCAGACGCTCTATTTCGGCGAGGACAAGACCGGCAAGGCGCCCCCCATCCGCGTCATGAGCCAAACCGTCGAAGAGGCCACGCAAGGTCAGGGTACCGCGCCTACGGCAATCATCCAGTCCGACGATGGCATCGAAGTGCCCAAGCCTAAACGCAAGCGCAAACCCAAAACCAAGACCGTCCCGGTCGAACAGCAGCTGCCCGACGTTGACGAGGGCCCAGATGCAGACGAGGACAGTAGATGAATTGGCAGTCAGCGAGACGGGGTGTCGCCTTTGCTCGTGCGATGGCCCGTGCTAAAGCAGCGTGCTTTCAAGAACCGAGAAAGCACGCATGATCGCCCTCTCCCATCCTTTCGACGCCGTGATCTTTGACATGGACGGAACCCTCCTCGACACCGAGGCGGCGTTTCGCACTATCGTCTTTGAGGTCTGCACGGAGATGGGGTTTGAAATGACCAGCGATGTGCATGGCCGCATCGTGGGCTCGTCCCATGAGGCGACGGCACAGCTCCTGGTCGAGACCTTCGGCGACAATTTCGACTACGAAAACTTTGACGCCAAATGCCGGGCAACCATGCATGTGATGCTAGCCGACAATGTGCCGGTAAAGGCCGGCGCCGTTGAACTGCTCGGTGCGCTCAAGGCCCTCGATATTCCCTTGGCGGTGGCCACGTCCTCGCGGGCCAATCACGCCATGAGCCATCTCGATCGCGCCGGTGTGTTGCCGTTCTTTGATACGATCGTTACCCGGGACGATGTCGTCCATCCCAAGCCTCATCCTGAGCCCTATCTCATGGCCGCCGAACGGCTGGGCGTCGCTCCCGAGCATTGCGTGGCGTTCGAGGATTCCTTTTCCGGCGTGCGCGCCGCCCATGCGGCGGGCATGCGGACGGTCATGGTGCCCGACCTCGTAACGCCCTCCGACGACGTGGCAGCGCTTTGCGTGGCTGTGCTCGAGAGTCTGGCGCACGCTCACGACCATCTCGTTGCCGCCCCTAGAGCCAGTCGCCACCGGCTCCAGGCCCCTTTGCAGGCAAGCGAGCGCGAGCCGTCCGAGACCTAGATCTGCAAATGGGTCGCAAAGGCATTTGCAAGTAAAATCAAGAGGATAGACAAGGGGCGCAGCCTGGGTTACGGCAAACGCTATGCCATCGCGGAGCTGTCCCATGTCCCAGGTTCTCAAACTCGCCCTAGGCAGTATCGCAATCGCGATCCTGGTTCTGGCGCTCAAGCTTTGGGCTGCACAGATTACCGGGTCTGTGGCGCTTCTGTCCGACGCTCTCGAATCGATCGTCAACCTCGCCACCGCGATCGCGGCGCTGATCGCCATACGGCTCGCGGCGCGCCCGGCTGATCATCGGATGCCCTATGGCTATCACAAGGCGGAATATTTTTCGGCCGTGATCGAGGGCGTTTTCATCGTCGTTGCCGCGCTTCTGATCTTCCATCAGGCCTATCAGGGGTTCATCGCCCCAGAGCCCATCGATGCGCCGGTCGAAGGCATCGCCATCTCGATGGTGGCGACCGCGATCAACGCGTTCTGGTGCATGATCCTGATCCGTCAGGGCCGCAAACTGCTCTCTCCCGCGCTCGAAGCCGACGGACATCACCTCTGGACCGACGTTGTGTCCTCGATAGGCGTGGCTGTAGGCCTTGTCCTCGTTGTCGCAACCGGACAGCCAGTGCTCGATGCCGCCCTGGCGGCGCTGGTGGGGCTCAACATCTTATGGTCGGGCTGGAAGCTGCTGTCGCGCAGCGTGGGACAGCTCATGGACGTTGCGGTCCCTTCTGAGCAACTCGAGTCGATCCGTGAGACGATCAGCGCCAATGCAGGGGGTGCGATCGAGGCTCACGACGTGCGGACCCGTCAGGCGGGCAAGGTCGTTTTTGTCGATTTCCACCTCGTCGTTCCCGGTACCATGACCGTGGAAGACGCCCATGTCATCTGCGATCGCATCGAAGCTGGGATAAAATCGAACTTTCCAGAGGCCATGATCACCATCCATGTCGAGCCTGACGATAAGGCCAAACACGCCGGCGTTCTGGTGCTCTAACCCAGGCAGCGCTGGGGCTCAGCCGCAACTGACTGACCGCGCCCACAATTGATCCACAGCGTTGTCCGCCCGCCACATCGGGCGATATTGCTTCAAATGCCGCTATTTTTAGCCATCTGGCGCTAATGGCGCTGCCTTACCCCTCTTCTCACGCCCATGCAAAATGGGGTACGTTAACCAACAATTAAGCTTAACGTCGCGTTAATCGACGGGCTTAATTAAGGGTAAACGTAACAAAAAACGGCTGCCGGGCTTGGCGCCGAAAAGACGCAAGGGGTAAACATGGCGCGCCGCGGTCACGCCATTGTGGGGCTGGTCTGTTCTATCGCGATGTCAATTTTTCCCGCGCTCGGTGCGCAGGCTGAAGACATTACGATGCTCACCCAGGACATGGTGCTACAGTACGTTTCGCAAGAAAACTTCATGACGACCAATGATCGCAAGGAGCTTGCTGCGAGCGAGGTCTATTGCCTGGGTCAAGCGATCTATCATGAATCGCGTGGAGAGCCCGATAGCGGCCAGTGGGCGGTAGCCTCGGTCATTCTCAACCGCGTCGAAAGCCGCACCTATCCCGATACGGTCTGTGGCGTCGTCTTCCAGAACGCCCATCTTCGCAATCGCTGCCAGTTCTCTTTTGCCTGCGACGGCCGCCCTGACGATGGCGGTGGGGGCAATATCATCGACCGCGAAAGCTGGGTGCAATCTCACCTGATGGCCCAAATCGCCTATCGCAAGTTCCTCGAAGGCAAGCAGCACGAGGACGGACTGACAACCGCGATGCATTTCCATACGACGAACGTCAATCCCTCCTGGGCATCCGCCTATGTCGAGGTCGCCGCCATCGGAAACCATATTTTTTATTGATCGCCGCGCTGAAACGAAAAAAGCCCGAACCTGACGTTCGGGCTTTTCTGCTTTTGAATGTTCGCGACCTATTCGGCGGCGATGGCTAGCCTTGGTCCGGCCTCGGCGATCTGCGCATCGGCAGCGGCAAACTTTTCGAAATTGGCTTCGAACAAATTGACCAATCGGGCCGACTGGCGGTCATAGGCATCCTTATCCGCCCAGCTTTCGCGGGGGTTGAGGAGGCTGGTTTCGACGCCTTCGACAGCGAGCGGCACGGCAAAACCGAACACCGGATCGATGCGGGCGGGAACATTGATCAACTCGCCCGACAGCGCCGCATTGAGCAGCCGGCGGGTATCCTTGATCGAAATACGGTTACCCACGCCGTAGGGACCGCCGGTCCAGCCAGTGTTGATCAGCCAGCATTCGGCAAGGCTCTCGCGGATGCGCTTTTTGAGCATGCGGCCATAGACGGTAGGGTGAAGGCTCATGAACGGCGCACCGAAACACGCCGAGAACGTCGCTTCAGGCTCGGTCACGCCGCGCTCGGTCCCGGCCACCTTGGCCGTGTAGCCCGAAAGGAAGTGGTAGATCGCCTGTTCGGGCGATAGCCGGGCAATTGGAGGCAGAACGCCAAAGGCGTCGGCGGTCAAGAGCACGACATTGTTGGGCGTCGGGCCGGTTCCGGTGCGCGAGACGTTGTCGAGCACATAGAGCGGGTAGGCCGCGCGCGTGTTTTCTGTTTTGGAGCCGTCGGCAAAATCGGGTTCGCGGCTGGCGTCATCGAGCACAACGTTTTCGAGAACCGTGCCGAACCGCTTGGTGGCGGCAAAGATTTCGGGCTCTGCCTTGGCCGAGAGATTGATGGTCTTAGCGTAGCAACCGCCTTCGAGATTGAAGACGCCATCATCGGACCACCCATGCTCATCGTCCCCGATCAGGATGCGCTCGGGATCGGTCGAAAGCGTGGTCTTGCCGGTGCCCGAAAGCCCGAAGAACAGCGCCGTGTCGCCGCCGCGGCCTGTGTTTGCCGAGCAGTGCATGGGCAGGACGCCATTGGACGGCGCGTGGAAATTAAAGAGCGAGAAGACCGACTTTTTGATTTCACCTGCATAGGCCGTCCCGCCGATCAAAACGATATTGCGCGACAAATCGAGCGCAATCACCGTTTCGGTCCGTGTGCCATGCCGTGCTGGATCGGCCTTGAAGTTCGGGTTGTGAAGGATGGTGACATCAGGCGCAAAACCCTTGAGACCGGCACGCGCTGGTCGGATCAGGAGATTGCGGATGAACAGCGCATGCCAAGCCGAGGGGGTCACCACTTCGACATTGAGTTGGTGCTTGAGCTCTGCCCCGGCCAGCAATTGTTGGCTGAAGAGATCGGCGCCTTCGAGCGTTTCGGCAAAATCGGCAAGCAGCACGTCGAACTGGGTGCGATCCATCGCCTTGGTGTTGTCCCACCAGACGAGATTTTCGGTCAAATCGTCGCGCACGATGAATTTGTCGGCAGGTGAGCGGCCTGTGAACTTACCGGTATCGGCAACAAAGGCACCGTCCGCTGTGAGCCGGCCCTGCCCGGCCGCCACGGCCGTTTCCACGAGCACGGGGGCGGCGTCGTTATACCGGACAGCGCGCGCTTTGGCGGCAACGGTGCTGGCAAGGCTCTGGCAGGTGACATCGGTCATTTGGGGCACTCATAAAATCGTATGATATGAGCCTGACCTTATGACCGGGGCGCGATACGAGCCATCTGGCAATGGGTCGTAAGACGTTCGTCTAGCGCCGTGAGTCCCCCGGCGTATAAAGGGTTGCAACCCGATATGAGCGATTGGCGTTGCCATAATTTGCGCGTATTGTGAAGGGCACAAGACGAGCGAAACTCTTTCACACGGCGTTGAAAGTCTGGCCCCGCGACAATATCTGCCAGACCTCAACAACAAGAAGGGATGTCCATGCCCAAGATCGCTCTAGTCGACGACGACCGCAATATTCTGACCTCGGTGTCTATGACCCTCGAAGCCGAAGGATATCAGGTCGCGACGTTTACAGACGGCGCATCGGGACTTGACGGACTGACGTCCGAGCGGCCGGATCTGGCCATTCTCGATATCAAGATGCCTCGGATGGACGGCATGGAACTGTTGCGTCGCTTGCGCCAGAAGTCCGACGTGCCGGTGATCTTTCTCACATCCAAGGACGAAGAGATCGACGAATTGTTCGGGCTCAAGATGGGCGCCGACGATTTTATCACCAAGCCTTTCTCCCAGCGCTTGCTCGTTGAGCGCGTCAAGGCTGTGCTTCGTCGTGCCGCCGCGCCCAAAGAGCCGGGGAGCGCTGCGACCGTAAACGGGGAAGACGGCATCCCCAAGACCTCTCTCGAACGTGGGTCGCTGGTCATGGACCAGGAGCGCCATACCTGCACCTGGAAGGGTCAGCGGGTTACGCTCACGGTCACCGAGTTCCTGATCCTTCTCGCCCTGGCCCAGCGCCCCGGCGTCGTCAAAAGCCGTAACGCCTTGATGGATGCGGCATATGACGATCAGGTCTATGTCGACGATCGCACCATTGACAGCCATATCAAGCGCCTGCGCAAGAAGTTCAAAAGCGTTGACGACAGCTTCGATATGATCGAAACGCTCTATGGCGTTGGCTATCGCTTCAAGGAACAATAGAGCGCCATCCCGACAGGCGGATGCCGTTTATTCGGGCTTCGGAGCATTTGCGCTCTCCGCTGATTGTTGCGGGACAACGCGCCAGACACCCGAGACTATAGGTCCTCAGTGGACGCAAGCGAACCGATCATAGACCGGGAACCGGTCTCCAAAGGCGAACAGAAAGCCAGGGCTGCCGAGGACCGCCGCGCGGCCCGGCGCCCATTCATGCGTCCGGTGTTCGCGTTCTTCCGCGGCATCGGGCGGGTGATCAATTTCACCTTTTTTTCTTCCCTCACCCGACGGATCGTCATTCTCAACCTCGTGGCACTTGCCGCGCTGGTGGCGGGGATCATGTATCTCAACTCCTTCCGCTCGGGCCTGATCGACGTCCGCGTCTCGGCGTTGAGGGTGCAGGGCGAGATCATCGCGGCTGCCATCGCCGCCTCGGCGACAGCGGATTCGACATCGATTACTGTCAATCCCGATCGCTTGCTCGAGCTTTACATGGGCGAATACGCCTCACCCTATTCGCTTTTCGATCCCACGCTTGAGTTCCCCATTAGCCCCGAACGGGTCGCGCCGCTGTTGCGCAATCTGGTGACCCCGACCGGAACGCGCGCCCGGATTTACGGCCGCGATGGCATGCTGATCCTCGACAGCAACAATATCTTTGCCAGCGGCGAAATCCTCGGTGCGACCGACACGTCAGACGTTCCAGAAGAGCCATCATGGTGGGATGGCTTAGGGACATGGTTCTCCCATTTGCTGCGCGGCGGAAATTATCCGCTCTATTTAGAACACCGCCCGCATGAGGGCCTCAACTATCCCGAAGTGGCTGCAGCCTTGAATGGCTCGCCGGCCGATATCGTACGCGTGGATCCGCGCGGCCAGCTCGTTGTCTCGGTGGCCATTCCCGTCCAGCGGCAGCGTAACGTCGTGGGAGCGCTGCTGCTCTCGACGAGCCCCGGCGAAATCGACGCCATCGTGGCTCAGGAGCGTTGGTCGATCCTGAGACTTGCGCTCGTCGCATCGCTCGTCACCGGCACGCTTTCGGCGCTTATGGCCGGCACTATCGCCGGGCCTATGCGGCGGCTGTCGGCGGCAGCCGATCGCGTTCAATCTTCCATGAAGGCGCGTGCCGAAATCCCCGACTACACCGACCGCTCCGACGAAATCGGCCATCTGTCGGGATCGCTGCGCGCCATGACCAACGCGCTCTATAACCGCATCGAGGCCATCGAACGGTTCGCGGCCGATGTGGCGCACGAACTGAAAAATCCGCTCACCTCGCTCCGCAGCGCGGTTGAAACGCTGCCCCTTGCCAAAAACGAGCGTGACCGGCAGCGTCTTGTCGATATCATCCAGCACGACGTGCGCCGTCTCGATCGCCTGATTTCCGATATCTCCAACGCCAGCCGCATCGACGCTGAACTGGCTCGGGAAAACACGGAGACTGTCGATCTCGGCCAGCTGGCCGAAGCCATCGTGTCGATACAGTCCGATCTCGCCGCGAGCCGTGGGGTCAACGTCGTTTTGGCAAATAAGGCAAATAAGCTCGCACCGCTGGTCAAGGGCCACGATACACGGCTGGCGCAGGTGTTCACCAATCTGATCGACAACGCTGTCTCGTTTTCGCCTGAAGGCGGCACCGTAACGGTGGAAATTGGCGTGGACAACGATACGGTCTGGACAAAGGTCCTCGATGAAGGACCGGGTATCACCGGCGATACCGAAAAGGTTTTCCAGCGCTTTTATACCGATCGCCCCGAAGGCGAGAGTTTTGGCGATCACTCGGGTCTGGGTCTTTCGATCTCCCGCCAGATCGCTCAGGCGCACCAGGGTACGCTTGACGCGGGCAACCGAACCGATGCAACTGGTGCTGTATTCACCTTCACGCTACCACGGGCCAAATCTTGACCTCTGAGCGCCACAATACCCACGGCACGGGCATTCTTATCGGCCATCACGGCATTTTGCTCACCGGTGTTTCGGGCGCAGGCAAATCGCTTCTGGCAATCGACCTGCTTGAACAAGCCCGTCTGCGTGGTGAAACGGCATTGCTGATTTCGGATGATCGCGTGCTCCTTTCAGTCGATGAAGATGGGCTCGTCATGGAGCCGGCCCCCAATATCGAAGGCATGATCGAATTGCGGGGGCGCGGCATCATCAATCTGCCGTTCGCGCGGGAAGCGCATGTCCATCTCGTTGTCGACCTCGTCGACGATGAAGAGCGCCTGCTCGAGGAATCGGCATTGACCACCAAAATGCATGGCATCTGGGTGCCGCGATGCCCTGTCCCGCGCCGCGGACGCGTCGATGGCCTGCACCAGCGCTTCCTCGTTCATGCAGCATTAAGGGCATTGGGCGCCAATCTGGGATAAAGTATTTGGTCAGGCGTGCCGTTCAACCAGTGGACGGGCCTAGAAAAGACTTGTATCGCGCGCTCAGGCGATAAAAACTCCAGCCGGTTGCTGCTGGCCAGTAAAGGGATTTAGCGACGATGATTGGCATGGTGCTTGTGACCCATGGCAGACTTGCCGACGAATTCCGTTCAGCGCTTGAACATGTCGTCGGACCTCAGGAGCGCGTCGCCACCGTTTGTATCGGGCCTGATGACGACATGGAGGGACGTCGCACCGACATCATCACCGCCGTAGAGACCGTCGATGATGGCAGCGGTGTGGTGATCCTCACAGACATGTTCGGCGGCACGCCATCCAACCTTGCCATTTCGGTCATGCAGGATCGCGACATCGAGGTGATTGCGGGGCTTAACCTGCCCATGGTGGTCAAACTCGCCCGCGTACGCGGCGAAATGGACATGCGCGAGGCAGTCCGATTTGCAGCCGAGGCCGGTCGTAAGTATATTAATGTGGCGAACGACGTTCTGGGCAAATGAACTCTACAGTCACCGAACCTGGCCGGGCCGTGTGCCAAAGGCTGACGATCTGCAACAAGCGCGGCCTCCACGCACGCGCATCGGCTCGGTTTGTCCGCATGGCGGATCATTTCGATGCACAGGTTTCAGTCACCCGTGACGGCGTCACGGTTGGCGGTACCTCGATTATGGGGCTCATGATGCTGGCGGCCGGGCCCGGATCGACCATTCTGGTCCAGGCAACAGGTCGCCAAGCGCGCGAAGCCGTCGAGGCGCTGACAGAGTTGGTCGGCAACGGATTTGACGAAGACAATGAGGGCGCCGCCGAAACGCCCTGATGGCGGCATCTTTTGATGCCACGCTAGGGCATATCCCCAAGGCAACGACAAGGAGCGCCAAACCGCCATGTTCAAGCGCATTGTCTGCCTTTTGGGCGCCACTCTGGGCGGGGTAACGCTCTCCCAAGCGCCAGAATACACCCAACAATATAGTCAGAGGCTGGCCGGCGCGGTCGATGAGCTCTCGGCGATCATCGCCCAGTTCGACCAAGATGCTGCCGGTTTCGGTTTGACGCGCGAAGAGGGGCTCGAACGCTATCAGGAAAGCCCGGACGCCTTTTTGGCCGAACGCGGGATTTCCATGGAGGCCGTCTTTAGCCGTCATGAGCGTTTGTCCACCCAGCTTGCCCAATTGCGCGAGGCGAGCCCGGCGACCCGCGCCATGTCGCTGGCGCAATATTTCGACACAGACGTGGGGGCCGCGGCGCTTGAGGATTTCCGCCCTGCCATTCCCGTCACCATCGATGGTCTGACCTTCACCGCGATCGGACTGATCATGGGCTATGCGCTGTTCTGGGGCGGCGCGACGACGGCCACGGCCCCATTCCGCCGCCGACGCCCGAGGGTGAAGGTCAGCCGGATTGCGCGTTGATCCCAGGGATATAAATCTTTCTTTATATCCCGGTTGCCCGTCTGACGCCCCTGGCGTATAAGGCTGCAGACCCATCAACATCTATTTTGAGAGCGGAGAACGGGCGTATGAGCGCGGCTTCCCAGGATTTTTCTGTCCAAGACTATGCTGTTCGCGACATTTCCCTTGCCGGCTATGGCCGCAAGGAAATCGAGATGGCTGAAATCGAAATGCCCGGCCTCATGGCCATAAGGGCAGAATACGCCGATCGCCAACCTTTGAAGGGTGCGCGGATCGCCGGTTCGCTGCACATGACAATCCAGACCGCCGTCTTGATCGAAACGCTCGTGGCTCTGGGCGCCGAAGTGCGCTGGGCCTCGTGCAATATCTTTTCGACGCAGGACCATGCGGCAGCCGCTATTGCCGCAGCCGGCATCCCGGTCTTTGCCCATAAGGGCGAGACCCTGGAAGAATACTGGGAATTTGCCGACCGCATCCTCGATTGGGGCAATGGCGAAGTCGCCAACATGATCCTCGATGATGGTGGCGATGCCACCATGCTGGTTTTGCTGGGCGCAAAAGCCGAAAGCGATCCGTCGGTTCTGGCCAATCCCGGCAATGAGGAAGAGGAAGCCTTCTTTGCCACCATCAAGCGTCGCATAGCGCGCGAACCGGGCTTTTATTCAAAGTGCCGCGCCGCGATCAAAGGTGTCTCGGAAGAAACGACAACCGGCGTCATGCGGCTCTATCAGCTGCAGCAAAAGGGCGATCTGCCGTTCCCTGCCATCAACGTCAACGACTCGGTCACCAAGTCCAAATTCGACAATCGTTATGGCTGCCGCGAAAGCCTTGTCGATGCCATTCGACGCGGCACGGACGTGATGATGGCCGGCAAGGTCGCCATCGTTTGCGGCTATGGCGACGTGGGCAAGGGCTCGGCAGAATCCCTGCGCGGCGCTGGTGCGCGCGTTCTGGTCACCGAAATTGACCCGATCTGCGCGCTCCAGGCTGCCATGGACGGCTATGAGGTGGTGACGCTCGAAGACGCCATCGAACGCGCCGACATCGTCGTGACTGCCACTGGCAACCGCGACGTCCTGACCATCGACCACATGCGCCGGACCAAACACATGGCGATCGTGTGCAATATCGGCCATTTCGATAATGAAATTCAGGTCGCCGCCCTGCGCAACCTCAAATGGGACAACGTAAAGCCGCAGGTCGACCTCGTCGAGTTCCCGGACGGCAAGAAGATGATCCTTTTGTCCGAAGGTCGTTTGGTCAATCTCGGCAACGCAACCGGTCACCCGTCCTTTGTGATGAGCGCGTCGTTCTCGAACCAGACGCTCGCCCAGATCGAACTCTGGACCAAAGGCGAAGAGTACGACAACCAGGTCTATATCCTGCCCAAGCATCTCGATGAAAAGGTCGCCAGGCTGCATCTGGGAAAGCTCGGCGCGAAACTGACCCAATTGTCGCCCGAACAGGCCGCTTATATCGGCATCGAACAGAACGGCCCTTTCAAGAGCGAGCACTATCGCTACTGATTTCGGCCGGAGACGCGAATTCGCCAAGGGCGCTTCTTGTGGAGCGCCCTTTTTTGTTAACCTTTTCTTAGGAACAAATCAGGATCGAAGCATCGGCATCTGGGGACGCAAGCCCTAAGTTATCCACCGGCCCACAGTTTGACTCTTTTTCGCGATTCGCCGCGCGGTTATGGTTAACTGATTCGGGGGCCCGTCTTGGCAGCCCCATGGGCAGTCAAGGTCAAATCATTGAACGAGGGGGCATTTCGAATGCAGCCGGCACGATTCCGGAAACATACGGGATTCGTAGCAATTTGCGCTGGTTGCGTGGCCCTCACTACGGTTACGCCCGCGCTCGGCGCCCCCATTCTCGCAGCGTCCATGTCCGGGGTCGCCCCCTATGCCCTTATGTTGGGTGCGGCCGGGTTCGGCCTCATGGGGTCGATGATGGCGCTCCGATGGCGTCGTGAGGCCGAAGCGGCACGCGCCGATGCCAGCGAGCGCGTGGGCGCTATGCGCGCTGCACTCGATGAGTTTGAAACGCTGCTCTCCGGCATGCCCGAAGTTACCATCATATGGCGCGACACCGGCATCGAGCCAGCGGTCCTTGGCCCTATTTCGAGCCTTCTGCCTGGCGAAAACCGGGCGCATGCCGTCCTAGAATTCCGGTCCTGGCTGGAAGACGATGCGGCCCGCAGCCTTGCGGCGCGGCTCACCGATCTGCGAATCGAGGGCAAGGTATTTGAAACCTCGGTCACCGCCCGCGACGGGCGTATCATCAGGGCGACGGGGCGTCTCGTGGGCGGAGCAGCGGTTGTCCGGTTAAGGTCCTCCGGTGCCATGGTCGAGCCGCCCCTGCGTGCCGACGCCATGACGCGATTGCCATCGCCCGCCGAGGCGCAGGGCATTCTCGCCAACCTCACGATCCCGGCCTGGCTCCGCGACAAGGATGGCGTTCTCGTTTATACCAACGCTGCCTATCTTCACTTCACCCGCACTCTTGGTCTCAAAGGCGAACGCGGCACGGCGCCGGACATTTTCGACGCTGAAGCGCGTGAGCGGCATCTCAAATCACTCGAAGACGCAGCCGATACCATCGCCTTTACCGAACAGCACCATCTGGCCGGTGGGCTCGATCTTGTCCTGTTCCCGCTCTCGGGCGGCAGCGCAGGTTATTGCTATCTCCCCATCGCGCGGCCCAAATCCAAAGAGCCCGAAAACAACGAGCCCGATCTGGGGCATTTGACGACGGTTATCGACGCCCTCGCGACACCGATCGCCGTGTTTGATAAGCGCCGGCAACTGACCCACTACAATACCGCTTATGCGCGGTTTTGGGGCCTCGACACCGGCTGGCTCAATACAGCGCCCGACGAAAAGGCCATCCTCGACCGCCTGCGCACCCAAGGCATGCTGCCCGCCGAAACCGATTATCGCGACTGGCGCGCCAAGCATTTGATGAGCTACGCGCTGACCAGTCCGCGCGAAGTCCCGTGGTATCTACCCGATGGGCGCAGCGCCAATGTGATTGCAGCTCCCGCCACCGGCACGGGCGGCGTGATCTACGTCTTTGAGGACATGACCGAGCGCCTCGAACTCGAAACGCGCCACAACGCCCTGATCCACGTGCAGCGCGAAACGCTAAACGCGCTGTCGGAAGGCGTCGCGGTGTTCGGAACCAACGGGCGCCTCAAGCTCCACAATCCACGACTGTCGCTCCTGTGGAAACTGCCCATGAATACGCTGGGCAGCCATCCTCATATCGACGACATGGCGCGCGCATGCGGCGAGACCTTCCCCGAGGACGGCAAGCGCATCTGGGCTGACCTGAAACAGCGCATCATCGATCTCAATCCCACGCGATCCGACACCAAGGGCCGCATCAGTCGCGCCGATGGGCGGCTTCTCGACTACGCAGTGGTACGCCTGCCCGATGGGCAAACCATGATGACGTTCGTCGATGTCTCTGAAAGCGCCAATTACGAGCGCGTCCTTAAGGAGCGCAACGAGGCCCTGATCGCCGCCGATCGGCTCAAAGATACATTCGTTCAGAACGTTTCCTACGAGCTGCGCTCGCCGCTGACCAATATCATCGGCTTTGCCGATCTGCTGGCGTCAGACGAATTCGGTCCGCTTAACGAAAAGCAGCGCACCTACACCGACTATATCCGTTCGTCCTCGGCCAATCTCGGTCTTCTGATTGACAACATTCTCGATCTTGCGACAGTCGATGCCGGTATCGCCCAGCTCAATCCCGAAGTGCTCGACATTTTTACCCTGATCGATAGAGCCCGCGCCGGCATGGCAGCGACGTTTGTCGGTTCGGACGATCCGGTCGATCTTACCGTGGAAGTGGAAGACAACCTCCCCACTTTCGTTGCCGACGGTACGCGCATCGTGCAGGTGCTCTATAATCTCCTTTCCAATGCCGCACGCTTTTCAGATCCTGGCTCGGAAGTGCGCCTGAAAGTTGCGGCACGCGGTCCCGACCGCATCGCCTTTGCAGTCGAGGACGATGGCGTGGGCATCCCCGAAGACATGCGCAACGCCATGTTCCAGCGCTTCGAGGGCCAGTCGGTCGAAGGCCGACAGCGCGGTGCGGGCCTGGGCCTCGCCATCGTCAAGACCTTCGTCAACCTGCATGGCGGCACGGTGCTGATCGAAAGCCGTGAGCCGCGCGGCACCCGCGTCACCGTCATCCTGCCGGCCAATGCTGCGCTGGCCCTCAACGCCGGCGAATAGCGATGCTTGCGCTATTTGCGCCAGATGATGCAGCGACCGCCGCTATAGGGGCTGCGCTGGCCGATGTCCTCGCCCCCGGTGACGTCATAGCCCTTGACGGCGACCTTGGTACCGGCAAGACCGCCCTCGCGCGGGCCATCATTCGCGCTCGCCTGGGCGACCCCGATCACGAGGTGCCCTCGCCGACCTTTGCCATCATCCAGCCATATCCCGGTATCACCCACGCCGATCTCTATCGACTTGCCGACGAGAGCGAGATTTTCGAGCTTGGATTGTTCGATGACGAAGACGCCATTCTCCTCGTCGAATGGCCGCAGCGTGCACCTATCCTCTTTGACCGCGACGGTTTGAAGATCACGCTTGAAATGGCCGAAGGTGGCGCCGGGCGTAGCATCGGCATCAAACCCATGGGCCATCGCGACATTGCCCCCATCGCCGCCGCGCTTGCGCCCTGGGTGCAAGAACGCTTCAATTGAACCATGCCCGATTCGCTTGTCATCCCTGATGTGATGCTGATGGCCGCCGGCCTTGGTACGCGCATGCGCCCCCTCACCTTCGATACGCCGAAGGCGCTGATCAACGTCGCGGGCAAGCCGCTCATCGACCACGTGATCGACGCCGCCATCGCCGAAGGCTGCACGCGGTTCGTGGTCAACGCCCACCACAAAGCCGAGCAGATCACCGCCCACATGGCGCGCCTATCTGCCGCGCTGCCCGATTTTTCATTCACGGTAAGCCTCGAGGCCGATCGCTTGCTCGATACCGGCGGGGGGCTGCGCAAAGCATTGCCGCTCTTGGAGAGCGATCCCATCCTGACGCTCAATACCGACAGCTTCTGGCTGCCGGGCAGTGATCGTCCAATTGCGCGGCTTTCCGACGCTTACGCGAAGGGCGACGCCGACGTTGTACTGCTCTGCGTTGCGCCCGACAATGCGTCGGGCTTTCGCAAAGGCGCCGACTATCTGATGGCCGCCGATGGGACACTGTCGAAAACCGAGGGTCGCCCGGTCGTCTATGCCGGTGCAGCGATGATCTCGCGGGATTTGGCCGACCAGGGGCCCGATATTGCCTTTTCGCTCTATCGTCATTTCGAGACGGCACGCGAAAACAGGCGGCTCAAGGGCGTTGTGATCGAAACCCGCTGGTTCCATGTCGGCGATCCCCAGGCGCTCGATCGCACCGCGCAGGATATCGGCGCGCTCGTCTGATGGCCCGCCCTGGCTCGATCTCTTCGATAGCCCCCCACGCTCCGTTTCTGCCTACCCTGGCCGACGCGCTGGTGTCGGGCACCATTCTGCCCAACTGGCGACGCGAGGGCCCCTTCTGGCTCTCGGACATGACCATCTACCTACCGACCCGGCGTGCCGCGACCAGGCTTTCGCGGCTGATCGCCGAGAGGCTGGGCGATCAGCCTATGCTCCTGCCGGATATCCGCCCGCTGGGCGGTGAGGACCCAGCACAGGAACCCTTCCTGCCGCCCTATGAGCCGATCACGCTCCCCCCGCCGATCAACCGCTTCAAGCGGCGGCTGTTGCTGGCCGAACTCGTTGAGAAATGGCTGGCGACCCAACGCGGTGCCACAGCCTTTTCGGCGCCCGGTCTTGGCGGCCATTCCGGCCCGCCCAACAGCGCCGAGATTTTGGCCCTGGCCGATACGCTGGGCACGCTGATCGACGATTTTGCCATCGCGCGCATCGAACCGTCTCGCCTTGCAGAAATCGATGACGCCCAATTGGCCGGCCAGTTCCAAGCCAATCTCGATTTCGTTTCGTTCGTTCTGGGCGCTTGGCCTTCGATCCTTGAAGCTGAGGGCGAAATGGAAGCCGCCAGCCGCACCAATGCGCTGCTCGAACGCAAGGCTGCTTCGCTATCGACCGTCCACGGCGACCGCCCGGTGATCGTTGCCGGCTCGACTGGTTCGATTCCCACCACTGCCGATCTCATCGCGGCAATCGCCGATTTGCCCAACGGCGCGGTGGTTCTCGCCGGGCTCGATACGACGATGGATGTATCAACCGCCGAAATCCTGCGCGATCCCCGAAAGAACCCGCACGGCCATCCGCAATACGGGCTCATCCGCCTGTTGCGACGGTTGGGCACGCCGCCGGAGGCGGTCATCGAACTCGCCCAGGCACCTTCACCGCGCACCGACAGCCTCAACGCGGCGCTCGGCCTCCCCGACGCCACGGCCGATTGGGCACGTTTCGCTGCCGACCGCGCTAAAGATTTGTCGATGGCAGCCAACGATTTGAGTCTGCTGCGCGCCAAAACGCCGGAGGAAGAAGCCCGCGCCATTGCGCTGTGCGTCCACGATGCACTGGCCAAACACCTCTCGGTGGCCATCATCGCCCCCGACCAGACGCTGGCCCGCCGGATTTGCGCGGAACTCGCCCGGTTCGATATCGCACTCGACGACGCCGCCGGCACGCCGCTCACGCGTTCACGTGCCGGTCGGCTGGTGCGCCAGGCAGTGACTGTGCTCGCCAATGGCCTCGACCCGGTCGATCTGATGGCGCTTTTGCGCAATCGGCACGTGACAGTCGGGCTTGGCCGTGCGGTGGTCGCGCCCGCTGCCGAGAGCCTCGAAATGGGTGCGCTGCGTGGCCAGCGCCCCCTCCCCGGCTTCGATGGCCTGCGCCGCGCCATTGCCGATAATCTCGAAAAACGCACGCCCTATCCTGCCCAGCGCCTCAACGCCGAGAGCGCCACAGAGGCTCTGGCCCTGCTTGATGCCATCGAAGCGGCGCTCGAACCCCTCTCAAGCCTCCTTGCTGGCCCCTTCAGCGCCAGCGGGTTGGCCACGGCGATTGCCGAAACGATGGAGCGCCTGCGCCTACAAGGGCCGGACGAAACCATCGCAGCGCTCGAAGGCGAAGACGAACTCGATCGCTGGCTGGAACTGGCCCAGTCCCAGGGGGATCGCGGCCCGCGCTTTGCGCCTTCGGGACTGGCCCTGGCCCTGGAAGGCCTGATGGCCGGACCGAGCGTTCGCCCAAGGCGGCCCGACGCCGAAGACGTTGTCCTCTTCGGACGTCTCGAAGCCCGGCTGATGGGCGCTGACCGGATGATCCTTGCGGGCATGACGGAATCGGTCTGGCCCGAAATTGCCGATCCCGGCCCTTGGATGAGCCGGGGCATGCGGCTGGCCGTCGGTCTCGAGCCGCCTGAAAAACTCCATGGCCTTGCCGCTCATGATTTTCTCATGGCTGCCGGAACAGGCGAAGTGGTTTTTACCCTTCCCGAGCGCTCGGGCACCGCGCCCGCCACGCCCTCGCGACTGATCCAGCGCATTGAGGCGCTGTTGGGCGATGCGCTCACAAAGGACATGGAGGCGCGTGGTGGCCACTTCGTCGACCAGGCGCGGCGGCTTGATGCCACGGGCGTCCCGCCCCGCCCCGCCGGGCGCCCGGCCCCAAATCCGCCGGCCAGCGTGCGTCCCAGATCGCTTTCAATCACTGAAGCCGAGACGCTGCTGCGCTCGCCCTATGATATCTATGCGCGCTACGTGCTCGGCCTGCGGCGCATCGACCCCTTGGGCGCCGATCCCGACTACGCCGAGCGCGGCAACCTGATCCACGACATTCTTGGCGATTTCATTCATAATGGCCACGATCCCCTGGCCCGTAACGCCTTCGCGATCATCATGGATCTGGCGCATGGGCACTACGCCCGTCTCGACGCCCTGCCCTCGCGCCGCGATCTTTGGCTCAAGCGGTTCGAAGCCATTGCAGAGGCATTTCTGGAGTTTGAGCGCCAGCGCACCCATATCGCCATCCGGCGCGCCGAGGTCAGCGGCAAGATCGAACTCCCCTTCGATAGCGCACTGTTCACTCTGCGCGGTCGAGCCGACAGGATTGATAGAGGGGTCTTGGGCACGCTCGAAATCATCGATTTCAAGACAGGCCAGGCGCCTCAGCCCAAGGAAATGAAGCAGTTCTTTGCGCCGCAACTGCCGCTCGAGGCCAAGATGGCAGAGCTTGGTGCGTTCGGGCCGGATTTGGCGCACAGGACCGAGGCGATGAGCTTTATCAAGCTCTCCCACGGCCCCGAGGCGCTAAAGCCCACCCGGTTTGCTGCTGCCGATGGCATGAGCCTTGGCGATATGGTCGAGGAAACCTTCGCCCGCTTCCAGCGCCATGTCGAGGTTATGCTCTTGCGCGACGGTCTGCCCATGCCGGCCCGCGTGCTTCCGAAGGCCAGCCAGCGCTTCAAGGGCGATTACGACCATCTGGCCCGCACCGAGGAATGGACGCTACTCGACGTCGGCGAGGACGAGAGCTGATGGCCGAACGCCGCGAACCCCTTTCCGTCCCACCCGATACCAAGGCGACACAGGCTCGGGTGATCGCCCCGCGTGCACATGCCTGGGTTTCGGCCAATGCCGGTTCGGGCAAAACCTATGTTCTTTCGCGGCGTGTGCTCCGCCTTTTGCTTGATGGTGCCCAGCCTGAAGCGATTTTGTGCCTCACTTATACAAAGGCGGCCGCTGCGGAGATGCGCCATCGCGTCACGACCATCCTTGCCGGTTGGGCGCGTGTTGACGACGTCAAGTTAGAGAGCGATCTCACCGAATTGCTCAGCGCACGGCCGAGCGCGGCGGAAACATTGCGCGCGCGTAGCCTGTTCGCCCATGCACTCGATACGCCCGGCGGGCTCAAGATCAATACGATCCACGCCTTTTGCGAAGCCGTGCTGCAGCGGTTTCCCCGTGAGGCGGGCGTGCCGGTCAATTTTGCTGTGATCGAAGAGCGCGCTGCCGCCGACCTTTTGAAGGACGCCCGCGAGGAAACCCTCGCCGAGGGACTAACGGCGCCAGACGCGACCGGCGACGCGGTCCGCACCCTTTTTGCGGCGCTTAGCGACAGCCAGATTGAAACCGCCCTTGCCCATTGCCTCGCCAATGCGCGTAAGCTGGGTGCAATCCTCTCGAACCCCGAAGCGTCGATTGGCGCGTTGACGCAGAGCCTTGGCCTTCGTCCCGGAGAAACTCTCGAGAAGTTTGAGGCCGAAGCGCTTGCCGGCATGCTTGTGCCGGTGTCCGACTGGCCAAAAATTTTCGAGATCTGTCCCCCGGATGGCGAGAAGAAGCGCTTCGAGGACAAGCTCGACCGTATCGACCCGGCCAATCCCACTCTCAAGGAGCTATTTGGCGCCTATCTCAAAGCCGATGGCACGGTGCCGGCAAAGTTTCCCAAGTCCGATTTCGCCAAGCGCGATGCCGGGCTCGCCGATCGTCTTGCCGCCGAAGCCGCGAGGCTCGCCCAGTGCCACGACCGCCGCCGCGCCCTGGTCATCGCCGAAAATTCGGCCGCCTTGACCCGGGTTCTTGCAGCGATTGTATCGCGCTATGAAGCGCAAAAACGTGCGCGCTCGCTCATGGACTTCGACGATCTTGTAGCCCGCACCGCACAGCTTCTGGCCGATAAAAGCCTCGGCCCATGGGTGCGCTACAAGCTCGACGCCGGGATCGACCATATTCTTGTCGATGAAAGCCAGGATACAAATCCCGAACAATGGGCAGTGATCGACGCGCTGATCGATGATTTCTTTTCCGGCCAAGGCGCCGCGGTGCGCCCCAAGACGGTGTTTGCGGTGGGCGACCCCAAACAATCGATCTATTCCTTCCAGGGCGCCGAACCCCGCCTGTTCGTAGAAAAAGGGCGCTTTTTGCAGCGCCAAGCCGCTGAGGTCGGGCAGTCTTGGCACGATGCAACGCTGCGCACCAGTTTCAGGACGCTGCGCGAAATCCTTGATGGCGTCGATGCGGTGTTCAACCGCTCCGATATCGCAACTGCGCTTTTGGCCGAGCCTGGCGGTATCAGTCATGAAAGCGCGCGCACGCTGACCGGAGGCCAAATCGAAATCTGGTCGCCCCTTGAAAATCCAGAGGCGCCGTCCTTAGGCGCGGATTGGCCCACAGCGCCACTCGAAGGGTTGGCCAGCGCCTCGCGGCAATTGGCCAACCGGATCGCCGATACCATAGCGGGTTGGATCGCCACACGCGCGCCGCTCGGTCCGCGCGGTCGCGCCATTCGGCCCGAAGATATATTGATCCTCGTGCAGAAGCGTCAGGGCATTTTTCCCGAAATCGTCCGGGCACTGAAACTGCGCAATATCGCCAGCCCCGGCGCCGACCGGCTTCCCGTTTCCGCCCATATCGCTATCGATGACCTTTTGGGCCTAGCCGATGTGCTGCTCAATCCCTCCGACGATCTGGCGCTCTCGGCGATCCTCCGGTCGCCCTTGTTCTATCTGTCAGAAGATGAGCTCTATCAACTGGCACAAGGACGTGAGGCCGGGGAACGAGTCTGGGACAGGCTCAAGGCGAGTGAGCTGCCCATTGCCCAAGAGGCCTATGCACGGCTCAAATCCTTGCGAAGCCGTCTCGATTTCGACCGCCCCTATGAGTTTTTCGCCCATGTGCTCTACGCAATGGGCGGCCTGAAGCAATTTCACGCGCGTTTGGGTGAAGAAGTCGACGAGGTGATCTCCGAATTCCTCGATCTGGCGCTCGAACACGAAACCTCCGATCAGCCGTCACTGACAGGGTTCCTTGCGGCTATGCGCGCGTCCGATATCGTGATCAAGCGCGATCTGGCCGCCAACGCCGCTGGCGTGCGTGTCATGACAGTGCATGGAGCCAAGGGGCTTGAAGCGCCTATCGTCATTCTCGCCGATGCCGCCACCAAGCCGAAGGGCGTGAGCGACACCGTCTATTTCGGATCGCACAATGGTGCGCAGTTCCTGCTTTATTGTCCCAACAAGGACGCCCATTGCGCCGCATCGCTCCCGCTTAGGGGCGAACTGGAAATCCGAGCCCAGTCCGAATACTGGCGCAATCTCTATGTCGCCATGACTCGTGCTGAGGACGCGCTCTACGTCGCGGGGGTGAAAGCCGAGACGACGAAAATCGAGGACACCTGGCACGGCGCCATCCGCATGGCGCTCGAAAGCCGGTCCGAGACGTTGCTTGACGCCAATGGCGAGCCAGTGGGGCTGCGATATCCGGAAATCGCCGTCACGCGTCCCTCGGTACCGTCCGTAGAGATTGATGAACGTACGTCATTGGTACCGTTGATCCTTCCAGCCATCACGCGAAGCCAACCTGTATCGGCCCTGACGCCCTCCCGGAGTGATGACATGGCGACCGGCGAAGATGGTCTTACGACGATCGTGGAGACCCTTCTTGATGCACGTAGCGCAAAAAATCGCGGTGTCGCACTACACGCCCTGCTGCAGCATCTGAGCAGCGTACCTCAAGACATTCGCGCCGCTGTCGCGCTTGATGCTGCGCACACGCTTTTACCCGACCATCCGGAACTGGCCGAACCTGTAGCGTCACGCGCTCTTTCGCTTCTGGGCGCACCACATCTGGCCCACATCTTCGGTCCCGATAGCCGTGCCGAAGTGCCGTTTTCGGTTCAGGCTTTCGCCAATGGCCAGCCGGTACGCCTCGAAGGCCGCATCGACCGCCTTGTCGTGTCGACCGACCACGTTCTTATCGTCGATTACAAATCTGACGCCGCGATCCCTGTGACACCCGACGCCGTTCCACCGTCCTATCTCCGCCAACTCGGCCTTTACGCGAAGGTCGCGGCGTGCTTGTTCCCCGGTCATGCGATCGCAACGGCAATTCTTTGGACGGCGACGCAAGAGGTGATGACGCTCCGTCTCGATACTCTCGCTGCCGCCGCCTCCGATGTCACGCTCGCTTCAATGTGGGCGTGCCGCGACTTGAACTAGAGCCCGACTCTGCCTAGCTATAGTGCCACATGCTTGTTTCGGCCCATCATCTTGGGCCAATTCCTGGAAGGTAAGTTTTATGACCGGACACGTCACCGACGCCAATTTCGCCACCGAGGTTCTCGGCTCGACTGAACCCGTACTCGTCGATTTCTGGGCAGAATGGTGCGGTCCATGCCGCGCGATTGCCCCGATTCTTGAGGAAATCTCTGGCGAAATGGCCGGCAAGGTCAAGATCGTCAAGCTCAATGTCGACGAGAACCCCTCGATCGCTGCCCAGTATGGCGTGCGCTCGATCCCGACAATGATCCTCTTCAAGGGCGGCGAAGCCGCTGACATGAAGATCGGCGCGGGAACTCCCAAGGCCGGCCTCGTCAAATGGCTCGAAGGCCACGCCGCTTAAGAACCTCTCGCCGCTCCTTTCGTTTGAGGCGAGTAAAAACGCTCCCGCCCTGTCAGGTCGGGGGCGTTTTGTTTTGCTTGAGCACCGCGCCGGCAAGATAGAGCGATCCGCAAATAACGATCCGCGCGCCGGGATAATGTGCCGCACGCGCAAGCGCCGCAGGCACCGAGCGCGTCACGGCGGTTTCGATCCCGCGCGCCTTGGCAAAGCTGGCCAGCGCCTTGGCCGACAGCGCGCCCGGTTCTCCCGGAATGGGCACGGTAAAGACCTGGCTCGCCATTCCCTCAAAGGCGGCAAAGAAATTGCCCGCATCCTTGGAGGCCATCATGCCACAGATCAGAACCAGCGGGGCCGGGCGCTGGCGATCCATGTCCCTGAGAGACTGGGCCAATACCTTTGCGCCCGCGGCGTTGTGTCCGCCATCGAGCCAAAGCTCCTGGCTGTCTTCGATATAGGCATTAAGCGCGCCGCGCAGCGGGGTAAGCCGTGCCGGCCAGACGACGGCTTTCAGCCCGGCCGCAATCGCCTTTTCGTCATCTGCGAGCCCGAAATGGCGCAAGGCGGCAATAGCCAGCGCCGCGTTATCGATCTGATGCGCGCCATTGAGCGCCGGTAAGGGGAGATCGAGCAGCCCGTTTTCGTCCTGATAGACCAGTTTGCCGCGCTGGGAAAACCCGTCGAAATCCACCCCCGCAACGAACGGCGCCACCCCATGGGCCCGCGCTTCGTTCTCGATCACCGTCATCGCCTCGTCAAGTTGGCGCGCCACGACAAGCGGACTGTCGCGCTTGATGATCCCGGCCTTGGCCGATGCAATCTCGGCGATCGTCTCGCCCAGAAACTGCGTATGGTCCGAAGATATCGGGGTGATCACCGTCCCGAACGGCTTTGCGATGACATTGGTGGAGTCGAACCGCCCACCCAGCCCCACCTCTAAAAGCAGATAATCGGCCTTGACCCGCGAAAACAAAAGAAACGCAGCCGCCGTGGTGATCTCGAAAAAGGTGATCGGCTTGCCGCCATTGGCGTGCTCGCACTCTTCGAGCGCAGCGTTCAGAGCCCGCGTCGAAACCAGCGCTCCGGCGAGCCTTATACGTTCGCGAAAGGCGACGAGATGGGGGGAGGTGTAGACGTGGACCCGCTTGCCCTGCGCTTCAAGCATGGCACGCAGATAGGCTATGGTCGAGCCTTTGCCGTTGGTGCCCGCGACATGGATTACGGGGGGCAATCGGTCCTGCGGGCGCCCGATGGCCCCAAGCATGCGCTCGGTACGCCCAAGCTCAAGATCGATGAGCTTGGGGTGTAGCGTTAAAAGGCGTTTGAGTATCGCGTCAGTCCGGGACACCGGCACGCCCTTATACTGTCTGGTCTATTCGGCGTGCCCGGCAACCGGCGTATTGGCCAGAAGGTCGTCGTCACTGTCCGCTTCGGCGGCCACTGCAGCGTCGCGCATGGTGACACCGGTGGCCGTGGCGGCAATCGTCATCGGCCGTGCTGCAGGGATCGCGTCGTTGACCGGCGCCTTGGTCAAAAGCCCAATGAGCGACCCGATGGTCGAGCGCAGATTGTGGCGATGGACGACCATGTCGACCATGCCGTGCTCATAGAGATATTCCGACCGCTGGAAACCCTTGGGGAGTTTTTCGCGAATGGTCTGCTCGATCACGCGCGGACCGGCAAAGCAGATCAGCGCACCCGGTTCGGCGATCTGGACATCGCCCAGCATCGCATAAGAGGCGGTAACGCCGCCGGTAGTCGGGTTGGTCAGAACGACGATATAGGGCAGGCCAGCTTCGCGCAGGCGCTGTACGGCAACTGTGGTGCGCGGCATCTGCATCAGGGACAGAATCCCCTCTTGCATGCGCGCGCCGCCTGAAGCCGTGAAGATAACGAACGGCAGTCCGCGATCGACGGCGGTTTCCAGGCCTGTAACGATGGCGGAACCCGCCGCCATGCCAAGCGAACCCAGCATGAAATCGCCATCCTGGACGGTGACCACGGTTTCCTGGCCATAAAGCTTGCCAACGGCGACCAGCACGGCATCTTCGGTTCCGGTCTTGGTCCGAGCTTCCTTGAGCCGGTCGGAATAGCGCTTGGTGTCGCGGAATTTCAGCGGATCGGCCACGACGGAGGGCAGATCGATCTTGGTGTAATGCCCATCGTCGAAGAAATGCGCCAACCGATCAGTCGGCTTGATCTTCATGTGGTAGCCCGAATTGGGCACTACCCATTGATTGGCTTCAAGGTCGCGGTGAAACACCATCTCACCGGTCTCGGGGCACTTGACCCAGAGATTGTCCTCGACCTCGCGGCGATTGAGGAAAGAGCGGATTTTGGGGCGGACGACGTTGTCGATCCAGTTCATCTTTGTCTCTCAGCCTAGATTGGTCTGTGTCAGCGCCACGTGGACGCCTTTTCGGTTGCCGATGATGTAGGTCGCAATTGTGGCAATACTATCAGCTTCTCGCAGCGCGCGCACCCTGTGACAGCGTGCGGACCAGATTGTGAACAGCCTCGGCCGTCTTCGGTGTGGAACGGCCTGCATCAAGGCTCTGTTCCACGGCAGTTACAAGCGCCGAACCCACGACGACACCGTCGGCGTCACGCCCGATCAACTGTGCGTCTTCGGCGGTCTTGATGCCGAAACCGACCGCGACGGGCAGACTCGTGTGCGATTTGATGCGGTTGACGGCCTCGCCGACCGCCGCGCGGTTCTTGATTTCCGCGCCGGTTATCCCGGTCATCGAAACGTAATAGACAAAGCCCGACGAGTTTCCCAATACGGTCTCAAGCCGTGCATCATCTGTGGTGGGCGTCGTCAGCCGGATGAAATTAAGGCCTGCCTTAAGCGCAGGCAGGCACAATTCATCGTCTTCCTCGGCGGGCAGATCAACGACGATCAGCCCGTCGACACCGATCCTGGCCGCTTCGGCAAGGAATGCGTCGACGCCAAAGATGTAAATGGGGTTGTAATAGCCCATCAGAACGATCGGCGTTTCATCGTCTATCTTGCGAAAGCGCTCGACCATGGCGAGGGTCTTGGCAAGCGTCATGCCCGATTTCAGCGCACGCTGGCCGGCGAGCTGGATGGCAACACCATCGGCCATGGGGTCGGAAAACGGCATGCCCAGTTCGATGACATCGGCACCTGCCGCCGGGAGGCCCGCAAGGATCGCATCGGCCGTCGTCTCGTCGGGATCACCCGCCATGACGAATGAAACGAATGCGGGACGGTTTTCGGCGCGGGTCTTTTCAAACCGTCTGTCGATGCGCGTTACGGCCATTGTGTCCCCAATACCCAGGTGAAAGATCGGTGCGCCGGATAAAGGACACGAACCCGCCAAAGTCAACACCGCCAAAGAAAAAGGCACCCGCGGCGGCGGATGCCTTTTCGTCGTCGTCAACACTGATGTTCAGGGTTACTTGCCGTTGAACGAGGTGTTGAAGGCGTACGCAGCGATGGATTCACGCGACAGGCCACGGGCGCGAAGCGCATCATCGGAAAGACCCGAAAGTTCGCTGTAGAGGTTCGACGCATGACGAGCGCGGCCCACATCGCCAAAGAACCCTGAAATGCTGTCAAAAACGCGATTGCGTGCCATGTGTCGTTCTCCTGAAATCTCTACCTGATCGTTGATCAATAGATGGGCCCATAGCCCCCATTGAACAAGCGCTGAAAGGGACTACCAGCCATGCGGAGAATGCGGGTCTGGCCGCAATCGTCGTAAAGATTTGCTTAAAATGCAGCACTTCGGCGCGACGCGCTTGCCGAGCCATGCAGCCAGAACGGGGCTGGGGACGCAGTCCTAAAGCGCCATGCCAAGATGCTTGCCGACCGACTCTACGTCCTTGTCGCCTCGCCCCGACAGGCAAAGAACGATAATCTTGTCCTTGTCCATCTGCGGCGCCAGTTTCATGACATGGGCAAGGCCATGCGCGCTCTCCAGTGCCGGGATGATGCCCTCGAATTTCGTGCACGCCATGAAGGCGTCGAGCGCCTCTTTGTCGGTCACAGGAACATAGGTTACCCGGCCGCTGTCGCGCAGGAATGAGTGCTCGGGCCCCACGCCGGGATAGTCGAGACCAGCCGAAATCGAATGGCCTTCGATGATCTGGCCGTCGGCATCCTGAAGCAGATAGGTGCGGTTGCCGTGCAGGACGCCGGGGCGCCCGCCGGTCATCGACGCGGCATGGCCATTTTCAACATCGACGCCATGCCCGCCGGCTTCCGCGCCAAAAATCTCTACATCGGGGTCGTCGAGGAAGTCGTGAAACGTGCCGATAGCGTTCGATCCACCGCCGATGCACGCAACGACGGCGTCGGGCAAACGACCCTCGGCCTCGAGAATTTGTACTCGGATTTCTTCGCCGATCACCTTTTGGAAGTCGCGCACCATCTCGGGATAGGGGTGCGGACCGGCGGCGGTGCCGATCAGATAATATGTGCTGTCCACATTGGTGACCCAATCGCGCAACGCCTCGTTCATGGCGTCTTTCAACGTTCCGGCGCCGGCCGTCACCGGACGGACTTCGGCGCCGAGCATCTTCATGCGCAGGACGTTCGGCATCTGCCGCTCGACGTCGGTGGCGCCCATGAAAATGGTGCAGGGCAGTCCGAACCGGGCGCAGACCGTGGCGGTTGCAACCCCGTGCTGACCAGCGCCGGTTTCCGCTATGATGCGGGTCTTGCCCATCCGCTTGGCCAGAAGGATCTGGCCCAGACAATTGTTGAGCTTGTGCGAGCCCGTGTGATTGAGGTCCTCGCGCTTGAAATACACTTTCGCGCCACCAAGCTCGTCCGTCATGCGCTCGGCGAAATAGAGCGGTGAGGGGCGGCCAGCGAAATGGGTGCGCAAATCCTCCATTTCCGCCAGAAATTCTGGATCATTCTGGGCAGCGCGGTAGGACTTTTCGAGATCGAGGATCAGCGGCATGAGCGTTTCGGCAACGAACCGCCCGCCGAACATCCCGAACTTGCCGTTTTCGTCCGGCCCCTGACGCAGCGAATTGGCCATTGCTTCGGTCATGATCGTCTATTTCCCAATTGCTGCGGCGCGAGCGCTTTTAATAAAGGCGCTGATCAGCGCCGCGTCCTTGACGCCCTTTTCGCGTTCTACTCCGGACGATACGTCTATGCCGTAAGGTCGGATCGTTCTGACGGCCTCGGCGACGTTGTCGACATCAAGGCCACCCGAAAGCATGAAGGCGATGCCGGGGTCAAGCGTCTCCAGCAGCGACCAATCGAACGGGGTGCCGAGCCCACCGGGACGCGAGGCGCCTTTGGGGGGCTTGGCGTCGAGGATCAGCCGATCCGAGACCGGGCGGAAAAACGGCACCTGCCGCACATCGTTGCGGTCCGCGATCGGCAGGGCCTTGATGATCTTGAGCCCGGACCGCTCGCGGATATCGGCGACGCGGCCCTTGGGTTCGCTACCGTGCAATTGCAACCATCGCGCCCCGGTCCCGACCGCAGCGGCGATGGTGTCGTTGTCGGGATCGACAAGCAGGATCACGGTCTCGATACGATCGTCAGCTTGCGCAACCAGAGCCGATATCTCTTGGAAGGGCAGGTGGCGCGGGCTTTTTTCGAAATGCACGAACCCGACCATCTCCGCGCCTTCGTCGATGACATGCTCAAGAATATCGGGGGTTTTCACCCCGCAAATCTTGATGATCGGCGTGGTCATGCCAGTTCGTCGGCGGCGAGCATCGCAGGGTCGTCCTGCCGTGCCGGTGCGCGGCGGGCCTTATCGAGATCGGTACGGAGCTTTTCGTTGTCGCGGCGCAGGCGCTTTTCTTCGCGGCGATGGCCCGATTGCGTGAACCAGACGGCCAGTCCACCCAATGAAATACCAAAGAAAAGAACGGCATAGATGACGAGGAACAGCGGCATGCCTACGCCTGGTGCAGTCGCATCGACGCCCACCAGCGGGTTGAAATTGACTGCGACCTGATGCCGGTTGGCCAGAGCGAAGACCAGGATCACGAGGCACAGGGGGACGAGCACGAGCCAGCCGACGATGCGTTTGCGCATGACGCGAAAGATTCCTTGTTATCCGCGAAGAGGTTAGGGGGCTATTCCCCGTTCAGCCGCTCGCGGATTTCCTTGCCTGCCTTGAACTGGGGCACGTATTTTTCGCCCACATCGACCTGTTCGCCGGTCCGGGGATTGCGCCCGACGCGGGCGGGGCGGTTCTTGACCGAAAACGCCCCAAAACCGCGCAATTCCACGCGATCACCGCGCGCCATGGCGTCTCCGACCTCATCGAGAATGGCATTGACGATGTTTTCGACGTCGCGGTGGAAGAGGTGCGGATTTTCGGCCGCCAGTTTTTCGATGAGTTCGGACTTGATCATGTCTCGTCGCACGCCCCCCGGCGCCTGGTGCCGCTAATGGCTTTTTTTGACTGATGAATTTTCAATGGGGCGAAGGTTGCCAAAGGGAAACCAACCCGTCAAGCGGCAAGCCGAAATTGGCGCCGCCCAGAGCGTCGCGTGCCTGGCTGAAAATGAAGTCGAACCAGCTAAATCCTTGATTCTGCGGCCAAACTGAAACGACCGGCAGATCGGGATCGATATCATGGGTTTCGCTAAGCCAGGCGATGGCTTCGGGCTGGCCGCCTGTGGCGTCGATCAGCCCCGATGCGATGCCGTCAATGCCGCTCATTACGCGACCGTCGGCCAGAGCGAGGGCTGCGGGGCGGGTCAAATCGCGGCGTTCGATGACGAGATCGAGGAAATATTGAAATGAAGAATCGACAAGTTCTTCAAGCACTTGCCTAACTTCTGGTGTCATTGCCTCGTCATAGTCGGGCTCCGATTTCAGCGGTCCGGAGGCGACTTTGTCGAGGTCGATGCCGATCGTGTCGAACAGCGCGCCGGCGTCGATATGCTGGAGGTAAACACCGATCGATCCGATGATCGAGAGGTTGCGGGAAAAGATCTGGTCGGTGCCGATTGCCGCCATGTAAGCGGCAGAGGCGCCGAGCTCCCCGATGGTGCTAACCACCGGTTTTTGCTCGGAAATTTCGCGCAGCGACTCGTAGAGCTCTTCGCCACCGGCTGAAGTGCCGCCAGGGCTGTTGATGGCAACGATAACCGCGGCGATCGAATCGTCTTCAGCGATGGCGCGCAGGATCGCGGTGCGCTCGGCGGATGTGGTGATCGTGCCAGAAATGCCAATGCGCGCAATGGTTTGGCCCTGCGGCATCAAGGTCGGACCAAACCTTGCCATGCCGATCAGAACGGCGACTGCCAGGACCAGAAACGCAAAAATCCGCCAGCGGCCACGCGATCGCCTGAGGGCATTCGAGACCGGAATATCGCGGATCGGATCGTCGTCAACAATAGGCATATATGGGTCCAGATCGGAGATTGTGCGCGTGATCGACAGAGCTACTCTTGAGTTGGCGACACTGTCGTGCGGATCATATAGCACGCATCGGCGCTATAGGTCGCGAGCTTGGATGAAAGTTGCGGCTGGGGTTGGGCGGCAAAGCCCATGGCGGTCCAGAACGGGACCGAATTGTTCACCGCCACTAGACTCATGGCGCCAAATTGTTCGGCGACGCGCGAAACGATCTCGACGCAGTGACGCGCTGCGCCGGTACCTCGTGCGAGGGGCAAAAGCGCTAGGTCGTGAATATAGAGCGTGTCGGGATGCTCGGGGATAGCGCCGAGGACAGTATTGAGGGCGGGTAGGGTCCCCAGGCGCCACGGGTGGGCGAGGATATAGCCCGCAGGCGTTCCATCGATCTCGAGCAGCAGGCACGCGTCGGGCGCTATCGCCTGCCGGTCGGCAAAGACCGCATCGTCCTCGGGGAACTCGGGATGCACGATCCGGGCGATGGCTGAAACCGTCGCGATGTCGGATGGGAGGAGGGGGCGCCAGCGATGCATTTATGGTTAATCGGGGGTTAACACTGCGGTAAAGGGGTTTCGCGCGATTGCTTGCCGCGATCAGCCGGTGGGGTCAAGTCGGCAGGATGCGAACGCGTCCAGGCATACCGGATCCCGGCTCTTCGCCCGGGATGACGTGCGAGGGGGGGGCATCTGGTATCGCGACCGGCGTTCGGCCGGCAATCAACTGCTCCGGCCTTGCGTCGGTCCGGCCATCGGGTTAAGGGCTGCGCCCCTTCACGAGACATCAAGATCGCGCGGCGATGAGCCGGTCGTGATCATATCCCCAAGGATCAGGCGCATGGCCGAACTGTTTTGCGGCATCGATTTCGGCACCACCAATTCGACGGTGGGGCTTTGCGCCAAAAATGGGCAGCCCGAGCTGGTGCCGCTCGAAGACGACAATCTGACGATACCTTCGGCGATCTTTTTCAGTTTTGAAGACCATCAGGTCTATTTCGGGCGCGCTGCGGTGTTTGAATATATGGACGGCGCCGAGGGCCGGTTCATGCGCGCCATGAAATCGATTCTGGGTTCGTCACTGATGGAGGAAACCACCCAGGTCGGGCGCGAGCGGATGCGGTTCGAGCAGTTGATCGGGCGTTTCCTGCGCCATTTGCGCCATCAGCTCGAGGGCAATGGTGGTGCGGCACCCGAACAGGTGGTGCTGGGGCGGCCGGTGTTTTTCGTCGACGGCGATCCCAAGGCCGACAAGACGGCGGAAGATCAGTTACGCTCGGCGGCGGCGACGCAAGGGTTTCGCCATATCGAATTCCAGTTCGAGCCCGTGGCGGCGGCGCTCCATTTCGAGCAGAGGCTGACGCGCGAAGAGCTGGCGCTGGTGGTCGATGTGGGCGGTGGCACCTCGGACTTTTCGGTGCTGCGGCTGTCGCCGGAACGGGCGCGTTCGGCGAACCGGCTCAGCGATATATTGAGCACCAGCGGTGTTCATGTGGGTGGTACCGATTTCGACCGCCTGTTGAACCTTGCGCGAGTGATGCCTGAAATGGGGCGGGGAACCGAGACGCGCGACGGCAAGCGGCAACTGCCGCAATGGTATTTCCACGACATGGCGACGTGGCACCGGATCAATCTGCTCTATACGCCAAAGATTTTCCGCGACGTCACGGCCCTGCAGCGCGAGGCGGCCGAGCCCGAGAAAGTCGATAAATTTCTCCACCTTCTCGAACACCGCTCCGGCCACCGGCTGGCGTCGGCTGTGGAGACTGCCAAGATCGAATTGACTGATGCCATGGATACCGAAGTGACGCTCGACGAGCCGGGGCTGACGCTGGAACTGCCGGTGACGCGCGGGGAATTCGAGGCGGCGGTCGGCGGGCTTGTCGAGAAAATCGGCGGAGCGATCGACGAGGCGTTGGCGCGCGCCGGGGTCGGTGCGGGGGCCATCGAAACCATTATCCTCACCGGGGGTGGCGCGCAGGTGCCCAGCGTCATGGCGACGGTCAACCAGCGCTTTCCCGATGCCAAAATCGCCCAATCGGATCGGTTTGGCGCTGTGGGGCTGGGCCTGGCGCTCGATGCGGCGGGGAAGTTTGGGTGAGCTGCGCGCGATGAAGGGGGTGGTTGTGCCAATCACTGGAGCCTACCCTCGGCGTCATGCCATGTCGTTGAGCAGCAGTTCCTACTCCAGCACCAGCACTAGCTCCATCGCCAGCGTCATCCCGGCCTTGAGCCGGGACCCGGCATGCTCCGGGTTTATGGCCCGCGCTGAGGGCCGATCGTTGGGGCTGAGCATACTGGGCCCCGGGTCTTCGCCCGGGGTGACAGGTCGGGGGATGATGGGGTGTGGGTAGTTCTCAACTCCGCATCGTACCAGCCCAAGCCCAAGCCCAAGCCCTTGGCCCACCTCAACCACACTCCAATTCCATCCCCAGTGTCATCCCGGCCTTGAGCCGGGATCCAGTATGCTCGGGGTGCGTGGGTGGCGTTGGGAGCTGATCGTTGCGGCTGAGCATACTGGGCCCCGGGTCTTTGCCCGGGGTGACGGCTTGGGAGAGGTGGGTGCGGTGTCTCCGAAAAATGTTGAAAACATTGTGACTTAGGCGTCACGTCAACCGGCAATTAAGGCCTTGTTAACCATGTCCGTAGCTGATGGGGGGCGATTTTTCGGGATTGATTTGGGGTTGTGACGATGGTGCAGTCTGGCGCGCATATCATTGCGGTGGGCAACGAAAAGGGTGGGTCGGGCAAGTCGACGACGGCGCTGCATCTGGCGGTCTATCTGCTGCATCAGGGCTATCGGGTCGGTACGATGGACGTCGACAGCCGGCAGCAGACGCTAACCCGCTATATACGCAATCGTCGCATGACCATGGACCGCACGGCGCGCGAAGTGCCGATGCCCAAGCATTTGCATGTGCCCACGGCCTGGGGCGATTCGATTGCCGAAAACCAGGTCGCCGAACGCGAGATTCTGGGCCGCAGGCTCGACAGTCTGCGCGATCAGGTCGATTTCATCATCATCGATACGCCGGGTTTTGACTGCTCGCTGGCGCGGATGGCGCATGGGCTGGCCGATACCGTGGTGACCCCGCTCAACGATTCCATGATCGATCTCGATGTTCTGGCGCGGGTCGACGATGTGAGCGGCGAGCCGATCCAGATGAGCCCCTACTCGCGCAATGTGCAAAAGGCGCGCGCCGACCGCCTGGCCCGCACGGGCAAGAGCAGCGACTGGGTTCTGGTGCGCAATCGTATATCGAGCATCGGGTCGCGCAATACGAGCCAAGTGCAGCAGACGATTGAACAGGTGGCTGAAAAACTCGGCTGCCGTGTCGCCGACGGTATTGCCGAGCGGGTGATTTTCCGCTCGCTCTTTACGCTGGGGATGACGGTGTTCGATCCCATCGACGCGCAATTGCTCGGCAGTGCGCCCTCCATCTCGCACGTCAACGCGCGACAGGAATATCGCAGCCTCGTTTCGGCGCTGTGGCTGCCAGTGAGGCTGCCGGTGCCGGCGGCGGACAATGAGACGCGGGCCGCTACGCGGTTGATGGCTTAGGCCGGCGCTGCAAGATGGGTCCTCGGGTCGAGCCCGAGGATGACGGAGGGTGGGGTGGGGGCCGGATGGATCCGCTCCCGTCTCGCGATGGGTCATCGCGGTATGCCAATCGACAATGGGCAGTCGGGCGACCTGATCGCGATGATCTTACGGTGCCTGCGCGGCAATCTCGAAGCCTTGCGTGAATATGCGGGCGGCGTCGGGGTGAAGGCCCGCGGCGTCGGCAAACCATTGCGGGGTAAAATGGGGCGTTTGCGCCATGAGCGCGGCCATTTTCTCGCGGGCTTCGTCCTCATGGCCGGCCAGCGCCAAGGCGGCGACGAGCCCGGCGCGCGCTTCGATATGGTCAGGGGCGCGGCGATAGGATGAGACCGCCTCGTCATAATATCCGTTGAGCACCATGACGGCGCCCCGGTTCCAGTCGTACCAGTCGGGACGGGTCGGATTGAGGGTTATGGCGCGTTCGATCCACCCCATGGCCTCTTCGCCAAGCGCGGGGAAATGCAGGGCGCGAAAGGCCATATAGGCCAGAAGATCGGCATCGTTGGGAGCGAGCGTTGCCGCCCTGCGCACCATCTGCTCGGCGCGGTCGGGATCGGTCCAGCGCACGACATTGGCTGCCTGTACGAGCGCGGTGGGCACATCGGGCGAAACGCGGATTGCTTCAAGGGCCGCCGCATCGCCTTGCGCCCAGAGCGCCTCCATCTCCGCCTCTGTCATTTCGGGATGGACGCGGCTGTAACTGAGGAGCGAGAGCTTGGCCCAGGCCTCGCCAAAGCCGGGATCGAGCGCCACGGCGCGCTTGAGAAGGCGTTCCGCCTCTTCCATGTCGGAAATCCCGTACACCTGGATACGCTCGGCTGCCTGGAGATAAAGATCATAGGCGGTGAGGTTGGCCGCGCCGCGCCCCACGGCGGCGGCGCGCTCGTGACGAGCGATCGGCCCGCTCCAGCGCGCGGCGAGCTGGCCGATGACGGCTTCGGAGGCATCACGTTGCAGATCGAGCAGGTCGGCCACCGAACCCGTGAACTGTTCGCCCCACACATGCTGGCCGCCTTGCGTGCCGATCAAGGCGACAGACAATCGTGCACGGCCGGCTTCTGTCTGGACCGAGCCCGTGAGGAGATAATCGGCCCCCATGTCCCGGGCGGCATCGAGCCCGGCATCGGCGAGACTTCGCGAGGCGGCGTCGGCGTAAACGAAAATCCAGTCATTGCGCGCCAGATCGGAAATGACGTCCAGAGTCAGGGCTTGGGCAAGGCGCTGCCAGCGCTCACCCTCGCTTAAGGCGGAGAAGGGCAGGACGGCAATCGCGGGGCCGGCGTCGGGGGACGGATTTTCGTCGCGAAAGGACGTGGCGGTCCATAAGCCGCCGATGAGCATGAGCGTGGCGAGAGCGAGGGCCATGCCCCATCGTGACATGGGGTGATGGCGCACGGGGCGCGCGATATCGAGGCTGTAGCCACGCTTGGCATAGGTCTTGAGCGCGGCGCCATCGGCGCCCAGGGCGCGGCGGATATCGCCGATGCACTGGACGAGTGCGTCTTCGTCAACGAACCGGGACGCCCAGACGGTATCGAGGAGTTCAGCCTTGCTCACGATGTGTCCAGGGCGGGCCGCGAGGACCGTGAGGACGGCGGCTGGTTTCGGCCGTAGCGCAGCACGGCGACCATCGGGTCCGACAACCGTCCCGCTCGCCAGATCGACGATCGTGTTTCCGATCATGAGGGTGTCGGCGCTGGGGCGGAGGGATGGGGATTTTTTCGGAAAGATTTCGGCAGACGCTCGGGACATCGCGAGGCCCAGGCGCTCACCTAGGGCGCGTATGGAACCACTCAACCACATAAGAGGTATCGCCATGTCCAGACCGAAATCCGGTTCGTCCAATTCTCTTATATCATTGTGTGCGCGGGCGGGTCTCGCCGCTTTTTGCAGCCTCGGGGGGCTTGCTCCGGTCACGGGCGCGGCGCAGGTCGCGCCCGAGACCCTGCCGATCTATTCGGTGACGGCGACCGACACGCAGTTCCTCCAGGGGCAGGCGCGTTACGGGTCGCCCGCCCATATCAGCGGCAAGCTGCAATTGCCCGGCGGCGAAGGGCCGTATCCGGCCGTCATCATCCTGCACGGTTCGAGCGGGGCGGGCTCCATGGGCTATCGCGATTGGGAGACGAGGCTGAACGCTGCGGGATTTGCAACGCTTCTTGTCGACAGCTACACGGCGCGCGGGGTCGAGGAGATTTTCTCAGATCAGGGGCGGCTGGGGGAGTTCTATGCCGTCTATGACGCCTATCGCGCCGCTGACGCATTGGCGCGCCATGCGGCCATCGATCCGGGGCGCATAGCAGTGCTTGGGTTCTCGCGCGGCGGCATCGGGGCGCTCTATAGCGCGATGGACCGGTTTGCGTTTCTCTACGGTCCCGCCGAACCGCTGGCCGCGCATGTGCCGTTTTATCCGCCGTGCAATTTCGCGCTCGAGGATCCGCTGCAAACGACGGGTGCGCCCATAAGGCTGTTTCACGGGGAGGCGGACGACTGGAACCCGTTGGCGGCGTGCGAGCGCTATATCGCCGCTCTGGCGGCGGCGGGCACCAATGCGGAGATTACAACCTATCCCGATGCCAGTCATGCCTTCGACAACAGTGCGGCGCCGGCCTTTTTCGTTGTTGGCGAGGCGCAGACGTCCCGGGCCTGTTTCAGAACAGAATATGCGGGGGTGCTCTATGCCGATGACAATTTCGAGCGGCCGTTCGGGTGGGACGATGGCTGCGTCGAGACGGGGCCGAGCCAGCAGTTCCAGCGCGAAGCGGCAATGGCGGCCAAGGATGCCGTCATCGCCTTTCTGGTCGAAACGCTGACGCCGAAGTGAGGCGGATCAATTCTCGATGGGTTGTATGTCGCGTTCGGCGAGCGAGAAATCGTCGGCGCTGATGGTGAGAGACACCGAACTTTGTTCAAATTCACCAGTCGTCAGATAGCCGTCGACGGCGTGAACGGTGATCCCTTCGATCGTGTAGGTGAGGGCGGTGCCTTCGGCCTCGCGGGGGAGGATTTCGACGACCAGCGACCGCGTCGTATCCTCATCGAGCACCCAGTTCATCAAGGTGGCGTCCATGGACGTCACGAAAAGGGTAAAGCGGGGGCGGCCATCGCTCTGTTCGTCCTCGAACTCGGGGTTGGGCGCAACGCGGAACGAGAACTGCTCCAGCGTATAATCGCCGACCACCTCGCCAGCGGCGTCATTGAGGGTCAGAAAGATCGTGGGCGGGTTCGCCAGGGGCTCGCCGGTCGCTGGGTCGATGGCGATCGAAAGCGCCGATGCGGGCAGGGCGATTGTGCCCAAAAGGGCGGCGAGAGAAAAAGCGCGGAGCAAGGTCAAGGATCAAACCCTCTTATATCGAAGTTGCAGGTGCCTGAACGATCCAGACAGGGGCGGTCCGGGTATAGCCGCACCGCCCTGAACTGATGATGAACTTTCATCGTTCCGATTTGCTCCATGATCGGTGCGCTTTATGCAAAGCGTATCCCGACAAGCGCCTCCGAAACATCCCAGAGCTGGCTGGCTTTTGCGCTGTCGAGGGCCTGTGGCGGCGGGGTTTCCTGGGTGGGATAGCCGCGGGTGCCGCCGAGCCGGTCGGGGCCGTAATAGGCACCATCGCGCGCATTGGGGTCGGTGGCGGCATAAAGCGTTGGCAGTGCGCCTTGCGAGGCGGGCTGAAAAAGGAAGGGCAGCATCCGGCGCGTGAGCCCGGCAAAGCTCCAACGGGCGGCCTGATTGGGGATGAGATCGGTGCGGGAAATGCCTGGATGCGCGCCCATGCTCTCGATGCCCCATCCTGCAGCCCTGCTGCGGCGGGCCAACTCGAACGCAAACATGATGCAGGCGAGCTTGGACTGGCTATAGACCTTCATGGCGTCGTAACTGCGTTCGGCCTGCAGGTCGGAAAAATCAATAGCACCGCTCCGCGCGGCGACGCTCCCAAGGGTTATGACGCGCGGGTTCGTGCCCTTCTTGAGCAGCGGCATCAGATGGGCGGTGAGGGCGAAATGACCGAGATAATTTGTGCCCAATTGCAATTCAAAGCCGTCGCTCGTGGTCCGTCGCTCGGGCGGGGTCATAACGCCGGCATTGTTGATGAGAATATCGAGGTGCGGTTGCTCAGCGGCGAGCTGCTCGGCAAAACGGGCAACAGAGGCGAGATCGCCGAGGTCTAAAAGTCCAAAGCGCACCGATGCGCGTGGATGGCTCGCCTTGATCCTTGCGACGGCTTCGGCGCCCTTTTTGGCGTTGCGGCCCGCAAGCACGACATTAGCGCCTGCGCCGGCCAGTGCCAGAGCGTCTTCATAACCGATGCCGCCGGTGCCGGTGACCACGGCCGTGCGGCCTGATTGCGAGGGGATGTTGGCTGTTGTCCATTTCGTCATCGGTTGTCCTTGCCGTTCAGCTGTTGGAGAAACTGAAGCCATGATGGCGAACCGGGGCCGAAACGGCCATGCCGGAACATTCAGGAAACTTGCCTGATCCTCCAATGCTGCACGATGGGATCCTGCTAGGACGGCATCGCGACCGGTGTGAGCGATCGAATGCTCATCGTATCGTGCTTGGGCGGCACGCCGAAGGCGCGGGAATATTCACGGCTGAATTGCGAGGGACTTTCATAGCCGACGCGATAGGCGGCCTCGGTGACGTTTACGGCATCGGAAAACATCAGCCGCCGCGCTTCGAGCAGACGCAATTGCTTTTGGAATTGCAGCGGCGTCATCGCGGTCAGCGCCTTGAAGTGGTGGTAAAACGATGACGGGCTCATACCGGCGGCAACGGCCAGACGATCGATCGAGAGGCGTTGGGTATAGTGCTCGCGCAACAGCCAGATGGCGCGCGCGATACGGGCGAGATGGGTTTCGGGCAGCGCCTGGCGGCAAATGGCGCCGCCATGGGGACCGCTCAGGAGCCAATAATAGATTTCCCGCAATATCGCCGGGTAGAGAATGGGGATCGCCTGCGGCGTCTCGGCCAGCCTGAGCAGCCGCCCGATGCAGTCGGCAAGGGCATCGCCGATGTCGATGACGAATGCCGCGGGGCCGTCGGTTTGTGGGGCGACTGGCGGATGGTCCATGTGCTCGAAGACGTCGCGCAGGATCGCGGGGTCGATATCTATGGTGACGCCGATAAAGGGTTCATTAGGACTGGAGGCGACGATGCGGCCGCAGGCCGGGGTCTCCATGCTGACGATCAGGGCCTGCATGACACCATATTCGAGCGTGTCGTCTCCCACCAAGAGCTCTTTGCCACCCTGGACCACCACGCAGAGCGAGGGGCGATAAAGGGCATGATTGGCATCGACGGTGCGAAATGACCGCAGGACATGGGCGCCGCCCGTGGGCAAGGGGAAATGGCCCTCACCGCCGCCCTGGGCATCTACGAAGCTGGTGACTGCGCTCAGAAGTGTCGAGGTCATATTTGGCTCCGGTCAGGCCGTGTCGGCGGGCGGGATAACGCAAAGATCGGACAGCGTGCTGGTCAAGCGCCATCATGCCAAGGTATCGGGCCATGCTCAAATGCTTTTGACTGGCTCCGGTAAGAGCCTAGACCGCCAAAGCTATTTCCTGCCTGAAGGCATCGACAAGAAACGGCGCCATCCGCATGGCGATGGCGAGTTTCTCCTCATCATAGTGATGTTCGACATCGAGGATCGCGATGGTGCCGAGAAGAGTGTTCTGGGCAATGATCGGCACATTGATGGCCGAGCCAAGACCTAGGCTGGCGATCAGTTCGTGATCGAAATACGCCCAGCGAATGGCGTCCATGTCCCGACCGAGAAAGGGTTGACGCTTCCTGATCACCAGATCGCCCCACGGCGTTTCGCCCATTTTCTTTCGGCCCGACACCGGGTAGGCGGCCGGATTGTTGCTCCAGAAGCGCTGGACCTCCTGCCCGCCGGGCAGCATGATCAAGAGCGTAAAGAGCTTGTGCCCGACGAGGTTCTGGAGTGCCTGATCGACGGCGTCGTAAAGCGCCGGACGGTCACCGGTGGCCAGAACGTGATGGAGGCCGTCGAAGACTTCGATCTGAGATTGAAAAGACACGAGCGGGAATTCCTTGCTGACGACGGACAGTTAGAAAAAAGGCCCGCGCTTGCGCGCGAGCCTCATGAAAGTCGGACACACTTGTATGGTCGCGCTGCCGAACAGGAAAAGTGGGAGCCACCTTTCCTTCGCAGCACTCCGTGTGCTTACTTCTTGTCGGCGCCCTTGAGGGCTGCGCCGAGGATGTCGCCGAGCGAAGCGCCCGAATCCGACGAACCGTACTGTGCAACGGCTTCTTTTTCTTCGGCGATTTCGAGCGCCTTGATCGAGAGGCCGATACGACGGGTCTTCTTGTCGAACTGGATGATACGCGCATCGAGCTTTTCGCCGACGGCGAAGCGCTCGGGGCGCTGATCTTCACGGTCACGCGACAGATCCGAACGACGGATGAAGGCGGTCAGATCGGTTTCTGCGATCCGGACTTCCACGCCACCATCGTTAACGGCGGTAACCGTTGCGGTGACGATGGCGCCCTTGCGCAGACCATCCGAACCCGAAGCGGCATCAGCCATCGCGTCGGAACCAAGCTGCTTGATACCAAGCGAGATGCGTTCCTTTTCGATGTCGACGTCGAGGACCTTGGCCTTGACGATATCGCCACGGTTGTAGTCTTCGAGGGCTTCTTCACCCGGACGGTTCCAATCGAGATCGGAGAGGTGGACCATGCCGTCCACATCGCCGTCGAGACCAATGAACAGGCCGAATTCGGTCTTGTTCTTGACTTCGCCTTCGATCTCGGCGCCGATCGGGAACTTGTCGGCAAAGCTTTCCCACGGGTTCGACAGGGTCTGCTTGAGACCGAGCGAGATGCGGCGCTTTTCCGGATCGACTTCCAGGACCATGACTTCGACTTCCTGGGAGGTCGAAACGATCTTGCCCGGATGGACGTTCTTTTTGGTCCAGCTCATTTCCGAAACGTGGATCAGGCCTTCGATGCCTGGCTCCAGCTCGACGAATGCGCCGTAGTCGGTGATGTTGGTCACGCGGCCAGTGAACTTGGCGTTGACAGGATACTTGGCTGCAATGCCTTCCCAAGGATCGGCCTGGAGCTGCTTCATGCCCAGCGAAATACGATGGCTTTCCTGATTGACGCGGATGATCTGGACCTTGATGGTCTCGCCGATCGAAAGCACTTCGTTGGGATGGTTGACGCGACGCCATGCAATGTCGGTGACGTGCAGGAGGCCGTCGATGCCGCCCAGATCGACGAACGCGCCGTAATCGGTGATGTTCTTGACGACACCCTCGACAACCTGGCCTTCTTCGAGCTGCTGGACGATTTCCGAACGCTGTTCAGCGCGCGACTCTTCGAGAATGGCACGACGCGAAACGACGATATTGCCGCGACGCTTGTCCATCTTGAGGATCTGGAAGGGCTGCGGCACGTTCATGAGCGGAGCGATGTCGCGGATCGGACGGATATCGACCTGCGAACGCGGCAGGAAGGCCACGGCGCCGTCGAGATCGACGGTGAAGCCACCCTTGACCTGATTGAAGATCTGGCCTTCGACCTTCTCGTTCTTTTCGTAAAGAACTTCGAGGCGGACCCAGCTCTCTTCGCGGCGAGCCTTCTCGCGCGACAGAACGGCTTCGCCGGCAGCGTTTTCAACGCGGTCGACGTAAACTTCGACTTCCGAGCCAACGGCGATCGTGCCGTCGCGGCCAGCGGCGCCGAATTCCTTCATCGGCACGCGGCCTTCGGTCTTGAGACCGACGTCGATGATTGCAAGGTCCTTCTCGATCGCGACGACCTTGCCCTTGACGACGGTACCCTCGACGGGATCGACGTCCTGAAAGCTCTCCATAAGGAGCTGTTCGAAATCTTCAGCAGAAATAGTCTGGTTAGCCATTAAAACTCCATTCCGGACATTTGGCCGGAACATATCGGGTTGGTGTTGACGATAGTGTGCGACTGCCAATGACAAGCAGCGTTATCGGCACGATATGGGACCGAAACGCTTGATGATCAACCGGCAATGTATAGGCTAGGGCACCACGGGGACGCTAAGGCCAGCAACGCTTCCAGGACCGAGCGGCGTGCGCGCGACCCAAAAACCCTGCGGCGGTCTCCGGCGTGAAATGTTGTCGGCCCAAGGCCGCAAGTTTGGATTTTGCAACGCTCAACGCGTTGCCGACTTGCGCGCGATAGCCGCCTCGACTTCTGCGATGGCTGCCGTAATGGCCGCTTCTATATCCAAATTGGTCGTATCGAGCAAGACCGCATCATCCGCGGGGTGAAATCCGCCATGCGGCGCCGCCTTGTCGCGGGCGTCGCGCGCTTCGATATCGGCGAGAAGTTTGGCCCGGTCGACAGTCTGGCCGCGTGCTTCGAGCTGGCGGGCGCGGCGGTCGGCGCGGATTTCGGGCTCAGCGACGATGAAGAGTTTTGCGTCGGCATCGGGCGCGATCACCGTGCCGATGTCGCGGCCATCGAGCACGGCGCCGGAGGTCTGTGTCGCGAAATCGCGCTGGGCGGCGAACAGCGCTTTGCGCACGCCGGGGAAGACGGCGACTTTCGAGGCGAGAATGCCCACCTCGGCACCGAGCAGGAATTCGGGGTCGAGGCCCGTGGTGTCGAGCAATTCGGCGGCGCGGGTGGCACGCGCTTCGACGTCGGGGGCGTCGATATGGGCTTTGACCTCGAGCCCGACGGCCCGGTAGAGGAGCCCCGTATCGAGATGGGGCAGGTTGAAATGTTGGCCCAGAGCGGCAGCCAACGTACCCTTGCCCGAGGCTGCCGGGCCATCGACGGCGATGATCATGCGGCATCCTCCACATTGGAGAACCCGGCGCCAAGGCGCACGAAATCGGACTGAAAGCTTGGGAAGCTCGTGGCGATCATCCGGTCGTCATCGACGTTGACGGGCGTGTCCGACGCCATGCCCATGACGAGAAAGCTCATGGCGATGCGGTGGTCGAGATGGGTTTTGACACTGCCGCCGCCGGGGACCGAGCCCTTGCCGGTGACGGTGAGATAGTCGTGGCCCTCTTCGCAGGCGACGCCATTGGCTTCGAGGCCGCGGGCGACAGCAGCGAGGCGGTCGGATTCTTTGACGCGCAGTTCATCGATGCCGGGCATTTCCGTTACGCCTTCCGCGAAAGCGGCGGCGACGGCGAGGACCGGGTATTCATCGATCATCGATGGTGCGCGCTCGAGCGGGACGCGGACGCCCTTGAGGCGCGAATGTTTGACGCGCAGATCGGCGATGTCTTCGCCGCCCGATGTGCGTCGGTTTTCGATTGCGATATCGCCGCCCATTTCGAGCAGCGTTTCGATGAGCCCGGTGCGGGTGGGATTCATCAGGACGTTCTCGATGACCACTTCCGAACCCGGAACGATCAGCGCCGCCACCAGGGGGAAGCCCGCCGAGGAGGGGTCGCCGGGAACGATCAGGGTCTGTGCCTTGAAATCGGGCAGGCCCTCGACGCGTATGGTGCGGACGCCATCGGCATCGGTATCGATGGAAATATCGGCGCCGAATCCGGCCAGCATCTTTTCGGTGTGGTCGCGGGTCATGATGGGTTCGACGACCGTCGTCGTACCGGGGATCACGAGGCCGGCGAGAAGCACGCAGGATTTAACCTGCGCGGACGCCATGGGCACGCGGTAGTTGACCGGGACGGGATCGGTCGGGCCCTTCAGCGCGATCGGGAGGCGGTTGTCGTGGTGTTCGACGACTTCAACGCCAATGGCGCGCAGGGGATCGAGCACGCGCTTCATGGGGCGGGCGGTGAGCGAAGCGTCGCCGACAAAGCGCGAAACGAAGGGGTAGGCGCCGACCAGCCCCATTGTGAGGCGTGCGCCGGTGCCGGCATTGCCGAAATCGAGATCGGTTTCGGGTGCGAGAAAGCCCCCGACGCCGAGGCCGTCGATCTGCCAGATGTCGCCGGTTTTTTCGATTTTGGCCCCGAGCGCCTGCATGGCGCGGCCCGTCGCCAGAACGTCCTCGCCTTCGAGAAGGCCGGTGACCGTGGTGCGACCGAGCGCCATGGCGCCGAACATCATGGCGCGATGGGAAATCGATTTGTCGCCGGGAACACGGATCGTGCCCTTGAGAGCACCGCCATTATGGCTGGCGCGCGGACGAGGCGGAAGAGCGTGGGACATGGCGGGATACCCCGTAACTGACGGCAAAAAACGGTTCGCGCCGGGCTTAGCATGATCGCGTGGGGAATGCCAATTGGCGGGCGGCGCTTACGAGCGGCGATCAGTGGGCTTTTGCCTTGAGCCAAGCCAATAGATCGATCCCACAATGCCTGTGGCGAAACCGATGGCAGCGCCGGCCAGGGCCGAGAACCCGATCAGCAGCATTTCGCCGCCGCGCGCATCGCCCTCGGACCACGTAAGGAGTGCGAACGCTACGCCAAGCCCGATCAAAAGGCCGGTCGCCGCGGCGCTGCCGATAATCAGCGCGCAGCCGGCCATATCCCAAAAGGTGCGGGGCCAGTCTGCCTTGGGGATCGTTTTTAGGCCCAGCACGAAAAATCCTTACGGCGCGTCGTCGATGATGATGTCGCAATCGGGCTCGAAGCCGCCGGCTTCGACGGCTTCATTGCACTCGTCGAGCGCCGATTGGCGTGTGTCCTCGCCGCTCCACATGGACCATGCCGTGGTGTTTTGCGAGCGGGCGACGACGATGGGGCCGTCCATCTGGGGCGCGCTCTGAACGAAGGCGTACATGGCTTCGTGGGAGAGTTCCGGGGCGCCCTCGATGTCCTCATCGGGCAGGACCTGGCCGAGCAGTCGACACTCGGAATCCTCGGGGCTCCGCTCGGCTTCGCAATCGCTTAACGCGGAGCGTTCGGCGGCATCCAGCGTGTGGAGCCCGGTGCGCAAATGGATCGAGAGTTGCTGCGAATTTTCGGGCAGGAAAGCGTAGATGGCGCCGAAAAAGTGATCTTCGCCTATGGTGTCCACGAGCATGGCGCTGAGGTTTTGCACCGCGTCTGGCTGCAGACCGTCATTGGAGATGACGAGTTGGTAGCCTTCCGGGTCGGGAAGGGCGTCCAGGGCGTCGTCCGAGGTCATGGTTCGCGCGGCGGCGGGGGTTGCGAGCGCGAGGAGGGTAGCGAGGGCCAGTCCCATCGATCGTCCAATATGCGTGCCATTTGGATTGGCTTCGATCCCTAATTTGCCCATGGACGTGATCTCCTCTCGCTGTGAACCGCGAGGCTAACGCCGCGATGGGGCGTGTGGTTTCCCAAGGGCGACACCGCGGCGGAATTTGTTCACTTGGTTGGTGCCGCGTGGGCCCTCGGGTCGAGCCCGAGGGTTACGGGTAGAGGTGCCTAGAACAGGAAATAACGTTGTGCCATGGGGAGCACTTCGGCGGGTTCGCAGGTCAGAAGTTCGCCATCGGCGCGGACTTCGTAGGTTTCGGGATCGACCGTGACGTTGGGGGTGGCGGCGTTGTGGATCATCGACGACTTGCCGATGCCGCCGCGAGTGTTGTTGACGGCGAGCATGGATTTGTCGACCCCGAGCCTCGATTGCAGGCCATTTTCGAGCGCCACTTTGGAAACGAAGGTGACCGAGGTGTTGGCGATTGCTTTGCCATAGGCGCCAAACATCGGGCGGTAATGCATGGGCTGCGGCGTGGGGATCGAGGCGTTGGGGTCGCCCATGGGGGCGGCGGCGATCATGCCGCCCAGCATGACGAGGTCGGGTTTGACGCCGAAAAACGCCGGGTTCCACATGACGAGATCGGCGCGCTTACCGACTTCGACCGAGCCGATGTGATCGGCGATGCCGTGAGCGATGGCGGGGTTGATGGTATATTTGGCGATGTAGCGCTTGACGCGGAAATTGTCGTTTTCGCCCTTTTCTTCCGGCAAGGCGCCACGCTGGCGCTTCATCTTGTCGGCCGTCTGCCAGGTGCGGATCAGAACTTCGCCCACCCTTCCCATGGCCTGACTGTCGCTCGAGATGATCGAAAACGCACCGATATCGTGGAGGATGTCTTCAGCCGCGATGGTTTCCTTGCGGATGCGGCTTTCGGCAAAGGCGACGTCTTCGGGGATCGAGGGGTCGAGATGGTGGCAGACCATCAGCATGTCGAGATGTTCCGACAGCGTGTTGACCGTGTAGGGGCGTGTGGGGTTGGTCGAAGAGGGGATGACGTTTTCGAGGCCACACACTTTTATGATGTCGGGGGCGTGACCGCCGCCGGCGCCTTCGGTGTGGAAGGCGTGGATCGTGCGGCCGTTGAAGGCGGCGATCGTATCCTCGACGAACCCGCTCTCGTTCAGCGTATCGGTGTGGATCATCACCTGCACGTCGTAGTCGTCGGCGACCGAAAGGCAATTGTCGATGGCGGCGGGGGTGGTGCCCCAATCTTCGTGCAGTTTGAGCGCGGCGGCTCCACCCATGATCTGCTCGATCAGCGCCTCGGGTCGCGAGGCATTGCCTTTGCCCGACAACGCGATGTTCATGGGAAACGCGTCGAACGATTGAATCATCCGCCCGATATGCCAAGCGCCCGGCGTACAGGTGGTGGCCAGCGTGCCATGGGCGGGGCCGGTGCCTCCGCCCAGCATTGTCGTGACCCCGCTCATCAACGCCTCTTCGATCTGCTGGGGGCAGATGAAGTGGATATGGGCGTCGAACCCGCCCGCGGTGATGATCTTGCCTTCTGCGGCGATAATTTCGGTGCCCGGGCCGATGATGATCGAAACGCCCGGCTGGGTATCGGGATTGCCCGCCTTGCCGATCGCGGTGATCGTGCCGTCCTTCAATCCGATATCGGCTTTCACGATGCCGGAATGATCTATGATAAGCGCATTGGTTATTACCGTGTCGACGGCGCCGGCAGCCCGTGTAACCTGTGATTGTCCCATGCCGTCGCGGATCACCTTGCCGCCGCCGAATTTGACCTCTTCGCCATAGATGGTGAGGTCGGTTTCCACTTCGACAAAAAGCTCTGTATCGGCCAGTCTCACGCGGTCTCCGGTCGTCGGGCCGTACATATCGGCGTAAAGCGCGCGGGTGATTTTGGCGGGCATGAAGCGGCTCCTTATGGGGCTCGATGGTACAATTTGAGTGCGTCTGGACGTCTCGAAACTGCATGCAACTCTAGTGGGACTTGCTCGTTTGTAGGCTCCAGAGGGGCGGTCAACGCAAACCCAAATGGAGAATGAAAATGAAAAAGCTCTCTGCTCTTGCTCTTGGTACGGCACTGACTCTGTCGATGCCGCTCGCAGCTCTCGCACAGGATACGAGCGTTGGCGTCGACGCCGGCGCTAACGTTGGCGTCGAAGCTGGTGACGACACCAGCGTCGATGCTGGGGTGGATGCCGGTGCCGATGTCGATGCCGACACCGACGCGACGTCCACTGAAGTGGAAGCCGGTGCGGACGCCATGGCTGGCGCTGGTGCCGAACTGTCCGAATACAGCTTCGGTGACCTCGACGCCGCCCTCCAGGGCGCTGCCGCTGCCGATCTGTCGGGCGTGACTGCAGATACCGAAATCGAAATCGTATCCGTGTCTTCGCTGAGCGATGACGGTGAATTCACCGCCTCCGCTTTCGCTGATGCTCACGCCGAGTTCGAGGCCGATATCGCAACGCTTCAGGGCAACGTCGAAGGCAATGCCGACATCGTCGCCGCGCTCGAAGCCGAAGGCTATGCCTCTGACGACGTCGTTGGCGTGTGGAGCCAGGCCGATGGTTCGTTGACCGTCTTTGTCGACGACAGCGCCCATGCCGATATGGAAGGCGGGGCTGCGACCGAAACCGAAATGAATTCGGACGCTGCTGCCGGGGCCGAAGCTGAAGCTGGAGCCGATGCTGCAGCCGAAGGCGAAGTGACGACCCAGTAAAACGGACTTTTCTGTCCGTCTCGAATGGCGGGGTGCGCAAGCGCCCCGCCTTTTTGTTTGCGCCGATGAATTCGGGCCGTTAGCCATTCAGCGGTCCAAAGCGCCCGAGACCATCTGGCGAAAACCATAGACGCGCCGGTCGCCATCAAGGGGAATGAGGGTGACTTCGCGGGTTTGGCCGGGCTCGAAGCGAACGGCGGTGCCGGCCGGTATATCGAGCCGCATGCCGCGCACGGCGTCGCGGTCGAAGGCCAGCCCGGCATTGGTCTCAAAGAAATGATAATGGCTGCCGACCTGGATGGGACGGTCGCCGGTATTGGCGACCTCGATGGTAACAGCCTCGCGCCCAGGATTGAGCTCGATATCGCCGGCTTTCGGGATGATTTCGCCCGGGATCATCATCAACCTCCGATCGCCAGCCACAGCCCGCCCAGAGCCGTGAGGCCACCGGCGAGCCGTGTGGCGATGGCCCCGCGCGTGGTGGCCAGAAGACGGCCCGCGACAAGCCCGAGCGCAATGCCGGCAGCGTGCAGCAGCGCCGTGGCGACGAGAAAGCCGGCGGCATAGCCAAGAGCGCCCGCTTCGCCCATTTCGCCGCCATGCGCGTGGCCGTGAAACAGCGCGAAGAACGCAACGACAGCCGCAACGCCTGCAGTGGGGAGCGGCAGGGCGAGGGCAACCATGATGCCGATAAAGATCACCGAGGCGAGAATGACGGGTTCAACGAAGGGCAGCGGCACGCCCAGGATGGCGGCGGCAAAGCCGATGGCCATGGTGGCAACGAACGCGGCGGGCACGGCCCAGAGCGCCTTGTGCGAGCCGTCCATCGCGCCGACGCTGGCCGCCCAGAGGCCGACGGCGACCATGGCGAGGATATGATCGAGCCCGAACAGCGGATGGGTAAACCCGGCCATGAACGAGCCGTGCTCGACGGGATCGAGATGGGCAAAGGCTGGCGCCGTCATTGCGGCGAGGGTGATGGCTGCGGCAGCGATGCGCTTGATCATGTGTTAATGCCCTTTAACGAATGGGATTGTGGACGGTGACGAGCTTTGTGCCGTCGGGAAAGGTCGCCTCGACCTGGATGTCGTGAATCATTTCGGCGATGCCCTCCATCACCTGATCGCGGGTGATGACATGGGCGCCCGCTTCCATCAATTCGGGCACGGGGCGGCCATCGCGGGCGCCCTCGACGACGAAATCGGTGATCAGTGCAATGGCTTCGGGGTGGTTGAGCTTGACCCCGCGTTCGAGCCTTTTGCGGGCGACAATGGCGGCCATGGAAATCAGGAGCTTGTCTTTTTCGCGCGGCGTGAGGTTCATGTTTCGCCTCCTTCTTTATAGCGACCAGAGTTTGGGGACGGCCCCGGCACCCGAAAGGGCAGCGATGGCCGGCATGATGATCTTGCGCAGACGGTAACCCGAAACCCCTGTGGCGCGCAGAACGATCTTGTCCCCGATGCGCGAGACGCCCGCTGTGGGATGCCTGGAAACCAGCGCCTTGAGCTTTTCGATGTGCTGCTCGGAATCTGGCGCGACATAGCACAGCGTTGCATAGGCGCGCGCGCCATCCAGCAGCGCCATATTGGTGCGGCCCAGAATGTCGTCTGCGTCGAGGCGCGCGGCTTCGGCATGGATCAAATGACCGTCGCGATGGATGCGCCATCGGTCGGAAATGGCCGCGGAATGGGCATCTTCGCCATGTGCTTCGCGGCCGAGGATGACCGACTCCAAGCCGAGGAAGGTGGCATCCGGAGCCATATCGACGGTGAGGGTGCGATCGAGCGCCGAGCCGTCGAACAAGATGGTTTCCTGCGGCAGCCAGTCGAGGCGGGCGCCGGCGCCGATATGAAGCGTCGAGGTGACATTGGCGGCGCCGGAAGTCGCGCGGTAAATGCGCTCGCAGGCCTGGGTTGTGACAACGAGATGGGTGCCAGGCGCGGCGCTGGCGCCCCAATCCATGCGGTCACCGCCGGTCAGCCCGCCCGAGGTGTTGATGAGGACCGCTTCGAGCCAATTGCCATGGGTTTTGGGGACACGGATCTTGCCGCAGCCGAGCTGGTAGAGCGTATCGAGCACGGCCTTGCCGTCGCGCGGTTTGGTCGCGACGCGGGCTTCGCCGACGGCGCGTTGCAGCGCGGGACCATGGGCATTGGCAATATGGAGCATCAGACCATCAAATGCCGTTTGACGTTGGGATCGTCGAGATCGGAGGCGGGTCCTTCGTGCATGATCTCACCGCGATCCATCACATAGATATGGTCGCTCAATTCCCGGCAGAAATCGAGATATTGTTCGACGAGAAGGATGGTCATGCCCATTTCGTCGCGCAGGAACTGCAGAGCGCGTCCGATGTCCTTGATGATGGACGGTTGGATACCCTCGGTGGGTTCGTCGAGCACCAGAAGGCTGGGACGGGTGACCAGCGCGCGGCCGATGGCGAGCTGCTGCTGCTGGCCACCCGAAAGATCGCCGCCGCGACGGCCCAGCATGGATTTTAGCACCGGGAAAAGTTCAAAGATCGTCTCGGGGATCGAGCGGTCCTTGGGTTTCAGCGGTGCATAGCCGGTGAGGAGGTTTTCCTTGACCGTTAAAAGCGGGAAGATCTCGCGACCTTGCGGCACATAGCCGATGCCCATACGGGCGCGGGCATAGGGGGCGCTGCGCTTGAGATCGCGTTCGGCAAGCGTGATGATGCCATTGGTGATGGGGTGCGTGCCGGTGATGGCGCGCAACAGCGAGGATTTGCCCACCCCGTTGCGGCCGAGAACCGAGGTGATCTTGTTGGGCTGGGCGGTGATCGAGACCTTTTTCAGCGCCTGGGCTGCGCCATAGTGGAGGTCGAGATCGGTGACGGTCAAAGTGGTCATGGTTCAGCGTCCCAGATAGCGTTCGATGACCAGCGGATCGCTGGAGACGTGCTCGAGCGAGCCCTGGGCGAGCACCGCGCCCTCGGCGAGGCACGTCACGCGGCAATCGAGGTCGCGCACGAAACTCATGTCGTGTTCGACGACCACCACCGAATGGTGCTTTGAAATTTCCTTTAGGAGTTTGGAGGTTTCCTCGGTCTCCGAATCGGTCATGCCGGCGACCGGTTCGTCGACGAGGAGGAGTTTCGGATCTTGCGCCAAGAGCATGCCGATTTCGAGCCACTGCTTTTGCCCATGGCTGAGATTGGCGGCGAACTCGTGCTTGCGGTGGGTGAGGCGGACAGTGTCGAGGATCGCCGTGATGCGGTCGGTGTCGGCGCTGTCGCGGGTGTAGAACCACGAGGCAAACACCCCGCGCGGCTTTTTGAGCGAGAGTTCGATATTGTCCCAGACTGTATGGCTTCCGAAAACCGTGGGCTTTTGGAACTTGCGCCCGATGCCGAGATTGGCGATCTCGGTTTCGTCCTTTTTGGTGAGATCGATGCCGCCTTCAAAGAACACTTCGCCCGTATCGGGGCGGGTCTTGCCGGTGATGATGTCCATCATGGTCGTCTTGCCCGCGCCATTGGGACCGATGATTGCCTGCAACTCGTCGCGCTGGACGACCAGCGAGAGGGAATTGAGCGCCCGGAACCCGTCGAAGGTGACCGAAACGCCATCGAGGTAGAGGAGTGAGCCATCGCGTAAAGTGTCGACCATCTGGGTTACTCCGCGGGCGAGGGCTTGGCGCCATCGGGCGCGTCGTTGGACTGGCGTGGCTGGGGTTTTTGCGCAGGTGGCGTCGGTGGTTCGGTATCGACGCCCTTTTCGGCGCTTGCCGAAGCGCGGCGTTGCTGCAGCGCACTCCAGGTGGAGGTGAAGATGCCGACGATGCCCTTGGGCATGAAGAGCGTAACGAAGACGAACATGCCGCCGAGAATGAAGAGCCAGAGATCGGCGAAGGTGCCGGTGAAATAGGATTTGGCGGCATTGACGACGATCGCGCCGATGATCGGGCCGACCAGCGTGCCGCGGCCCCCCACGGCGGTCCAGATCACCACCTCGATGGAATTGGCGGGCGCAAATTCGCCAGGATTGATGATCCCCACCTGGGGCACGTAGAGCGCGCCGGCCAGCCCGGCCATCACCGCCGAGACCGTGAAGGCGAAGAGTTTGACGTTTTCGACGCGATACCCGATGAACCGCGTGCGGCTTTCCGCATCACGCACGGCAACCATGACCTTGCCGAGCTTTGACCGGACGATGAGCGAGCAGAGGATGAAGCACAGGGCCAGAAGGATGGCCGAGGCCGCGAAAAGCGAGGCGCGGGTCGTGGCTGCAGGGATCGGGGCGCCAAGGATGTCGCGGAAATCGGTCAGCCCATTATTGCCGCCGAACCCCATGTCGTTGCGGAAAAACGCCAGCATCAGGGCGTAGGTCAGCGCCTGGGTGATGATCGAGAGATAGACCCCGGTGACGCGACTTCGGAAGGCGAACCACCCGAAGATAAAGGCCAAAAGCCCCGGGACGAACGCCATCATAATGGCGGCGAACCAGAACATGTCGAACCCCTGCCAGTACCAGGGCAGTTCGCGCCAGCCTAAAAACACCATGAAATCGGGCAGCACTGCGTTGGAATAGACCCCGCGCGTGCCGATCTGGCGCATGAGGTACATGCCCATGGCATAGCCCCCCAGCGCAAAGAACGCACCATGGCCGAGCGAAAGAATGCCGCAATAGCCCCAGACGAGATCGAGCGCGAGGGCGAGGGTGGCGTAGGTGAGGTACTGGCCCATGAGCGGGACGAGGTAATTGGGCACGCGCAGCGGATGCCCGACCGGCAGAAGCAGGTTCGACATGGGCACGGCGATGGCGAGCGCCAGAAGGATCGCAACGACCCATATGGCTTTGACGCCGAGTTTTTCGAAAATTTTCGCGGTGATCATGGATGGATCTCCGGGCGTTGAAGGTTCGCCATCTGAAAAAGCGGTGCGTGACGCGGGCCCTGCGCACCCCTCATCCGACCCGGCTGCGCTGAGACGGCAATGATCATCATGCTTCCACCGCCCGGCCCTTCAGGGCAAAGAGGCCGCGGGGGCGGCGTTGGATGAAGAGGATGATGAGGACGAGGATCAAGATTTTGGCGAGGACCGCGCCGGCATAGGGCTCAAGGAATTTGTTGGCGACGCCCAGTGTCAGGGCGCCAACCAGCGTGCCCCAGAGATTGCCCACACCGCCGAAGACGACGACCATGAAGCTGTCGATGATGTAGCTCTGGCCCAGATTGGGCGAGACGTTGTCGATCTGCGATAGCGCCACACCGGCAAGGCCGGCGACGCCCGAGCCAAGGCCGAAGGTCATGGCATCGACCCAGGGCGTACGGATGCCCATGGCCGAGGCCATGCGGCGATTTTGGGTAACGGCGCGCATCTGGAGACCAAGCGGAGTCTTGTTGAGGACCAGAAGCAGAAGCGCGAACACCACCAACGCAAAGACCACTATCCACATGCGGTTCCAGGTGATGGCCAGCCCGCCCAGTTCGAAGGCGCCCGACATCCAGGACGGATTGCCGACCTCGCGATTGGTGGCGCCGAAAATGGTGCGCACGCCCTGCTGGATGATCAGCGACAAGCCCCATGTGGCGAGCAGCGTTTCAAGCGGGCGGCCATAGAGCCAGCGGATGATGCCGCGCTCGATGGCGATGCCGATCAGCCCTGTGACCGCGAACGCCATTGGGATGGCGATGGCGAGGGAATAATCGAACAGCCCCGGATTGGTGGTGCGGATGATTTCCTGGACGAAAAAGGTGACATAGGCGCCGATCATCACCATTTCGCCATGCGCCATGTTGATAACGCCCATGACGCCGAAGGTAATGGCAAGACCGATTGCAGCGAGAAGCAGGACGGAGCCGAGCGAGACGCCATACCAGACGTTCTGCCCGATGCCCCAGAGCTGAAGCGACTGGTTGATGCGGCTGATGCCCGCTTCGATATTGACGCGCTCGGCTTCGGACGCATTGGCGAGATTGGCATTCAATATGCCCAGCGCCTGACGATCGCCGCGCGCGGCGATGACGGCGACGGCGGCGGCGAAATCTTCTTCGCTGATATCGGCGCGCAGCATGGCGGCGGCGCGGGCCTGTTCCATGACCGTGCGCACTCCGGGATTGTCTTCTTCGGCCAGTGCCTGATCAAGCAGCTCGATATTGGCAGGGTCGGCGGTCGAAAACATTTGCGCTGCGGCGGCGCGGCGGGTCGCGGGATTTTCGCTCATTAAGGTCAGCGAGCCCACGGCGGCGGCGATGTCGCGGCGCAGGGAGTTGTTGATGCGGATGGTGCTCAAATCGCCGGTCACATCGAGATCGGCTTCAGCGCCGGTGAGCGCATCCTCGTACTGATTGCGACCGGTCTGGATGAAGATTCCGCCATTGTCGGCTTCGTAAAGATTGCCCGCGCCCAGCGCCTGGAGAATGGGGAGCGCAGCATCTTCGCCCGTGGCGACGAGCGCCGCGACGGCGTCGCGCAGATCGCCGAGACTCGCATCATACATCTGTGGGACGATCTCGGCGACCGATTGGGCTTTGGCGCTCGGAGCCGCCAAGGCGGCGAGCGCGATAAAGATCAGAGCCAGAAATGGTCTGCCGAACCGATTGAGACTGCCCATTGTGCGGTTCCCATTGTGATGGGGGTCGGTGGCGCCCTTGGCTGGCGCCGCGTTGGACCCCGGCAATAAATCGCGGGGTGACGAGTGTGTGTGGGGTGGGCATGGGCCCACCCCAGCCAGACGATTACTCGGCGACGGCTTCAGAGCCACCGCAGGTTTCGGTCTCAGTGTTGTAGTTGCCGCAGTTGATCGGATCGGTCCAATCGGCTTCGAGAACTGCGGATTCGGGGAGGAAGTCGGACCAGGCGTCGCCCGGCACGAGGTCTTCGGTTTCCCAGACCACGAAGAACTGGCCGTCATCCTGGATTTCGCCGATCAGGACGGGCTTTGTGATGTGGTGGTTGGGGAGCATTTCAGCGATGCCACCGGTGAGATTGGGCACCTGAACGCCGACGATGGCATCGATCACCGCGTCCGCGTCGGTGGTGCCGGCAGCCTCTACGGCTTCGACCCACATGTTAAAGCCGATATAGTGGGCCTCCATGGGATCGTTGGTCACCCGATCTTCCGAACCGATATAGTCATGCCAGGCGGCGATGAACTCTTCGTTTTCGGGGGTCTCGACGCTCATGAAATAGTTCCAGGCGGCAAGGTGACCGACCAGAGGGGCGGTATCAAAGCCCGAAAGCTCTTCTTCGCCCACCGAGAAGGCAACGACGGGGATGTCTTCAGCCGCGACGCCCTGATTGGCCAACTCGCGGTAGAAGGGCACGTTGGCGTCGCCATTGATGGTCGAGACCACGGCGGTCTTGGGGCCTTCCGAGCCGAACGCGACGATGTCGGAAACGATCGTCTGCCAATCCGAGTGACCGAACGGAGTGTAGTTGATCATGATGTCGTCTTCGGCAACCCCTGCATCGAGCAGATATTGCTCGAGGATCAGATTGGTCGTCTGCGGATAGACGTAATCGGTGCCGGCCAGAACCCAGCGCTCGACGCCTTCCTCTTCCATCAGATAATCGACGGCAGGGATGGCCTGCTGGTTGGGGGAAGCGCCGGTATAGAACACGTTGCGCTGGGATTCTTCGCCCTCGTACTGGACGGGATAGAACAGCAGCGAATTGAGTTCTTCAAATACAGGAAGGACCGACTTGCGGCACACCGATGTCCAGCAGCCGAAAACTGCATCGACTTCGTCGACTTCGATCAGGCGCCGCGCCAGTTCGGCGGCCAAGGGCCAATCGGACGCGATGTCGACGACGACGGGCTCGATCTGGCGACCCAGGATACCGCCGGCTTCGTTCTGCTGCTCGATGAGCATCAGCATGACGTCGCGAAGCGTGGTTTCGGAAATCGCCATTGTGCCCGAAAGGGAGTGGAGAATGCCGACCTTGATCGGGCCTTCATCCTGGGCGGCGACGGGCGAAGAAATCAGTGTTGCGCTCATGGCCGAAGCCACAAGGACGCCCCCTATGCGTTTGGTCCAGTCTGTCATTTTGTCCTCCGACAGTTGCTGTTTGCACCGGGAAGACGAGTCGCAAGAAGCATGCCAGCGGTTTGACGCTGCCGTGCCGCGAGACGTTAAGAGAGGGTAAACACGCAGGAATCAGGGAACCTTTTTCATCGCCGATGCATTGCGACCGCAGGCCTTGCCGCGAGGGGGGCACAGCGGGGTCTGGCCTTCCATATCAGCGGTGATGAATTGATAGGCACGGCTTTGCGCGTGTACTATTGTTGTGCATAGTTTTCAGGCATTTGCGCAATGACAATGTGCATAAGCTGGCGTTACAGTGATGTGCCGGAGTCCTCCGGCAGAGGTTGTTTGCACCACAATCTCGAGAGGCCCCGTACGCGCAAGCGTGCGGGGCTTTTGTGTTTGGGGTCGCTTGGGGAGCCATGTCGCTGAACCCACCCCAAGTGTCATCCCGGCCTTGAGCGGGGATCCAGTATGCTCGGAGGGCGTGTTGACTTAGAGGGTGAGGCTGCATTGCAAAGCCTGCGTCTTTCAAAAGCGGAGCATACTGGGTACCGGGTCTTCGCCCGGGATGACGGGTGGTGGGGAGGAAGGGTGATGAGCCAAAGCATAGGTGCGAGGTGTTGAGGTGACGAGCGCGTGACTCCTCGCCCCGCACAAAAGTGGATTCCCCTTTTCTGCGAAGCGCTTTAAGCAGGGGGCATGACTGCTCTTGCCGAATTTGCGATGCTTTCCCATGGCTGGCGCCGGGCGCTGCTGCTGATCGTGGCGGGTGCGATCGCTGGGCTGTCGGCGGCGCCATTGTTTATCTTGCCGGCCCTGTTTTTGGCGCTGCCCGTGCTGGTCTGGGCGCTCGATGGGGCGGAGCGGGGCCGGGGGCTGCTGCATGCGGTGTTTGGTCCAGCCTTTCGGATCGGGCTGTTTTTCGGCTTTGGCTATTTCGCGGCGAGCCTCCACTGGATCGGGGCGGCGTTTTTCGTTGATGGTGGATGGCTGCTGGCGGCGATGCCTTTCGCGGTGGCGGGGCTGGCTCTGATCCTTGCGATCTTCTGGGGACTGGGCACGGCGCTGGCGTTCGTCTTCTGGTCGTCAGGCGCCGGGCGCATTTTTGCACTTGCGGTGGGGCTGACGCTGGCCGAACTGGCGCGCGGCTTTTTGTTTACCGGCTTTCCGTTCAATCTCCTGGGCTATGCTCTGACCGCCAATGTCGAGATGATGCAGGCGGCGAGCCTTGTCGGGGTCTATGGGCTGACCTTTGTTGCCGTGCTGCTCGCCGCGACGCCGGCCCTGGTGTGGCCGGGTGCCGAGCGGACAATGGTCGCGCGTGTCCTGCCGCTGTTTGTGGCACTGGGCGTGATTGCCGCGCAGGTGGGGTGGGGCAATTACCGCGTCAACCAGACAGAGACCGTGCCGTTCGACGACGTGGTGATGCGGATCGTCCAGCCGGTGATCCCGCAGGACGTCAAATGGCAGACCTTTGCCCGCGAAGAAACGATCGTGCGCCTGCTCGACCTGTCGACGATGCAGACCGGCCCTGACGATCTCGGGCTCGACGACGTGACGCACCTTGTCTGGCCCGAGGCGGCGATCCCGTTCTTTTTGTCCGACGAGCCCGAACTTCTGGCGCGGATCGCGCGCGAATTGCCCGACGATATCTGGCTTCTGACCGGCGCGCCGCGCGAGGCCTATGGCACCAATGGCGAAATCGTTGTGGGCGCCAAGCCCTATAATTCCATCCTCGCCTTCAATGGCGCCGGCGAGGTGGTGACCTCGTATGACAAGACCCATCTCGTGCCGTTCGGGGAATATCTGCCGCTCGACGATCTGCTGCGCAGCCTTGGGTTTTCACAGCTCGTGCAGGGTTCTGACGGGTGGGCGGCCGGGGCCGAACGGCGCCTGATGAGCCTGCCGGGGTCACCATCCTTCCTGCCGCTGATCTGTTACGAGATCGTCTTTCCCGGCGCGTTGGGTGCGCCGGTCGATGAGGCGGAGTTCATTCTGGTCGTTACCAATGACGCGTGGTTCGATGGGTCGATCGGGCCGGGGCAGCATTTCCATCACGCCAGGGTGCGGGCGGTGGAGGAGGGGAAATCGATGGTGCGCGCGGCCAATTCCGGGATTTCGGCGATTGTCGATCCCTTGGGGCGCATCGATGTCATGCTGGCCGAGCAACAGGTCGGAGCGATCAAGGGCACGCCGGCCCAGCCGCTCGATGCGACGCTCTATGCGCAAGTCCGCAACTGGCCATTGATCGGAATGCTGACATTGGGTGCGGTCCTGGCCCTGCCGGGCTGGATACGGCGGCGCCAGAAGCGCGACGATTACTGATTGCGATATAAAGCAATCTTTATGTCCTCTTGATTTCCAAATCCGGACCTGCGAAAAGCAGCGCTGAAAGTGCGCGGAGAGTCTGCGCACGCGCAAACCACAGTGCGCCCTTGCTCAAGAGGTTTAACGTGGCCAGTTCGAGCTATCTTTTCACTTCGGAATCGGTTTCCGAAGGCCATCCCGACAAGATCTGCGATCAGGTGTCCGACGCTATCGTCGATGCTTTCTTTGCCGAAGACCCCTATTCCCGCGTCGCACTGGAAACGCTGGCGACGACAAATCGCCTCGTTCTGGCCGGCGAAGTGCGCGGACCCGCATCGATCGATGCGGCGAAAATGGAAGAGGTGGCGCGCGGCGTCGTCAAGCGCATCGGCTATGAGCAAGACGGGTTCCACTGGAAGACGCTCGACGTCTCCTGCCACGTGCATGAACAATCCGCTCACATTGCCCAGGGCGTCGATGCGGCCGGCAATAAGGACGAAGGCGCGGGCGACCAGGGCATAATGTTCGGTTTTGCCGTCAACGAGACGCCAGAATTGATGCCGGCGCCGCTGCTTTATGCGCACAAAATCTTGAAGGGCATGTCGGACGCGCGTCATTCGGGCCGCGTCACCGAATTCGGGCCCGACGCCAAGAGCCAGGTGACGTTGAAATACGAAAACGGCAGGCCGGTCGGCGTTTCCGCCGTCGTCGTTTCCACTCAGCACAATGAAAACGTTACCCAGGCCTGCGTGCGCGACATGGTGCGCCCGTTCGTCGAAGACGTTTTGCCCAAGGGCTGGATGCCGCCCGAAGACGAGTTCTACGTCAACCCGACAGGCGCCTTCGTGATCGGCGGGCCGGACGGGGATGCGGGGCTGACCGGGCGCAAGATTATCGTCGACACCTATGGCGGTGCCGCCCCCCATGGCGGCGGGGCGTTTTCGGGCAAGGATCCCACCAAGGTCGATCGCTCGGCAGCTTACGCCGCGCGTTATCTGGCCAAAAACATCGTTGCGGCAGGGCTGGCGGAAAAATGCGTCATCCAGCTGTCCTACGCCATCGGGGTTTCCAAGCCCCTGTCGATTTTTGTCGATACCTATGGCACGGGCAAAGTGGACGAGGACATTCTGGGCCCGGTGCTGCAAAAGGTCATGGATTTGTCCCCGCGCGGCATTCGCGAGCATCTGGGTTTGAACAAGCCGATCTATGAGCGCACGGCCGCCTATGGCCATTTCGGGCGCGCGCCAGAGGCCGATGGCGGATTTTCCTGGGAAAAGACCGATCTGGTCGAGGCGATCCGGTCCGAATTGACCTGATCCTTGCCCATCGATTGGATTGCCTTTAAAGCGCGGCGGACTGTTTCGTCGCGCTTTTATGTTTCGTATCTGGACCTATGACCATCAAACCCATTCCGCAGGACCCCAAGGGGCCACGCGCCTTTTATGGCCGCCGTGCCGGCAAGAAACTGCACAAGGGCCAGCAGGCGCTGTTTGAAACCCTGCTGCCTGACCTGACCGTCGATATTTCCCGGCCGGTCGATCCAAAGGTGCTGTTCCCCGAAGCGCGGTGCATTCATCTCGAAATCGGCTATGGCGGCGGCGAGCATCTGGCACGGATCGCGCAGGAAAATCCCGACGATGGGTTTATCGGCTGCGAGGTGTTTACCGGCGGCATCGGCAAGCTGCTTGAGACGATCGATATCGAGAAAATCTCGAATGTTCGCTTGTTTCCCGACGATGTGATCAAGCTTTTGGCTGTGATGCCGGATGCGTCCGTCGACTGCCTTTACGTGCTCTATCCGGACCCCTGGCCCAAGCCGCGCCACCACAAGCGACGCCTGATCCAGTTTCCAGTGCTCGAGCAGTTCGCACGGGTGGTCAAGCCCGGCGGCACATTCCGGTTCGCCACCGATATCGAGGATTATGCCAATTGGACGCTTGCCCATGTGCTGCGCAGCGAGGGCTTTGTGTGGCCCATGCAGGCGCCCGGTGCGTGGCACGCGCCCTATGAGGGGTGGCAGGCGACGCGCTATGAACAAAGGGCCCGTCGGCAGGGTCGGATGAAGAGCTTTTATTTCGAGTTCTCGCGGGCGGGGTAATCACGCCTTTGAGTGACGGCGAAGGACGATGGCCGGCCTCACCTAAAATCGTCATCCCGGGCGAAGACCCGGGACCCGGGATGCTCCAAGAATGCGATTGAGGCTAGGCGCCGAGCATACTGGCCCCCGGCTCAAGGCCGGGGTGACAGGGTGTGGATTTGGCTGACGATTGGGGCAGGTGGAGGGGCTCAATCTCGAACTTGATCCCCTGCGCCAGTGGCAGCTCGCGCGAATAGTTCACGGTGTTGGTCTGGCGCCGCATATAGGCTTTCCAGGAATCCGAGCCGCTTTCGCGGCCGCCGCCGGTTTCTTTTTCGCCGCCGAAGGCGCCACCGATTTCGGCGCCTGATGGCCCGATATTGACGTTGGCGATGCCGCAATCCGAGCCCGTGGCCGAGAGGAAGGTTTCGGTCTCGCGCACATCGGTGGAAAAGATGCAGCTCGATAGGCCCTGCGGCACGTCGTTCTGCAGCGCGATGGCTTCATCGAGCGTCTGATAGGTGAGGACGTAGAGAATCGGAGCGAAGGTCTCGTGCTTGACGATCTCGGACTGCTCGACCATTTCGACGATCGCCGGGCGCACATAATAGCCGCCCTCGACGGCATCGACTTTCTCACCACCTGTGATCTTGCCGCCTTCGGCCCGCGCGTTGTCGAGTGCATGCTGCATCGCATCGAAGGCTTGCTTGTCGATCAAGGGGCCGACGAGCGTGCCCTTTTCGAGCGGGCTGCCGATGGGCAGGCCGGCATAAGCCGATTTCAAGCGCTCCACCAATTGGTCGCGCACGTCCTGATGCACGATCAGGCGGCGCAGGCTTGTGCAGCGCTGGCCGCAGGTGCCGACGGCCGAAAAGACAATGGCACGGACTGCGTTTTCCAGATCGGCGGAGGGCGCCACGATCATGGCGTTATTGCCGCCGAGCTCCAAAATGGTCTTGCCGAAGCGCTCGGCAACCTTAGGGCCGACGATGCGGCCCATGCGGGTCGAACCGGTGGCCGAAATCAGCGGCACGTCTTTGGACGATGTCAAAGCCTCGCCGATTTCGGCGCCGCCGATGGCCACATGAAGCAGGCCCTCGGGGGCATCGCCGAATTTCTTAAGCGCTTTTTCGAAGATCTTTTGCACCGAGAGCGCGGTGAGCGGGGTCTTTTCGGACGGCTTCCAGATCGTGGTGTTGCCGCAGACCGTCGCCAGCGCGAAATTCCACGCGAACACGGCGACCGGGAAATTGAAGGCGGAAATGACGCCTGTCACCCCGAGCGGATGCCAGGTCTCGCGCATCGAATGGCCGGGACGTTCCGAGGCGATGGTCAGCCCGAACAATTGCCGCGATTGGCCGACGGCGAGATCGCAGATATCGATCATCTCCTGAACTTCGCCCAGACCTTCCTGCAGGATTTTACCCGCCTCGAGCGAAACGAGGGCGCCGAGTTCATTTTTCGCTGCGCGCAATTCGTCGCCGAACAGACGGATCAATTCGCCACGGCGCGGAGCCGGGACTGATTTCCACCGATCGAAGGCCGACTTGGCCCGGGCGATCATGGCTTCGACATCATCGGCCGAGTGGGTGGCAACGCTGCCAAGCAGCGCGCCATCGACAGGAGAATGCACCTTGAGCCCACCGCCCGAAAGATCGGCATCGGTCAGAAAGGCTGAAGCGAGAATATCTTTATGGGTCATCGAAACGAGGGTCCGAAAATTGAGTGAAGCGGGGCGCCTGGCCCCTGAAGAATTCTGAACCCGCACATTCGCAGACTTCGCCGCCCTTTGCCACCGCTGTGGGGCCTACGGCAGGGAGGGGTGCGACCTCAGCCGGTTCCCAAGGTCGGGAGGTAAACGCTTCTAGGAAATCGAGATGATCTCGAGTTCGTGCTGGCCGAGGGGCACGACGTCCCCGACGCTTTTACCCATGAGGGCGTTCGCGACCGGGGAGACGTAGGATATTGTCCCTTCGGGCGGATTGGCTTCGTCTTCGCCCACGATGCGGAAGGTTTGCCGGCGACCGTCGTCGCGTTCGAAGCTTACCGTATGGCCAAATCCCACGACATCGTTTGAAGCCGGCGCCTCAACGAGTTGGGCGGTGCGGACGCGTTCGGCGAAATAGCGCGTGTCGCGCAGGGGCACAGCGGACTGCCGACGCCGTTCATTGAGATCGTCCAGGCCGTTCGCCTCATCGAGAGCCGATTTCGCGCGCGCGAGCTCGGCATTCAGCATGGCAAGGCCGGTCGCGGTGACGCGATTGGGGTGCTCGGAAATCGGGCGGGGCGGCAACACCGTTTCCGATGCCGCCTCGGCACTTTCCTCTTTGACGAACGCGACGCTCAATTGATGGGCTCCTTTCGAGCACGGCTGTATGAATAATTCGCTGGCGGCGATAAGGCTGCATCGCCCGTAATATGCGATGGAAATCTTTTTCCTGCAGTCGCCAAGCAGCAGGGCCGTCTCTCATCCCTGCGCCCATTAGGATCGATCAGATCAGCATAATGCAACGCTACGGCTGGAAAAAGCCGATGGTATCGGGTCTTGCGATTTGTCGTCTGGGGGACGGTGTTTGTCAGCATCCTCGCCTCTAACTGGCTTGGCCAGCGGGCGAGAAAATGGCATGTGTTCGGTCTGCGCAAATCTGGACATGCTCATGGATGTGACCATCGCCGATGCCCTGAAAGTGTTGCGAGACCGCGCCGCTGCGGGCCGCATAATCGTGGCACTGGCGGGACCTCCGGGTGCGGGAAAATCGACCCTGGCGTCAGAGTTGGCCAAAGGCCTCGGGGCCGATGGGGTGTCCGCGCGCGTGGTGCCTATGGACGGGTTTCATCTCGATGATGCGGTCCTTGATGAAATGGGCTGGCACGCGCGTAAGGGCGCGCCACATACCTATGATGTGGACGGGCTGAAGACGCTTCTGGAACGCTTGCGCCGCGAGAAGGCCGGCGAGATCTATTATCCGGTGTTCGACCGGACGACAGAAATCGCGCACGCGGCTGCGGCGCGGGTGAGTCCGGATGACCGCGTGGTAATCGTTGAGGGCAATTACCTGCTGCTCGACGCGCCGGGCTGGAACGACATTGCCCGGCTTTTCGACGTGACCATCATGGTGAGCGCGCCGATCGGCGAGCTTGAGCGCAGACTGCTTGGACGATGGGCCGATCTCGCGCCCGACGCGGCACGCGCGAAGGTTGAGGGCAATGATCTGGTCAATGCAAGGCTGGTGATCTCAAAGAGCCTTGGCGCAGATATGACGATCTCGGCCTAAGCGTCCTTGAAAAGCACTTCGCGATCGAGCGTGAAGTTTGAAATCAGGGGCAGGCAGGCGCCGCCCATGGCGCGCGCATCGGGGCCGAACTGACCGGCAACGATTGCGGGCGCCGTTAGGCCCTGGCGATCGAACGCCTCCAGCTCCCGCTTGACCCGCTCGACCACCAGATCCCTCATCTCGGATGGGAAGCCGCCATCGATGACGATGGCTTCGAAATCGATGATGGCGGTGGCCGACATGATGATGACCGCTACGCTCTGGCAGAGCACCTCAAGCCAGTCGTCAAGGATCGGGCCGATGGTTTTCCAGTCGCCATCCTCGCGCCACAGCATCTCGGGGTCCATGCCCGCCGCGCGCATCTGTTCGGCGAGGACGTAGAGGGAGGTGCGCCGTAGCACCTGCTCATAGCCCTTGCCGTCGTGGCGCAAAACCGGCAAGGGGGCGATGGCACCGGCATAGCCGCTGCGCCCAGGAAAGAGCGAGCCATTGAGCACGACGCCGCCCCCGATGAACGACCCGATGAAGATATAGAGAAAATCGAGATGCTGGCTGGGGTTTCCCAGCAAGAGTTCTGCGGCGCAGGCGGCCGTCGCATCATTATAGAAATAGACCGGCCAGGGGCTCAGCGCTTCCACTTCCGCCCTGATGTCGATGGTCTGCCAGGCCATGAGAATATCCTTGGGCGCGCCGACCTGATGCTCCCAATTCCACAATTCGAAGGGCGACGCGATCCCGATGCCGACCACACGGGCGCGTTGTTCGGGCGTCAACTGACCGGAGAGCTCGGCAATGCCGTCTTGGAGGAAGGCAAGGATTTGTGCCGGGTCGGGGTAGGGATATGGACGGTGGAGCTTGCCCCGCACCTTGCCGAGCAGGTCCATGACGATCAGATCGATGCTGCGTCGCCCGATCTTGAGGCCGAAGGCCAGCGCGCCGTCTGGGGCAAGGGCATAGGGAACGGAGGGCTGCCCAACGCGCCCCCGCTGGGGCGCCTGGCGCATCAACAGCCCGTCACGTTCGAGACCGTTGGCGATGGTTGAAATCGTCTGCGGAGACAGGCCGGTCAGACGGGCGATATCGGCCTTGGGAAGAGAGCCGCTGCGCCGGATAAGCGAGAGGACGAGCCGTTCGTTATAAAGGCGAAGGCCGGCCTGGTTGGTGCCGCGGCTGAGATCGGTAAATTCCCCCGCAGATCGGCCCACCCGATCCGGTCGCAACTCCGCGTCGCTCATAACAATGCTCCCTGCAGCCGGCTTTTTGATCCGGCTTGGCGCACCTATCGCAAAAGCGCGCCCTTGCAAATGATCGAATTCGAGACGCCGCGTCAATAAATAAATCCATTGGATAAACTTATTGACACAATGCAGTCGTGGTGCTTGATTTGCACAGGGCCGATCCGGGAGGGAAACGGTTCGTCAAATGAGGATGGGCGCCGATGGCGCCTCGGGAGGAAAGACATGAAGACCAGATTGATGGCGTCCGCTTGCGGCGCTGCGCTTTTGGGCATGCTGTCGGTCGGCAGCGCTCATGCACAAGATAACGTGCTTGCCTGCCTGATCACCAAGACAGATACCAACCCGTTTTTCGTCAAGATGAAGGAAGGTGCCGAAGCCAAGGCGGAAGAACTCGGCGTTGAATTGCGCTCCTATGCGGGGCGTATCGACGGCGACCATGAAAGCCAGGTCCAGGCGATCGAATCCTGCATCGCCGATAATGCAGACGGTATATTGATCACGGCGTCCGACACATCGAGCATCGTTTCGTCGGTGCAGCAGGCCCGCGATGCCGGCATTCTGGTGATTGCGCTCGACACCCCGCTCGATCCCGTCGATGCCGCTGATGCGACCTTCGCCACCGACAATTTCCTGGCTGGTGAGCTGATCGGCCAATGGGCCGCCGCAACGCTCGGCGCGGAGGCTGAAAATGCGCGGATCGCCTTCCTCAACCTCACCCCTTCGCAGCCCACTGTCGACGTCTTGCGCAATCAGGGCTTCATGAGCGGGTTTGGCATCGACCTCGCCGATCCCAATGTGATCGGCGACGAATCCGATCCACGTATCGTGGGCCACGACGTCACCAACGGCAATGAAGAGGGCGGGCGCACGGCAATGGAAAACCTGCTCCAGCAGGATCCCACGATCAACGTCGTCCACACCATCAACGAGCCGGCTGCCGCAGGGGCCTATGAAGCGCTGCGGGCCGTGGGTCGTGAGAACGATGTGCTCATCGTTTCGGTCGATGGCGGCTGCCCAGGTGTCCAGAACGTGATCGATGGCGTGATCGGCGCGACATCGCAGCAATATCCGTTGCAGATGGCCGCGCTCGGCATCGAGGCGATCGCCAATTACGCTGCCGACGGCACGCTGCCAGAGCCGACGGAAGGCAAGGACTTTTTCGATACGGGCGTCCAACTGGTGACCGATGCACCGGTCGATGGCGTTCCCTCCATCGATACGACCGAGGGCATGGAGCTTTGCTGGGGTTAACCGGTAAGTCCAAGTGATATCGGGCCGGAGCGGCACATGGCCCCGGCCCGACACTTTCCCTCTCCAGTGAGGATCGCCAGATGAGCAAGACCGAGTCTTCCACCCAGGGCTATGAAGGCGGGCTGAGCGCCGGCAGTGCCGATGTCGCCCAGTTTGCGCCGGAGCGACGGACGATCGTCAAATCCATCCAGCACGCGCTTCACGTCAATCCGGCCCTGATCCCGCTGTTCATTCTTTCGTTGTCGGTGGCCGGGTTCGGCATCATTTTAGGTGACCGGTTCTTTTCGCCTTTTTCCCTGACGCTCATTTTGCAGCAGGTGGCGATCGTCGGCGTGGTCGCCGCGGCACAAACCCTTGTCATCCTCACCAAGGGGATCGATCTGTCGGTGGGCGCCATCATGGTGCTCAGTTCGGTGGTCATGGGGCAGTTTACCTTCCGCTATGGCTTCCCGCCTGAACTTGCGATCCTCTGCGGGTTTGCCGTCGGCGCTCTGTGTGGGCTGATCAATGGTGTCCTGGTGGCCGTGGTCAAACTGCCGCCCTTCATCGTGACTTTGGGGATGTGGCAGATCGTTCTGGCCTCCAATTTCCTTTATTCGCGCAATGAAACCATCCGGTCGCAAGACATTCAGGCCGACGCGCCGCTGCTCCAGTTCTTCGGCCAGAGCCTGCGCTTTGGCGGCGCGGTGCTGACGTTCGGCGTCATCGCCATGGTCATCCTGGTCGCGGTTCTGACCTATGTGCTCAACAACACGGCATGGGGGCGGCACGTCTATGCGGTGGGCGACGATGCCGACGCTGCGCAGCTGGCCGGCGTGCGGGTGAAGCGCACGCTGATTTCGGTCTATGTGCTGAGCGGCCTGATCTGCGCGCTTGCGGGTTGGGTGTTGATCGGCCGTATCGGATCGGTGTCACCAACCGCGGGCCAGTTCACCAACATCGAATCCATTACCGCCGTGGTGATTGGGGGCATATCGCTGTTTGGCGGGCGCGGGTCGATCTTGGGCGCGCTGTTTGGCGCGCTGATCGTCGGCGTGTTCGGCCTGGGCCTGCGGCTGATGGGCACCGATCCACAATGGACCTATTTGATGATCGGCGTCCTTATCATCGCGGCGGTCGCCCTCGACCAGTGGATCAGGAGAGTTTCCACATGAGTGAGTTCATTCTTGAGGCCAAGGGGCTGGTCAAACGCTTCGGACGCGTCGTAGCGCTCGATTCCGCGGATTTCGAGCTCAAGGCCGGCGAAATCCTCGCCGTCATCGGCGACAATGGCGCCGGGAAATCCACGCTGATCAAGTCGCTGTCGGGCGCCATGATCCCGGACGAGGGCGAGGTGCTGCTCAATGGCGAGCGGGTGATGTTCTCCTCGCCCATGGCAGCGCGGGCCGCCGGCATCGAGACGGTCTATCAGAACCTCGCGCTGTCCCCGGCGCTTTCGATTGCCGACAACATGTTCATGGGCCGTGAAATCCGCAAACAGGGTTTTATGGGACGGGTGTTCCGGACGCTGGACAAAAAGACCATGGACAAGCTGGCCCGGGACAAATTGAGCGAACTGGGCCTGATGACCATTCAGAACATCCGCCAACCGGTCGAGACATTATCGGGTGGCCAAAGGCAGGGCGTCGCCGTGGCGCGGGCCGCGGCGTTCGGCTCCCGTGTCGTCATCCTCGACGAGCCCACCGCGGCACTGGGCGTAAAGGAATCGCGCAAAGTGCTCGACCTCATCCTGGGACTGCGCGAGCGTGGCCTGCCGGTTGTCCTGATCAGCCACAACATGCCCCATGTGTTCGAAGTGGCCGACAGGATCCACATCCACCGGCTTGGACGCCGCGCGGCACTGATCAATCCGGGCGACTATTCCATGTCCGATGCTGTGGCCATCATGACAGGCGCCATGACCGCCCACGCCGTAGCAGCCTGAAGCGAGAGTCGCCGCGCGCTCATCGAACTCCGTCAACGCGCCATTTGGCCGATCCCTGAGCCACTATCAGTGACAAATTGACAAGCCAAAGAATTCTAGCATACTAGGACTCGAGGAGGATCCCGGTGTGTTTGACCAAAGGCGTTGGCGCGTCCAGCATCCAAAAGATACGCGACAGCGCGAAGTGGTTTTGGCGTCCTGCGCAGCAAGCCTGGTCGCAACTCTTTTCGCTGTGATCGCCTTCGGACAGGGTCTGAGCGGCATCCATTGGCATGGTCTTGCCCTGTCATGTTGCGCCACCGTGATCAATGTGGGGCTAGCTGGACTGCTTCTTCGAACTCGGCCCCGCATTAGAACCAAATCGCGCGATGCAACGAGCTTGCAGCCATTCCCGCACAGCCAAAAGATCAAGATCCATGTCAGCGATACAGTCTGAGCTGGTGCTCGCAGCGTCCATAGAGCTGGCTGTCGACCGCTCTGAATTGCATGTGAGCCAGCAGAGCTTTTCGGTTTCCTATCAGTTTCCGGTCATCTTCTGCACGGGAGTCTTTTGCCCGAACAGTCGGGTCCTTGCCGAAGTCGTCCGCCAAATGGAACCCCTCGGACGACACCGGCTGCTGGTGTTCGTCGATGCCGGACTGCTTGAGGCGCGCCCGACCCTATTCGAAGAAATCGTGGATCACGTCGGGGCAAATGGCGCCGTCCTGGAACTCGCGGCGGCGCCGGTGGCCATCGCTGGAGGCGAGAGCATAAAGCAGGGGCTGGAGACGATCCTTGAGATGCAGCGGCTGATGGTCGAGCACAGGATCGACCGGCATTCCTATGTTGTCGCCATTGGCGGCGGCGCGGTGCTGGATGCTGTGGGGCTGGCCGCGGCGACGGCGCATCGCGGCATTCGCCACATCCGCATACCGACAACCGTTCTGTCGCAGAACGACTCCGGCGTGGGCGTCAAGAATGGGGTCAACCTCTTCGGTGCCAAGAATTATTTCGGCACGTTCGCGCCCCCCTCGGCGGTCATCAACGACTATGACTTTATCGAAAGCCTGCCGGTGCGCGAGAAGCGCGCGGGGATAGCGGAAGCCATCAAGGTCGCGCTGATCCGAGACCGGCGCTTTTTCGAATGGCTCGAGAGCTCGGTCGAGGCATTGCACAGCTTCGATCCGACCGCCATGCGCTACATGATCCGGCGCTGCGCTGAACTGCATATGCATCAGATCGGGCAAGGCGGAGACCCGTTCGAGCGCGGCACAGCGCGCCCACTCGATTTCGGACACTGGGCGGCCCACCGTCTGGAAATGCTCAGCGAATTTTCGGTCCGGCACGGTGAGGCTGTAGCCATCGGCATTGCGCTCGACACCGAATATTCGGTGCTGGTCGGGCTGCTTGGCGAAGAGGATGCCGCGAGGGTTCGGACTGTCCTCAAGGGCCTGGGCTTTTCGCTGTGGCACGATTTGATGGAGGCCAACGCGGCTGATGGCAGCCTCTTGATGCAGGGTTTGCGGGAATTTCAGGAGCATTTGGGCGGTGAGTTGACCATCACCCTGCTTGCGGCGCTCGGCACTGGGCTCGAGGTCCATGACATCAGCGAGCCTCTGATGCTGCAGGCGATTGCGAACCTCAAGCAGCGAGCCGCCATGTCATGAGAATTGCCCAGAGTTCGGTCCATCTGACCTATTGCACCAATATTCATAAGGGCGAGAGCTGGGGCGAAACGTTCGACGCCATCCGCCGCAATGTGCCTCCGATCCAGGAGCGGGTGTCCAGCGATGCGCCGTTCGGTATCGGTCTGCGGCTTTCGGCTGCCGCGGCGACAGAACTCTCAAGCGGCTCGGCGCTCGATGAGTTCAAAACCTATCTCGCCGCGCAGAATGCTTATGTCTTTACAATCAACGGCTTTCCCTACGGGGATTTCCATGGCGTGCGCGTCAAGGAGAACGTCTACAGCCCCGACTGGTCCGACCCCGATCGGCTGAACTATACCAACACCCTGGCCGATATCTTGTGCGCGCTTTTGCCCGACGGCATGGAGGGTAGTATCAGCACGGTGCCCGGGAGTTTTGCGCCCTGGGCGGAGGGCCGTATCGACGAGATCAGAGACACGATCATCGATCACGTCGCCCATCTTGTTGCGATCAAAGAAAAAAGCGGTAAGCGCATAACCCTCGCTCTCGAACCCGAGCCCTGCTGCATGCTCGAAACGATCGATGAGGCCGTCGCTTTTTTCAACGACGAGATCTATTCGGGCCGAGCCATTGCGCGGCTGTCGGAGCGGACGGCGCTGACATCGGATCAAAGCGCCAAGGCCCTGCGCGATCATGTCGGGCTTTGCTATGATGTGTGTCACGCAGCCATCGAGTTCGAAGACCCCGCTCAGAGTATCGCCAAGCTGCGCGAAAATGGCATTGCCATTTATAAGCTGCAGCTCAGTTCGGCCCTAAGGTTCGGCGCTGTGGACCATGATACGGCGAACCTTTTGGCGCCGTTCAATGAGCCGACCTATCTCCATCAAGTTGTCGGTCGGCGTGGCGGCAGGCTCTCGAAATGGCTGGACCTCAAATCGGCGCTCGACGATCTCGACAACGAGATCGGCAGCGAATGGCGGGTGCATTTTCACGTGCCGGTGTTTTTGGACACCATGGGCGCGTTCGGCACCACGCAGGCCTTCCTGCGCGACATTCTCGCCTTGCATCGTGAGCAGAAAATTTCCGATCACCTCGAGGTCGAAACATACACCTGGGACGTCCTGCCGGAGCAATATCGTGGTGAGCCCATGCCCGAGGCCATCTCGCGCGAGCTGAATTGGGTTCTGGAGCAGCTTGCGACATGAGGATCGCAACCGCGCTGAAGCTCGGGCGCGTTTCCAATCTGCCGACGGTCGTGACCAACGCCATGGCCGGCTTCATCCTCGCTAGCCAAGGGATGCTGAACGACGCTGTATTCCCGGTGATCGTCGGCGCGGCGCTCGCCTATGTGGCAGGCATGTTTTTAAACGACGCTTTTGACGCCGAATACGATGCGCGGCTTCAGCCCTATCGCCCGATACCGTCTGGATTGGCAGGACGCGGAGAAGTGTTTGGCTGGGGCTTTGGGCTCTTAGGCGCAAGTCTGGCGCTGTTTGTCGCTGCGGGTTTTTCTGGTGGGACCGGGTGGGCGGCGGGGACGGCGGGCCTGGTCCTTGCGCTGACAATTGTCGTTTACAATCGCCACCACAAGGAGAACGCCTTCGGGCCCGTCCTGATGGGCATGTGCCGTTTGCTCGTCTATCTTACGGCGGCACTTGCGGTGGTGCCGGCGCCGGGTTTGGCGCTTTATATTGGCGCGGGTCTGCTCATGGCGCATGTGATGGGACTGACGTTCATCGCCAAAGCCGAGCAGAGCGCAGGCGTTGGCAGATATTGGCCCTTTCTCGCGCTTGCGGCAGCGCCGATCTGGGGCATCTATCTCGCGCTGGATAATCCTGTCGTCTGGCCGTTTGTGATCGCACTGATCGTGGCCGACGGGGTAGCCGTAAAGTTGGTTACCCTGCCCAAGCCTGACTTTGGCCGCGTCATTCCGCTGCTGATCGCGGCGATAACATTGCTCGACGGCATGCTGATCGCACAGATGGGTCAGCCCGTTCTGGCGGTCGTCGCATGCCTTTGCTTTCCATTGACGCTTTTTCTGCAGCGCTGGGTGCGCGGCACGTAACGCGGGCGCCGGTCATCTAAAGACGTGGTCGAGCACCAGTGACTTGAACCGCGTCGCCAGAACCGGGCCATCGGGCAAGAGGTCGGGACGACTGGAAATGACCAGCGGGCCGTCTTCGTCTCGATCGGTGGGACGACCGTGCGAGCCCCTGACGATATCGGTTCGGTTGACCGATATGACGTCCAGCAATCCTCGAAAACCCAGCTTGCGCTTGCCGATCTTCCAGGCGATCTGCGCCTTGGCCATCTTCATGGCCGGATCAACGAACAGTTCGACTGGGTCGTAGCCGGGCTTGCGGTGGATATCGACGGTCGCCGCATAATCGGGGGCTTTTTCGTCGTCGAGCCAATAGTAATAGCTGAACCAGCGATCAGCGCGGGAGATGGCCACAAGTTCGCCCGAACGCGGATGATCGAGCCCTGCCTCGCGCTTGCCGTCTTCGGACAGAACGGTCTCGACGCCATCGAGACCGGCGATCAGTGCTGAGACCATCGGAATATCGTTAGGATCGCGGACATAGATATGAGCGATCTGATGATCGGCGACGGCGAAGGCACGTGACTCGCCGTGATCGATCACCTCGCGCCCCATCTCCTCGCGCCATGCGATAAGCCCGGCCTCGCGCAGCGCACGATTGATGTGGATGGCGTCGGTCACGGGCGTGATGCCATATTCGGAAACGATGATGACCTCGCGTCCTTCCCGCTCAGCACTCTCGATCAGCGGCGCTATGGCGGCATCGACATCGCGCAAGGACCTCTGGACGCGCGGGTGGGTAAGGTCGGGTCCGAAGCGTTGGATGTCGTAGTCGAGATGAGGGATATAGGCGAGGGTCAGTGTCGGTTTGCGGGTTTGGGTGACATGGCCCGTCGCGCCGACGATCCATTCGGTCGATTTCAGACTCGCCGTCGGACCCCAATAGTTGAACAGCGGGAAGGTGCCCAATTGCGCGTTCAACTCGTCACGCAGCGCGCCGGGCTTGGTATAGTGATCGGACACCTTGCGCCCGTCGGCGGGATACATGGGACGCGGCGTCGCGGTCCAATCTGCGGTCGAATACATATTGTACCACCAGAACATCTTGGCGCAGGTGAATTCGGGATCGCGCTTGCGACCGGCCTCCCAGATCATTTCGCCGCCCAAAAGGCGTTCGGGCTGTTTCCAGAGCGCGACTTCGCTGGTTTCGCGGAAGTACCAGCCATTGGCGACCGCGCCGTGGCGAGAGGGCAAGCTGCCCGTCATTAGCGTAGCCTGGACGGCGCAGGTAACGGCCGGGGTTATCGTCGTAAGCGGACGCTGACCGCCCTTTTTGGCGAAGGCCGCGATGTGTGGCGTGTGTTCGCCCACCAGCGACGGGGTCAGCCCCACGACCAGCAAAACCAGTGTCTCTCTCACGCGACTCTCCCCTTGATGTATGCAGTGCGATACTAGTATACAAATACGAGGAGGATCAATTGCCGTGCTGGACAGGGTGGACAATCGCTGTGATAGCGTGATGCTCGATTGGCTCGAAAGGCGGGTCGATGCCGATCGGTTGAACTGGCTGACGGCCGCGGCCAACCAGGTTGCCGACATGGATGACGCGCGCCTGGAACGTGCTCTTGCGCTTGCGGGCCGGAAGGTCGGGAAGGCCGATCTGGCCCCGACCGATACCGAGTTGTCGGATGCCGATGCTGTGCGTTTGGGCTGGAGCCCGCATCAGTGGTCCCTTGCCGATGTGGCGCGTGCTTACATCCTGACGGTGCTCGCAATGGAGCGCGAGGGGTTTGGTTCGAGATTTCGCCGCCTGTGCCAGACGGCCGATCTCGCCAGCCTGATCGGGCTTTATCGCGCCACGCCGGTTCTCCCCTATAACGCCGATCTCGACTGGCAATTGGGGGAAGGGTTGCGGACCTCGATCGGAGAAATCTTCGAGGCGATTGCCCATCATAACCCTGTCCCGGCCGAAGCGTTTTCAGAACACCGCTGGAACCACATGGTGCTCAAGGCGCTGTTCGTCGACTCCAGCCTGCCGCCAATTTGGGGTTTGGACCAATGCCGGAACGCCGCACTGGCAGCGACGCTGGTCGATCATGTCCATGAGCGCCGTGCGGCCGGTCGGGCCGTCAATCATCACGTGTGGCGCTGCATTGCGCCCTTCGCGACGGGCGAGGTTTTGAACGAAATCTTGCCGCTCTCCCAAAGCGCTGATCCGACCGCGCGACAGGTCGCCGCCTTGTTTCTGAGCGAAAGCCCCGACTCAAAGGCTGCAGCACGTTTGGACACATTGCCGGGTGAACGCGATGCGATCGCGGCCGGACACCTTGGCTGGTCGGCCATTCCTGGCTGACACCACCATTTTTCAGGAGACCGCAATGTTCATCGATGCGCACGCCCACATGATTTCCCGCACGACCGATGATTATCAGGCCATGGCGGCGGCCGGTGTCGTTGCGTTGATCGAGCCGTCATTCTGGATCGGGCAGCCACGGACGTTCATTGGCAGCTATGTCGACTATCTCTCCCACATCGTGGGGTTCGAGCGGTTCCGCGCGTCCCAGTTCGGCATCCGGCACTATTGCACCATTGGGCTCAATTCCAAGGAAGCCAATAACGAAGAACTGGCTGAGGGCGTGATGGAGATCCTGACCCAGTTCGCACTCAAGGACGGCGTCGTGGCGATCGGGGAAATCGGCTATGACGAGCAGACCCCGCTTGAAGACAAATATTTCCGTGCCCAGCTTGAACTCGCCAAAGAGCTTGAGCTGCCGATCATGGTGCACACGCCGCACCGGGACAAAAAGAAGGGTACGCTCCGTTCGATGGAGGTTTGCCTCGAGCACGGTATCGATCCCAAGATGATCGTGATCGATCACAATAACGAAGAGACCGTCGACGACGTTCTTGATCGGGGGTTCTGGGCAGCGTTTTCGATCTATCCATCCACCAAGATGGGCAATGTGCGCATGGTGGAACTGCTCAAGCGCTATGGCGGTGACCGGATCATTCTCGACTCGGCGACCGATTGGGGGATTTCCGATCCGCTCGCCGTGCCCAAGACCGCCGAACTTGCGCGGCAGGAAGGCGTGTCCGAAGATGCGATCAGAAAAGCCACGTATCTGAACGCGTTGACCGCTTACGGCCAATCGGGACAGATGAGCGAAAACGACTGGACCGATGGCATTGATATCGATCAGACGGCGCTGCACGAAGGCAATTCGATCCTGCGGGGCGGGCGCGAACCCGTGGTCGCCGATGGGGCGACACGTAAGGGTTCCTTGATCATCGAATAGGCTCGTGAGATGACCGCCAGCGAATATTTTGATGATGCGCTTGAGGAATTGATCACCGGGGTCGACGATCAAGGCGAGCCCTACCCGATTGGCAAGCTCGACGCTCATCGCGCGAGCATCCGGCACAGGGCGGTGTCGATCTTCCTGTTCCGGGGCGATCAGCTGTTGCTGCAGCAACGAGCCGGTGTGAAGTATCATGCGCCTCTTCAATGGGCCAACTCGGCGTGCTCGCACCCGCGCTGGGGCGAAGACAGCAAGGCCTGCGCAAAACGCACTTTGCGGCGCGAACTCTCATTGGAAACGCCGCTGCGGTTAGCCGGCTCCATTGCCTACGACGCCCCGATCGGCACGCTCTTTGAAAACGAGGTGGTCGACTGTTTTCGTGGCGATCTAGCTCCGGATATCGAACTCGACAATTTGGGATCACCCGAAGTGGCCAACCTGAAACTCGTTTCGGTTGCGGTCCTTAATGAAGCGATTAGAACGCGGTGCCAGGACTTTGCGCCGTGGTTCCGCATCTATGTCGACCGAGGGCTGGTTCATGAGATTCTGGCAGCATGAGGGTGAGAAAGGCAGTTGCAACACTCAAGTTGGTACTCTAGTATCCTAGATGTCACAGATTGAGGAGGATGACATGAATTCACCAAAAGTGTTTGGTGCGACTTTGCTGGCGGGAGCCGGCGCGCTCGCCATGATGGCGGCGCTCACTTCCGCCCCCGCTTTCGCGCAGTCTTCGGAAATGTCCCATCTCGGCATTCCGGTCGACCGTATCGGGCTTGTCGGTTTCACCGTCCGCGACCAGCTTGGCGAAGACCCGCGCGCCACGATCGAGGCCGTCGCAGCGTGCGGCATCGAAAATATCGAATTCTCGGGCCCCGATCTCGAGGGCGACGTTCCGAGCTTCCAGGGCGTCGACGTCAACCAGATCTCAGAATTTGCCGACGAGTTCGGCTTTTCGGTGCCCTCGCTCGGGGTTAATGCCGGTGATCTGCAGGATCGACTGGATAAGGTGATCGAGGCGGCACAGGCAGTCGGTGCGAGCTATGTGCGCATCAGCGGCAATCGTCCTCAGGAGGGTGTGGCTCAAACCGAGGACGACTATCTCGCGCTCGCGGAAATCCTCAACACGGCTGGCGGACCGCTGCAGGAAGCCGGCATCACCGTGGCCTATCACAACCACGGTTGGGAGTTCGAAGACCTCGGCGATGGCCGCACCGGCATGGATGTGCTCTTGGCCGAGACCGATCCCGAAAGCGTCGCGTTCGAACTCGATCTTTACTGGTCAGAAACCGGCGGCGGCGATGCCATCGCGCTGATCGAAGATCATCCCGGCCGTTTCCCGCTGCTGCACGTCAAGGACGCCATGATGGTGACCAATGATGCGGGCGAAGAAGCGCCAACATTTGCGACCGTGGGCCAAGGCTATATCGACTTCGCCGCGATCTTCGAGCACGCCGAAACCGCGGGCACTGAATACTTCTTTATCGAAAACGATCAGCCCGATCCCGATGGGGTGACCGTTGCTTGCGAGAGCTACGACTACATGGTCAGCGCCGAAGCGCCGAACTGAGATTGCGAAGGGGCCCGACGCTCTTTCCAACCTAATGAGATGGCCGCTCTTCGGGGCGGCCATTTTTCGTTGTCAGATAATGTCCAGCGCAGAACGGACATGCTTGTCCATCCGCTTGGCGGCAAGATCGGGATCGCTCTCTTCGATTGCCTCGAGGATCCCCAGATGCTCCTCATAGGCCGTCGCCGCGCGACCGGGGATGGCGCTTTGCAGGCTGAGCCGTGCGCGATCCACATGCGTCTTGCTCGAGAGGATCAACTGCCAGGCTTCCGGAACGCCCGCGGTTTCCGCAAGCAAGGCGTGGAATGTCTCATCGACGTCAAAAAAGCCGATATAGTCGTCGCGGGCACTGAATTCTTCCTGTAGCGCCAGAATGCGCCTGAACGGCTTGGCGTCGAAGGTCTTGAGATCGGCAAGCCGACGTACGACAGCGGTTTCGAGCGCGCTGCGGCAGAACACCGCCGAAACGATTTTCCGCCGGTCGATGGGGGCGACGATCGAGCCGACCTGGGGGCGGGTTTCCACCAGCCCTTCCTTGGCCAGTTGTTGCAGCGCCGCGCGCAAAGGGGTGCGGCTGACGCCGATGACCTCGGAAAATTTGGCTTCAAAGATCGGCGTTCCCGGGGCCAGCCTGTTCTGGACAATGGCCTTGCGCATGGACTCATAGATCTGGGATGCCATGGGGCGGCTGTAGTTGAGGCGTACGTCACGCAGCGCCTCTGCGTACAGCGCCCCGATCGAATGCGTTTCTCGCGCGATTTTTGCCATGATCCCCTCTTTCAAAGCCCGGGTATGCCAGCGTCGGTCCATGCGACTGATATACCAGATAAGACTTAAGTTGTATGTTAGCGGCGGCCGGTATTCAACCACACTTGACTGCTAAAGCACGCCTGATGCAGGGGTTTTACCCAGCAGGGCGCCTTTTCCAGCGAAACGGTAACACAGGGGTTGCGGAGGTCCAAATAGGGTGTATGCTAGTATCCTAGCTGATGAGCGTAGCGCTCTTGGCGATGCTAATGCATGGGAGGAACAGCATGCTTTCAATCCGCACACTCGCTGCCACGATGGCGGTTTCCGCAGTGGCCCTTTCGGCGGCCGTCGTCAATGCACAGGAGTGGTCCCCGGATCGCCCGATCAACATCATCGTTCCCTGGGGCGCCGGTGGCGCGACCGATCAGGTCAGCCGCGTGACGGCACCGGTTCTGGCCGAGGCGCTGGGGACCGATGTTGTCGTCGTCAACCAGCCTGGCGCGTCGGGCGCGGTAGGAACTCAGGAGGTGCTCGGCGGTAATTCGGACGGCTATACCTTCTTGGGAAATGCTATTGCCGATGCGGCCACCTATTCGGTAACCGGCCTGATCGAAGGCACCTCGATCGATGATTGGCATGTCTATGTCACCGTCGCAAACGTTGCCGTCGTCAGCGTTCCCGCCAACAGCCCTTACGAAGATTTCGGCGACTTGCTTGCTGCCTTTGAGGAAGAGGGAGGCAACGTCACTGTTGCGACCGCCGGCGTCAGTTCAGCGGGCGGCACGGCAATCTCGACCATCGCTGAGGCAGGCGGGTTTGACTACAATCTGGTTGCCTATGATGGCGGCGCGGCAGCGACCGTTGCTGCGGCATCGGGCGAAGCCATGGTCACAACGCAGCTCGCCGGCGAGCAGGCCGAGCTCATTCGCGGGGGCAGGTTGCGCCCATTGGCCGTAATTTCCGAGCAGCCGCTTGAGATGGAAGGCGTCGACCCGATTCCGCCTGTCACCGAATGGCTGCCCGACGTCAATATTGCCTACCAGTATTTCGGTATCCTCGTCCCACAGGGCGTGCCTGACGATGTGGTGGCGACGCTCGATGCGATCTGGGCAGAGGATGTCGTCAATTCGGAAGCGTTGCGCTCTTACGCAATGACGGCCGGTGCGCTGTTCGACCCGGCATATGGCGACGAAGCACGCGAAATGATCGCCTCGGGAATCGTTGCTCAAGCGTGCGCCGCCGTCGAGCGCGGAGATGCCGTCAACGACCCTTCAACGATCGGGGTCGATTGCGAAGCTGGCGAAATCACACAGCAGTAATGTTGACCATGTGCTGGAGGGCGCAGGCTCTCCAGCACATTTTTGTAGTCCAGAGGCCAGGATATGACTTCCGATACAGGGCAGCAGTCCGTCAGGGATAAGGCGGACTTCATCACAGGCTTGGTCTTTGTCGTATTGGGGGCAGTGGTGTTCTACCTCTCCTATACGATGCCCCGCCTGGAAGCGCGCAATATTCACCCCACGACCATTCCCGGCCTCGTACCGATGGCGCTAGGCGCCGGGCTTTTCGTTCTCGGCGGGCTGTTGGCGGTCAAGGCGCGAAAAGGCATCGCGGGCGAATGGGAAAGCTTCTTCGCGGTGTTCCGCACCCTGGAGGTCGCGCGATCCATGGCGGCGCTTGGCCTCGTGCTCGTGTTCACCCTGGTGCTGGTCGGATCGATGCCCTTTTGGGCCGCTTCCATGATTTTCCTCTTTGCCTTCGTGGTCATGATGGAAGGGGTTCTGACCCCAACCCGAGCCTCCTGGACGAGTATCCTGCTCTGGGCCGCGCTGACTGCGGCGCTCGCCGGAAGCGCCATCTATTATCTTTTCGCCGAACTGTTCCTCGTTCGGCTTCCGTAGGTGAACCATGTTTGACGGACTCGTTTTACTGGGCCAGGGCATTGGTCACTTCCTGACGCCCGAAGGCATTTTCAACGTCATCTGGGCGACCCTTCTAGGTCTTGCGATCGGCATTTTGCCCGGCCTGACAGCGACGATGGGTGTCGCCCTTTTGGTGACGCTCACCTATGGAATGGAAACCTCCCAGGCCATTCTGACGCTGATGAGCGTCTATCTGGGATCGATCTTTGGCGGGAGCCGCACGGCCATCCTCCTCAATATCCCCGGCACGCCGGCAAGCGCCGCGACGTCTCTTGACGGCTATCCGCTGGCCCAGCAGGGGCGCGCGGGTCTCGCCATGGGGCTCGCCACCACGTCATCGACGCTTGGCACTTTGGTCGGCATATTCTTTCTGGCTCTGCTCGCGCCGCTTTTGACCGAAGTTGCCCTGAATTTCGGGACATACGAGTTTTTCTGGCTCGCCGTATTCGGTGTTGTGATTTCGGGCCAGCTCAGTGGCTCCGATACGCCGATCAAGGGATACGTCACCGGCATTCTCGGCCTGCTTGCAGCGACAGTGGGTATGGAAAGCCTGCACGCCTACCAGCGCTTCACCTTCGGAATTCCCCAGCTTGGCGCCGGCATCGACATCATACCAGCCATGGTGGGTGCGTTCGGGCTAGCTGAAATTCTGTCTCAGATCAAGCGCCAGCCGACCCTGCTGACGAGAACGGTTACAGACCGCGTAGTGCCGACATTGAAGGAAGTTTTTCAATATTGGAAAACGATCATCCGGTCGGGCGTCATCGGGACCTTTGTCGGCATTATCCCCGGCGTTGGCGAAGATGTGGGCGCATGGTCGTCCTATGCTGCAGCCAAGCGCTTTTCCAAAAAACCCCAGGAGTTTGGCAAGGGCAGCCAGGAAGGCTTGATTGCTGCTGAGACTGGCAACAACGCGGTCGTTTCCGGCGCGATGATCCCCACGCTCACGCTCGCATTGCCGGGCTCTGCAGCAGCCGCGGTCCTCATCGCAGCGATGTATATCCACGGGGTCCGTCCTGGACCGATGCTGATGATCGAGAACGCGCCGTTCCTCTATCAGGTCGTGGGCATGCTGTTGCTCGCGACGCTGGCCAATCTGGTGTTCGGTCTTACGCTGACCAAGCTGTTCATCAAGATCGTTTCGATCCCCCAGGATCGCCTTATGGCGGTGATTGCGGTGCTCTGCGTGGTGGGGTCGTTTGCGATCACCCAGCGCATGTTCGACGTCTATGTGATGCTTGGCTTTGGCGTAATTGGCTTTCTCCTGCGGGAGATGCGGTATCCGATGGCGCCCTTGGTGCTCGGGATCGTGCTTGGTGACCTGCTCGACAGCAATTTACGGCGCGGCCTGGGTCTGACCAACGGTGATTGGACGCCGTTCTTTACTCGCCCGATCAGCTTGGTGCTGTTCCTCATCGTCGCCGTGACCATCGTGCTGAGCATACCGCCAATAAGCCGCGGGTTGGGCAGGCTTTTGGCCAATCTGACCCGGCGCAAGACAGTTACAGAACCATCCGTCCCCGACGGCCCTCGACCAAAGGAGTAGATATGTCCATTTACCGCAACCTCGGTGGGGTGGCGCTTGCCGCGTTTTGTCTCGTGTCTCTGCCTATCGCAACATCGCTGGCCCAGGACGCTGAGCAGGAAAGCGAGGCCGTTCAAGAGGACGGCGACGCCGCCGAACTGAGCCCCATCACTTTCACAGCGCCTCAGGCGATTGGTGGTGGCGGAAATTATGCGCGCTCATGCGCTTCCTGCCACGGGGCCGAGCTGGAGGGCTCTGCGGGCCCGGCGCTGTCGGGAGCTAATTTCTCCTGGCTCGACCGGTCCGTCGCCGACTTGCACGCCTACATCCAGGACCTGATGCCTGCCGACGCACCGGGCAGTCTCTCGGACGCACAGGTCTCCACGATCATCGCCTTCATGGCGCAAAAACAGGGCATGGAAGCGGGCGACGAACCGATCTCGACCGATCCTGCAGACCTGGAATCGGTGAGGTTCGGCCAATAGCCGCCGCCAATCCGCATTGCGGCCCTCCCCCGTGGCCGCACCTTTTGGAGGAGTGAGAAAAATGAAATCGACACTAAGACGTTTCGGCTCGGTTGTGGCGCTGTCCACACTGACCTGCTCGCTGATGGCAGGCACCGCGCTGGCCCAGCAGAGCCAGGAATGGCCTCCGGAGTTTCAACCGCTGCCGGATTATTTCGGCTATATGGAACCCGAGGAATCGCTCGAGACCTTTACGCTCCCGCCCGGCTACCAGATCGATCTCGTCGCCTCCGAACCCCTGCTCGGTGATGGCATCGTCATGCAATGGGACTATCAGGGCCGGCTCTGGGTCGTCGAAACGACCTTCATGCTGAACCTTGAAGATCTCACCAGCGCCGAGCCCAGCAGCTCGCTCGTGATCCTCGAGGACACTAACGGCGACGGCGTCATGGATGAGCGCAAGGTGTTTGCCGAAAATCTCGTCCTGCCCCGTTCGCTGCTGATCCTCGAGCCCGGCAAGGTGATCCTGGGCGAGTCTCCCAATATCTGGTTGCTCGAAGATACCGACGGCGACGACGTCGCCGACGTAAAGGAGCCGATCACAGAAGGCAATTACGGCGCGCTGGGCGGCTCGATCGAGCACAATCCCAACGGGATGTTCTGGAACATCGATAACCGCATCTACAACGCCTATCTGGACGAAGTGTACCAGTGGAATGGCGAAGGCTTCGACGTCGACCGTGGCATCTCGATCGCGCAATGGGGCGTTACAGCCGACGATGAGGGCCGCATCCTGCGCCAGGGCAATTCGGCCGCGCCATCGATGAGCTATGTTGCCGACTATTATTATGGTCGCAGTTCGATCTTCACCCGCAACCGCGGCAATCACGAATGGATCGGCGGGCAATCGCGCGATGCAAATCGCGTTTGGCCCATCCGTCCCACGCCGGGCATCAACCGCGGCTATGTCGATGGCACGCTCGATGAGAATGGCGCCATGATGGAATTGACATCCGCCGGCGGCGCCGCTGTCTATCGCGGCACGGCGCTCGGCGCTTCGGACTATGGCAACGTCTTTGTGCCAGAGCCCGCTGGCCAGCTCGTGACGATGAGCACGCTTCAGGACTCAGGCGCCGGCATCTATTTGCGCAAGGCCTACGAGCAGGGCGACTTCCTGACCTCGACCGAAGAGCGCTTCCGCCCCGTCTTCACGCAGGTGGGACCGGATGGTGCGCTTTACGTGCTTGATCTCTATCACGGCATCGTCCAGGACGCCGTGTTCATGAGCAACTACCTCAAGGATTGGGTCGACGAGCACGATCTTGGCAATACTCATGGCGTCAACGGACGTATCTACCGCGTCAGCCACGAGGACGGTGAAGCCTCCGAGATCATGGATCTCACCCAGATGTCGCCAGAAGAACTGGTGGGCCTGCTCGAGCACGACAACGGTTGGTACCGCGACCACGCTCAGCGCTTGATCGTCGTACAGCAACAGGCCGACGCCGCGCCCGCGCTTGTCGATCTGTTCAATTCCGACGCGGATGATGTCGCACGTCTTCATGCGCTGTGGACGCTCGATGGCCTCGATGCGCTCGAAGCCGAGCACGTCGTTTCCGCCCTTGGTGACGCGAATGCGGAAATCCAGACTGCAGCGCTTAGGGTGTCGGAATCCTTCCTGAGCGATGGCAATCAGGAGGTGATCGACGCCTTCCTTAACCTGATCGGGAATACGCAAAACAAGTGGCAGGTCCAGTACCAGCTTGCCGCCTCGGCCGGCGAACTCGACGACGCCAATCGCCTCGATGCGATAATCGACATCATCGACACCTATGGTGAAGACTATATCGCTCTGGACGCGGCGTTGAGCGGAGTGCCGGACGAGCAGGTATCCGAACTTCTCACGATGCTGTTCGATATCGAAAATGGCAGCACGGGCATCGGCAATGCGATAACCACAATCGCCTCAGGTCTGACGCAAGTCGGTTCTGCCGACGAAGTCTCGGCAATGCTTGAAGCAGTTGGTGCCGAGGATCGTCCGGCCTGGCAGCGCGACGCAGCGCTTCTGGGCATGGAAGTCATACTTGCAGGCGTGTCCGATCCCGGTCTCGCACCGGCATTGCCCCGCAGCAATACGGGTTCGTGGACTGTCGGCGATTTGGGTGAACGCGCCTTTGCGGACTTCAACGCCGAGGTCAACGCCGCCGACGCGGCCGCGCAGGCCGAGCTTGCCGAACAGCGTGCTGCCAATGCCCCGCAGCGCCCTGAATCGGCAATGTCCGATGTTGACGGCGTACCCATGCTGGCACTTGAGGCGGCACCCGAAGGCTTCCTGGCTTTGCAGGACGATGAAGACCTTTCGGGTCGCATCGCCGGCATCACAGCCTTGATGACATGGCCCGAGGCCAACCAGTAACGTCCTCCCTGACGTCACGCAGAGAAAGAGGGGCCACGGCCCCTCTTTTGTGTTGTCGCGATGTTGGCTTTGCCAGCTTAATGTTTGGAGCAGACTGGCCGATCAGCTTGGCGAAGAAATCGGCGCGATCGATAGGACCCCCGAGGTCAGTTCGATGCCGCCAGGGCGTGCATCACGCCGCGTAATTCGGCCAGGCCCTTGAGGCGGCCAACGGCGGGGTAGCCCGGTCGCGCACCACGCGCCGCATCATCGAGCAGATCGTGTCCATGATCGGGGCGCATAGGGATTTGCCAGTCGGCCCGACCTTCGTCGCGCCGCCGCTCCTGTTCGCGCAGCAAGGCTCCGACGACGGCAACCATGTCGACATTGCCATGGAGATGGTCGTCCTCGAGAAATCCGGTCGGCGTACCCTTGTGATAGGTCGTGACGTTGCGCAGATGGCAGAAGGCGATTTTAGACCCCAGACGATCTACAAATCCGGGCAGGTCGGCGTCATCGCGCGACCCAAGCGATCCGGTACAGAACGTGATGCCGTTTGCGGGACTATCGACGGCCTCGACCATAAGTCGGTAATCGTTTTCCGTTGACGCGACCTTCGGCAGGCCCAGCAGCGAGAAGGGGGGATCGTCCGGATGGCAGCATAGCCGGAGGCCAAGCCGCTCAGCTGTGGGCACGACAGCTTCGAGAAAATCGAAATGGTGGCGGCGAAGCTGTTCTGAACTGACCCCGCTGTAGCGATCGAGTTGGCGCCGCAGGGTTTCGAGGGTCCAGCTTTCGACCGCCCCTGCCAGGCCGGCGATGATGGCGTGACTGAGCTCGTCCTTTTGCGCCTCGCTCATCTTCTGCGCGTGCCGGGCGGCCTCGCGAACAATGTCTTCGCGATAGTTACCCGCGGCGTCAGGCCGGGCCAGAATATGGATATCGAATGCGGCGAACTCGGCGAGGTCGAACACCATTGCAGTGCCACCATTGGGGAGGATTTGCCGGTGGTTGGTGCGCGTCCAATCTAGGATGGGCATGAAATTGTAGCACACCGTCTCAAGCCCTGCGGCGGCGAGATGCTCGAGGCTGGTTGTCCAGTTTGCGACGTGCTCGCGCCAGTCGCCGGTCTGTGTCTTGATCGCCTCCGAGACGGGAAGACTTTCAACGACATCCCAATAAAGCCCGGACTTGGCGCCATTGGCGGCAAAGCGGGTTTCGTGCAGGCGCGTTTCGATGTCTTCGGGCGTCCAGATCGCGCCGGGCGGGATGTGATAAAGCGCGGTGACGATACCTTCGGCGCCTGCCTGATGCGCGTCACGCAGGCTCACCTTGTCGTCGGGGCCGAACCAGCGCCACGTCTGCCGCATCAGTCTTTTCGTCACGCGATATCCTCCGTATTCCGCTTCGTGGAAAGGCTCAGCCTTGTCTGACTTCTCGATGTAGGATACTAGAATACATATTGCAGATGATGTGCCATGGCAAGCACGCTCGTCGGGCCGAAATTGCCGTATCGGGAGAGATTGATGTTAGGTGTTGCGATCGTTGGCGTTGGCATGGTGGCAGGCATTCACGCCCGCGCCTTGCAGGATCTTGGGGACATCGCGCAGGTGCGCGCAGTCTATGACCGTGATCAGGAACGGCTCGAAGCTTTTTGTAAGAAATGGGACCTCCCGGGTGCGACATCGCTCGAGGAGATTTTGGCCAAACCCGATATCGATGTGGTGATCGTGCTCACGCCCCCCAATGCCCGGCGCGATATCGTGGCAGCGGCGGCAGCGGCACAAAAGCACATCTTGCTCGAAAAGCCCTTGGCAACGGACAGCGCGGCTGGGCGCGAGCTTGTCGATCTTGCCGAGAGCGCTGGTGTCACGCTTGGCGTTATCTTCCAGCACCGCTATCGCGAGGCATCCCAGTGGCTGAAGACGCTTGTGGAGTCGGGCAAGCTCGGCGCGCTCGGCATTGCCCAGGTGAACGTGCCCTGGTGGCGTCCGCAATCTTATTATGACGAGCCGGGTCGGGGGACATACGCGCGTGACGGCGGTGGCGTCCTGATCAATCAGGCTATCCACACCCTCGATCTCCTACAGGTCTATACCGGCCCGATCGCCGAAGTCATGGCCATGATGGGGACCTCTGCGCTGCACCAAATGGAGGCCGAGGATTTCGTTGGTGCCGGCATCAGGTTCGAGTCCGGCGCATTGGGTTCGATTGTCGCGACGACGGCGGCCTATCCGGGCGGGGCGGAAACCATTGAGCTGGGCTTTGAGAATGCCGCCGTCCATCTCGGCTCGGGGACGGCGACCGTCTCCTATCATGACGGCACGGTTGACAGTTTCGGCGAACCCGCCGCTACCGGTGGTGGCGCCGACCCCATGGCCTTCCCTCATGACTGGCACGCATCCGCGCAACGCGACTTTCTCGAGGCGGTGCGCGATGGGCGCCAGCCGGGCGCGACCGGCGCGGAGGCGTTGAACGTCCATCGGCTGATCGATGCTCTGGTGCTTTCGTCGAGGGAACGTCGGGCCGTAACGCTCAAGGAGGTGGCCGACAATGGGTAACGCTGACGTCGTCATCGGCGTTGTGGGCATCGACCATCGCCACATCTACGGCATGCTGTCGGGCATGCTCGATGCAGGAGCGCGCTGCAAGAAATGGTGGACCGAGGGCGAACCGCAAACCCTACAGGGCTTTGAAAAGCGCTTCGATACCGTCCCCCGCGCGGCCGACCGCAGGGAACTTTTCGAGGATCCGGAAATCAATCTGATCCTGATCGCCGCGCCGCCGCACCAACGTGCCGATCTTGCCATCGAGGCCATGGAGCATGGCAAGGATGTGATGCTCGACAAGCCGGGCTGCATCTCGTTTGCCGAACTCGAGCGCATCAAGGCGGTTGTCGAGCGCACCGGGCAGATATGGTCGGTGGATTTTTCCGAGCGGTTCGAAGTTCCCGCCTCCATCAAGGCGCTGGAACTCGTGCGTGGCGGCGAGATCGGCGAGGTGGTTCAAACACTCGCCGTCGGTCCCCATCGGCTCAATCGGGCTACGCGGCCCGACTGGTTTTTCGATAGCGCGCTCTATGGCGGCATTCTCGGTGATATCGGTACTCATCAGATCGATCAGTTTCTGACGTTTACCGGATCTCAGGATGCCGAAATCGTTGCCGCGAGCGTGGGCAATTTCGCAAACCCGAACGATGAGAATTTTCAGGATTTCGGCGAAATCCTGCTGCGCAGTGACATCGCGCGCGGCTATGCCCGTCTCGACTGGTACACGCCCGATGCGCTGCCCAACTGGGGGGATGGACGCCTGATGATCTTGGGTACCGAAGGCTATATCGAGCTGCGCAAATACGTCGATATCGAAGGCCGGCCCGGCACAGACCATCTGTTCATAGTCAATAACAAACGCTCCGACTACATCGACTGTTCGGGCATCCCCCTCACATATTTCAAGGATTTGGCGACCGACGTCCGCGAGCGCACCGAAACGGCCCTCACATTCTCCCATGCCTATACGGTGACGCGCCTTGCCCTCGAGGCTCAGCAATTTGCCGAACGCAACGCCTCCGGCAAGTAACACCAGCGCAGGTAGATGCGGAAAGGCCCGGGTTCATCTCCCGGGCCTTTCTCTTTAGAAGGGTCCTAGAGAGGACGGACCCAGATGTTGCGGAAGTCGACATCGGCATTGTGGTCCTGGAGCCGGATCGGGTCGCAGCCGTGCTCGGTATATGTCGGATATCCCACCCAGGCGGTCGTGCCCTGCACCTGCGCGTGGTTTTGAACCACGACGCCATTGTGCAGCACGGTCATATATGCGGGTTTGCGCACTGAACCATTTTCGCCAAAGATCGGTGCTTCGAAAATGATGTCATAGGTCTGCCATTCGCCTGGAGCGCGCGAAGCATTCACCAGCGGTGCGTGCTGCTTGTAGATCGACGCCGCCTGTCCGTTCACATATGTCGGGTTGTCGATGCTGTCGAGAATCTGGACCTCGTAGCGATCCTGGATCTTGACCCCACTATTGCCGCGATCCTGCCCGTCATAGCCCTCGGTGTCTTCCGATACGCGCCACTCCATATGCAGCTGAATGTCACAAAACCCCTCGCTGGTTATGATGTCGCCTGTCCCGCGCGCGACCGAAAGGACGCCGTCCTCGACAGTCCATTCAGCAGGCCCGCCATTTGCCGACTCCCAGGCGTCCAGGTTTTCACCGTCAAAAAGCGCAATCGCATCGGACGGAATGGCGCCGTCAGGAGCATCCACTTCCGCAGGAATCGGCTCCCAGACCTCGGTCACCTGAGATTGCACATCTCGTGGAATATCGATTTCCTGACTGATCGCGCCCGTGCTGACCAAAACGGCGGCTACGCTCGCAGTAATCACATTCACATACCGCATCCGGTTTCTCCTTCTCCACAAACAAAGCGTCCGCACCGTAGCATTAGTATACTAGAATGCAAATTCTTCGCGGCTGAGAAGATTGTGCCATCTGGATATGTGAGTTCGGCCACTTACCCACCGGCCGCATGTTCAGTAGTTCGCTGGCGGAAAAAAGGGGCGCACAGGGCGCCCCTTGAAACTTAGAGCTCCGCACTCGCCGCGCGCAGTCCGGGCAGATTGGGCGCCAAAGCGTTCCACTTCTCATCATAGCGCGCAATCAGGTCCTCGACATCGGTTGCACTCACGGTGCTGATCGCGATGCCCGATCCTTCGAAGTTTTCGATCAGCTGCGGCTCTTCGGCCACTAAACCGTCGATCTGGGCGTCGAGCGCCGCGCTGGTGGCCGTCGCGATGATTTCGCGGTCGGCTTCCGACAAACCCTGCCATACGCGCCCGGAAACCAGGGCCACAACAGGCATGAACAGCGCGTCCATGCGCAGCATTGACTGGGACACCTGATCAAAGCGTTGGTTCCAGGAAAATTCGAGATCGGCCTCGAGCCCATCGACCTGGCCGTTGGCCATTGCATCGTACACTTGCGGCGTGGGCAGCGGTGTCGGTGCGGCGCCCAGCATTTCGTAAAAGTCCCGGAATGCGGGCGTTGTGTGGGTCCGAAGCTTGAGGCCAGCCAGGTCGGCAACCGTTTCCACGGGACGGGACGAAAAGACCGAGCGCATGCCGGTGATGCCCCAACCGAGGCCGACCGTGCCGGTTTCGGCAGGCAGCAACTCGAGAAGCTGAGTGGCAACAGGGTGGCGAATGAGGCTGGGTATCTGCGCTGTGGACTGGACGAGATACGGCGCGTTGATCGCGGCGATCTGCGGCACGCGGGTGCCCAGTTCGGCGGTCTGCAGCCATCCAAAATCCAGGGCTCCCGACTGCAATTGCTGGAGCATCGCAGCCTCGGTGCCCAACTGGCTGGCGTGGAAGACAGTCACCTCGATCCGGCCATCGCTGGCTTCCGTCATCAGTTCCCCTGCGGCGAGGGCCGCGTCGTTCCACGAATGCCCCGGAGGCGTAGCGATGCCCAGCCGGAAGCTGTGATTCTGGGCCAGAGCCAGATTGGGTGTAAATAATGTTGCACCGGCAGCGGCGGAACTGGCGGCGAGAAAACGCCTGCGATTGAGTTTCATTTCATTTCCCCTTTGGTTGAGTGTGTTGGCCCCGTCAGCGCGACAGGACTGTCGAAAAGAACGGAAACACGGACAGGATGACGAGTATGGCGACGGTGACGAAGAAGAACGGCAAGGTCACGATAAAGAGCCGCGATGGCTTGACCCCCGTCACTGCGGAGGCGACGTAAAGACAAAGCCCCACCGGTGGCGTCATGAATCCCAGGACCAGATTGACGACGACGACCACGCCGAAATGGAAGGGGTCGATGCCATAGATTTCGGTCGCGATCGGAAGCAGGATTGGAACGGTCATGATCAGCGCCGGAGCGCCGTCGATCACCGTGCCGATCAGCAAGAGGATCAGATTGACCAGCAGCATGAAGCTGATCGGATCGGTTGCCACGGTCTGGATCCAGGCCGCCACCTGCTGCGGCACGCGACCATAGGTCAACACCCACGAAAACACGCCCGCAGCCGCGACCAGAAATAAGATGATGGCGGAATACCCCGCAGCACGCATCAGGATGCGGGGCATGGCCGAAACCTTGAGGTCGCCCACCCACAGCCAGCCGATGAGGAATGCGGCCAGTGCGCCGACGGCGGCAGCCTCTGTCGGGTTTGCGAACCCGCCCATGATCGATCCGACGATTACAAAGGGAATGAGCAGCGTCGGCAAGCCATCGCGCACGGCACGCAGTCGCGCGGGGAAAGGCTGTGGCTCGTTGACGGGGTAGGGATAAAACAGTCCCAGGATCGCGATGAGAACCAGAAACGATCCCGCCAGCATCAATCCCGGAACCAACCCCGACAAGAGCATGTCTCCAACCGAGATCTGAGCCAGTACGCTATAGACGACGAACATGATCGAGGGCGGAATGATCGGCCCCAGGATGCCTGAATAGACGGTAAGCCCGGCTGCGAAATCGCGCCGATACCCCTGCCGTTCCATCTCTGGCACCATGACCCGCGACATCACGGCGACCTGCGAGGAGGCCGATCCCATGATGGACGCCACGAACATATTGGCCACCAGGTTGACATAGGCCAGCCCGCCACGCAGCGACCCGACGAAGGCTAGCGCCATGCGAACGATGCGACCGGTGATGCCGCCTTCGTTCATGATGTCACCGATCAGGATGAACAACGGAATGGCGATCAGTCCGTAATTGCCGGCGCTGTCGAACATTTGGGTAGGATAGGAGGCAAAAAGCAGCGTATTGCCTTCTGCATAAAGGAAGATGATCGCTGCGATGCAAAGGCAGATGCCGATCGGCGCACCCACCAACATGGCAAAGAAAAATGTTGCCCCGGTCCACATCAGACGGCCTCCTCTTCAAATCCGGACGTAACAGTCCGTTCGATCAAACCGATTTCTTCAAAGAGATTGGCGATGGCATGGATGACGAGGCACACGGCAAACAGCGGAATGGTCATCATCACCGCCCAGCGCGGCCACTGCAGGGTCTGGGTGTATTCGGTGTAGAGAAAGTTGAACGAGGTGCCGGCAAAGGCGCGTGCATCAAAGCCTGCCGCCGCGATCCCGATCGGGTCGGCCCAGATCCAGCTCATCCAGCCAAGAGCGATGCCGAACGCAATGATCAGGACGATCGACCCCGATCGAATGATCGGCCCCATCCAAACTGGCGCGTTGTCGGCCAGAAATGTCACGGCAAAATCGAGCTTGAGCCGGGACATGGCCGAGGTGCCGATAAAGGCCAGCCAGACCATCACGAATACCGCCAGCTCGTCGATCAAATAGATTGGCGTGCCGACATAGCGGGTGATGACATTGGTCAAGATGATTAAGGCCAGCGCCAGAAGCAGGGCGGCGGCCGCCCGCAATTCGATAAACACCAGCCCGTTCGAAAACGCCGCCCAGAAGCGAACCGGCGCCGGCGCTGCATGTGATGAACTGGCTGTCATAGACGCTCCCTCGCTCGTCATCCACTGCCGCCCATTCCCCCGAAAAGATGGCAAGGCATGACGCTAACAAGTTGCATTCACGTTGTCGACAAATAAAATAACGACAGTACTCATTCTTTTTTGCGTCGCCGCAAGCTATGCATATTCAACGCGATGGAGACCGGGGCGATGAAGCAGACATCGAAGGACAAGGCGAATGGGGAGCAACTGGGTTACCGCCGGGGCTCAGGCGTTGGCCACGTCTATGAAACCTTGCGCAATGAGATCGTCGAACTTCGCCTCGCCCCGGGCGCGCCTATAGACGAGGTGCAGTTGGCCGAGCGCTTTTCGCTCTCGCGGACGCCGATCCGCGAGGCGTTGGTGCGACTGGTCGGCGACGGTCTGGTCACGACTTTGCCCAATCGGGCGACCATCGTCGCCAATATCGACTTTCTCAACCTGTCCCATTTTTTCGATGCGCTGACTTTGATGTATCGGGTGACGACGCGTCTGGCCGCTGCCAATCACGGCTCTGGCGATCTCGAAGCGATCGCCACGCATCAGGAAGCCTTCGCAAGGGCCGTCGAGGCCCGCGACGCGATGAGCATGATTTCAACCAATCGCGACTTCCACCGCGCCATCGCTATTGCCGGCCGCAACCGATATTATATCGACCTCTTCACCCAGCTCCTCGATGAGGGACGGCGTATCCTGCGGCTCTACTATTCATCCTTCAACGACGAGTTGCCCCGCCGCTACGTCACCGAACATGAGGACCTCCTTGCCGCAATCAAGGCGCGTGACGTCGCATTAGCGGATCAGTTGGCCCAAGCCCATGCCGACCAGATCGTGCGCCAGATCAAGGGGCTCATCACTGCCGATTCCAACGTCAACACTGCGTTGGCGCTGTGAGGTTTGGAACGATGAGGAAAATAATCAGACCTGCCTGCAATTTTTGTCGACAAAAAAAATACAAGTGCTATTTTGACTGCATGCACTTGGCTACCTCGCGTAGCCGTAAACGCTTTGACCTCTGTTGATGCAAGGACGACACTCGTGACCCAGACCATATTCTCCGGCTGCATCCCGGCTCTGATGACGCCATGCACCAACGACCGGGCGCCTGATTTCGATGCGCTTGTTAAAAAGGGCAAAGACCTGATCAATGCCGGTATGTCCGCAGTGGTTTACTGCGGCTCGATGGGTGATTGGCCACTCCTGACCGACGCGCAGCGCATGGAAGGCGTTGAGCGCTTGGTTGCAGCCGACATTCCGGTGATCGTGGGCACCGGCGCCATCAACACCGGCTCGGCGGTCGCTCTGGCTGCTCATGCCCAGAAGGCCGGCGCCAAGGGCTTGATGGTCATCCCGCGGGTTCTTTCACGCGGCACATCGTCCGCTGCGCAGCGCCATCACTTCAAAGCAGTTCTCTCGGCAGCGCCCGATCTGCCCGCCGTGATCTACAACAGCCCCTACTACGGGTTTGCCACGCGCGCCGAACTCTTCTTCGCTTTGCGTTCCGAGCACAAGAACCTCGTTGGCTTCAAGGAATTTGGCGGCGCGGCCGATCTGACCTATGCCGCCGAGCACATCACCAGCCAGGACGACAGCGTCTCGCTGATGATCGGGGTGGACACCACTGTGTTCCATGGCTTTGTCAATTGCGGAGCCACCGGCGCGATCACCGGCATTGGCAATGTCCTGCCCAAGGAAGTGCTTCATCTGTGCGCACTGTCACGCGCCGCCGCCAAGGGCGATCCTGATGCGCGCCAGCGTGCGCTTGAACTCGACAGCGCGCTGGCCGTGCTCTCGTCGTTCGACGAAGGCGCAGACCTGGTGCTCTATTATAAATATCTCATGGTGCTGAAGGGAAATCCCGAATTCTCGCTGCATTTCATCGAAACCGACGAACTCAGCGCCAGCCAGCGCAATTACGCCAAGGCCCAGCTCGAACTGTTTGATGCGTGGTATGCCAAGTGGAGCCAGCAAGGCGGCGCGGCGAGCCAATACGCTGCGTGAACTGATCTCATGGCGGGATCGCCTCGGGGCGGCGCCAATGCGCTGGCCCCTTTTGGTTTGGCACGTCCTTGAGACGCGCGCCGAATCTTTCAGCCGGTCTACTAAACCGACTTTGAGACCGCGGATCCTAAGGCGGCATTTTGCCTAGATCCGCTTTGGTGCGGCAAAGATCCCAACCAGTTCTTTCTGGCTCGACGTGCCGGTCTTTTCCAGCAGTGACGCGACCTGATTACGCACTGTATGGATGGACGTGTTCCTGTCAGCCGCCAGTTCTTTCAAGCCCTTGCCCTGGACAAGCCCGCTAAGCACTGCGGCTTCGGCCGGGGACAGGCCAAACCGCGCCTGAGCGGCCTTGAGCATTGGCTGCGAGGAGGAAATGGAGATGATGACCGCTGCGTGGGAGCGGGTGCCCATGAGCTGGTGCATGGTCTGGCGCCCTTGTGTGCCAAGCGGGATGGCGCGCAAATATCCTGATGGCGTCAGATCGTCGATCGGGACGGCGATGCCATCGCCGAAATCGGAGCTTCCCGCCGCTGCCTTGGCCACAGCCTCTTGAATGAAATTCGAGCCCGCCTGATGGTTCATCATCAGCGAGCCGCCGAAATCGAGCGTGAGGACGCCCCCATCGAACAGGGCGCGTGCCTGGCGGTTGACCTCGAGCGGACGCCCCTGTTCGTCAAGGACGAGAAAGGCGGCACGCGCCTCTTCCATGAAGGTCTCTAGGATCGAGGCCTTGTTGGCCACACGGTGAGCACTCTGATTGAGGCGCAGCGAACGCTGCATATGGGGAACGATCAGCTCGACCACCGCCATCAAATCGTCTGTCGATGGTTCCGCCTTGGCGCGCGGCAACAGGGCGCTGAAGGTGATGATGCGGTGTTCCTTGTTGGACAGAACCGCCAGCCCGCCCGCATTGAGCTCGCCTTGTGGCTTGAGCCACTCCGTATAGAACTTTGAGCGCTCGAGCACATTGGGTGGGACGAGTTCGTCCATCCGCAGCGACGCACCCTCAGGTTTGACGCGCAGGGCCTCGATGAGAATGTTGTGTTGATCGTGATGCTGCTTGTAGCTGGCCCATGCAGCGTCGTCATGGCCGGAATAATAGGCGCCGAGGTTGCGGTTGGTGACCAGATCGTGGCTTGCGATGCAAGCAAAGGCCCCGAAGGCTGCGTGAAACCAGTCGCATACGGTCTGCCATTCGTCGGGCGCGAACGCCGCGTCATACACCGCGTCCATGAGGACGTTAACCGGTGCGGTGTTCGACGAAAAGGCTGCAGCAGAACGCATATAATCTTTTATTCCTTGCCCGGATGACGCGGCGCAGGGCCAGAGGCTCACGATCGATCCATCCCGATTGCGGGGATGGAAGCGTGGTACGGGCGTCGCGTCATTCAATTGCGTAAAATTTTATAGTTTGTCGTATCCAAGTTGAAACCACGTCAATTTGGATCAATTTAATTCGTTTAGGTCATCCTGCAGTCAACTTAGAACAAATAGACAGGCAGGCACCAATGAAAACTCTCCTCGCTTCAGTTCTTCTTTCAAGTTTGGCTAACGCTGCTTACGCATCGCCAGCCTATATACAGCAGTCACCCTTTCTGGACGCGGCGCCCGCGCTGACCATCGACATGGTCGACTTCTCCTCCATCGCTGCCCACGTCGACGAGGTGATGCGTCCCCTCTCCCAGGGGAACCTGCCGGCCGCGACGGTCATCCAGACCGGCCTGTTCAACCAGGCCGACATCACCCAAACGGGAACCGACAATCTCGGCCTCATCGTCCAGCGCGGCACGGCCAACTCGGCGTCTCTGCTGCAGGGCGGCAGCCGCAATATCGGCTTCGTCCAGCAAGTTGGCTATGGCAACGCCGCTGCGCTCACCCAAGTAGGGTCTGGCCACAATGCCTTCATCTCGCAGCAGGGTCGCGGCAACGTCGCCGTCGTGCGTCAATACTAGTTCGCCCCTTCCGCGCCCGGCCCGCCGGGCACTTCAGGCAGCTCGATCGGGTTGGGATTGGGCTGCAATATGCCCCCGAAGTCGGGAAAATCGATAACAAAGCTCGGGGAGGTGCCACCGCCACCTTCCGATTGCGCCGTCGCCTGGGAGATGAGCCAATTTCCATTGAGAGGGTTGCCCCCGAACGATGGATTGATGGGCTCATAGACGAGGGAAGAGGCCATGGCCGGGGCGCCGGTCAGCGCCAGCGCGCCCATGCATCCCAGGATCATCAATGTTCTCATTGTCGTATCCTTTCCGCCGGCAGGACGAAGCCTGCGCGCCGCTCGATTATTCTTCAGCCGTTGCGTCATCTTCATCGACCGGCTGCTCGCCGCCGCCGATCAGACCTAGATCGGGGAAGTCGATGGCAAAGCTGGGCGCGCCGGCGCCCGGTGTCTGCGCCGTCGCCTGGGACAACAGCCACGCGCCATTGAGCGGATCGCCGCCGAAAGACGGGTTGACCGGCGCGTAAACCATGGACGAAGCCATGGCGGGTGCACTGACGAGAATGGCGGCTGTCGCCAGAGAAATCCGTGAGATTTTCATTTTTGCCTCCGATGGCATCGAATTATTTGTCGAAGATGTACATGCGGCCAGGGACGATCACGACCACGTGGTTCTGCAGGCCGCCGATGCCGGTGGGCATGAGATAGCTGCCCGATGCCTGCGTCTGGACGGCCAGCACGGATGAATTGACGCCGCCCACGCTGATGGCGCCGGCAAGGTCGTTGCCGGCCTGGATATAGGCGACTTCGTTGCTGTTTCCCTCGACCCCGACCATCTGCAGATTGTCGTTGCCGATGCTCGCCTGCAGGACGGTGTTGTTTTCGCCACCCTGGTGGAGCAGCAGGGCATTGCCATTGCCCACCATCGCCTGGACCGCGCGATTGTTGGTGCCGGTCTGGTTGATGTAGGAGAGGTTGGAATTGCCCGTGATGCCCGACTGGGCGAACAGATCGTCGCCAAGCTGATTGATCATCGTCGTGTTTGGCGCGCCTTCGGATGTGAAAGGCGAAAGAGCCGACTTCACGCTCTCGAGCAGCGCGATGCCACCCTCGGTGACCGGCACGTCGTACCAACCAGGCGCCGGCTGGTCGTAAAGGCTGATGATGTCGTCGCCGAGGGCGACCGATACGGTCAGCGCAATGGCCGCGAGCCCGGCGCCGAGCGCCTGCATCATTTTGGAAAATCTAACCATGCATTCCTCCCGAATGGCTGGTCGAACGCTGGACCAGATGATTGGCTGGGTGGCTGACCTCGATCGAGCACAGCGCCACGCCATGTGCATCGGTAACCTCGAAACCGGCTTCGATGTGTGCGCCGGTACCGAGCGTGACGGTTGGGCCATGGACCCGACCCGCGAAAAACCTGTTCGCCTGGCGTGTCACGGACCGTCCGCCATTTGAAACCGAGGTGACCACGAAGCTGTATTCGCCTTCGACATCCTCACCGGCCAGAAAGATCGGCTGCAGGGTCGTCGTTTCGTTGGAAGCCATTTCGATGGCGCAGCGCGTGACACCTGTTGCCAGGACATCGGCTTCGAAGCTCAGGACTTCGGACGCGACCATCAATGCTACCCCCAGTATCGCAATCACCGTTCAAACCTTTTGAGGATGCCGCGCGGGAGAACCCGCGCGGCGCAGTTTGCTTAGTTGCCCTGAACCACGGCAGCCATGTTGCCCTGGCCCCACTGGACCACGGTGGCCGCATTGTGAGCGCCCGACTGGATGACAGCGGCGCGGTTGGCCTGGGCGAGGGTGTCGCCGGTGCCGACCTGGAAGACGTTGGCCGTCTGGCTTTCGCCGCCCTGGAGGACCAGGGACGCGCTGTAGGAGCCGAATTGGACAACATTCGCTTCATGACCGCCGGCTCCGCCCTGAAGGATCGCAGCCGTCGAATGATCGGCCGAGGTCAGAATGGTAGCGGCATTGCCATTGCTCGACTGGGCGATAAAGGCGCCGTTGTCGCTGCCCGCCTGAACCGTGAGCGCGGTGTTCGCCGATCCGGTCTGGATCGTGATGGCACCATTGCGGTCACCGATCTGAGCGGTGGTCGAGAGGTCAGCGGCGGCAACCGAGAGACCTCCAAGGCCATCTGCCAACAGCGTTTCAAGGCTGATCGTGCCCGTCTGGCTGGTGGACGAGAAGTTGCCGTTACCGATCTGGATGGTGCCGGCGGCGACAGCCACTGCAGCTTCCTGATTGGTGAGGGCGACGTTTCCATTGCCCGACTGAACGGTAGCGGCGAGCGCACCGACGGTCAGTTCCTGGCTCTGGAGGGCAAAGTTGCCGTCTTCGAGCTGGACGATGCCGGCCAGCGAGGCGATCGCACCGGTCTGGCTGTTGATGGCAAAGTTGTCGTCACCGAGCTGAACGATACCTGCAGCCGAAGCGACGGTCGGGATCGAGAATTCGCCAAGCGGATTGGTGCCACTTACGGATGTCTCCGTGGATGCGCTTTCTTGGCTCCAAGAGCCAAATAGGCCCAGGAAACCCGCCGGCGTATATTCAGCCCAATACGCAGTCTGCGTTTGGCTGATGGTACCCTCGCCCGGCATGATCAGCTTGCCTGCTTGCGCATTGATCGCAGTATTGCTCTCGCCGACCTGCACGACCACTGCCATCGCAGCCTCTGCCGGAGCATTTCCGCTGCCGGATATCTCCGAGTCGGCGCCCGCTAGGCCCACACGGAAGCCCGCGATCTCGGTTGTGAGATCAAAATCGAGCATAGACAGGCCGTAAGTAACGGTCTGCTCTTCGCCCTGCACGTTGAAGGCATTATTGCCCGAACCCACCTGAACGATGGCAGCAAGGACATCCGAGCTTTCGTTCTGCTGCAGGTTCGCACCCACGTTGCCGACACCGAACTGGCCGATGAACGCCGTGGCGTCTTCGACGTCGTTCTGGGTGTTGAAGGCAAGGTTGAAGCCGCCGGCCTGGATAGTCGTCGCGGAGCTGCCGTCAGCCTCTGTCTGGCTGTTGGCGGCGCCATTGCCGACGCCGACCTGAACGATCAGCGCATCAGCACCTGCGGTCTCGCCCTGGACGTTGCCGGCCCAGTTGAAGCCACCGATCTGGAAGATGTCGGCGGAAAGGTTCGAACCATTGGACTGGACGTTGCCTGCGTTGTTGTTGACGCCAGCCTGGAAGATGGCGGCATCGACGCTCGCAACGTTTTCGACCTGAACATTGCCACCGGCATTGTTGGCGCCGATCTGCGTGACCCGGGCGGTGTTGCCCACGCCATCAGTCTGGAAGTTGGCACCCGTGTTGTTGAGGCCGTATTGGGCCACGACAGCTTGGTTGCCTTCGCCGCCATCCTGAACGTTCAGACCAGTGTTGTCGGCGCCGACCTGCAGCACGTTCGCGACCAAAAGCTCGCCCTCGGACTGGAGATTGGTGCCATCGTTGAACGCACCGATCTGTTCGATGCCAGCGGCGTTGGTGGCGCCATCGGCCTGAACGTTGGTCGCTGCGTTGTCGAGACCTATCTGGTTCACGCTGGCGTGGAGGTCCGTACCGCCCGTCTGCGTGTTGCTGGCTTCGTTCAGAGCGCCCGCCTGTGTGATGCCAGCGAGACCGTTGGAGCCATTGGTTTGCGCGTTGGCGGCTTCGTTGCCGAAACCGTACTGCACAATGCTGGCTTCGGCATCCGTGCCACCGGCCTGAGCATTCGAAGCGGTGTTTGCGACACCGTACTGCGCGATACCGGCAGCAAGATTTGATCCGCCAGTTTGCGCATTCTCGGCCAGATTGAAGGCACCGAATTGGTCGCTGCCAGCATCGTTCCCGATACCGTCGGTCTGCGCATTGCTCGCCTGATTCATAAGGCCGACCTGGTTGACGCCAGCGTCGTTGCCGAGCGCAGCGTTGCCGCCATTGGTCTGTGTGTTGGTAGCGAAGTTACCGGCGCCAGCCTGTGAAATCGCGGCTGTGGCCGAGTAGGGGTTGGTCTGTGTGTTGGTGCCTACGTTTCCAGCGCCAAACTGCTCAATGCTGGCGACGCCCTGGGCGGCACGATCCTGTTCGTTGGCCGCGATATTGCCGACGCCGACCTGTGCGATCGTTGCCTGGTTGTCGGTGTTGAAATGCGCGGGCGAGCCGGGCAGGTTGGTCTGGGCGTTGGACGCCAGGTTGCCGACGCCGATCTGTGTGATATCCGCCGACAAGTCGGCGCCGCTATCCTGTGCGTTGGATGCAGCGTTGAAGGCACCGAACTGGGCGACGTTGGTATCGCTCGTGGTCGTGCGCCACTGCTCATTCTCCGCGGCATTGCCGACACCGGCCTGAACAATGTTGGCCGTGTTCTGTGTCTGCGGCGCAGAGTGATTATTTGAGGATTGATCGTTGGTCGCTACGTTGCCCAGGCCGAACTGTGCGATCTCGGCCGAGTTCGAAGTGAAAGTGGGCGAGCCGCTTCCCTGAAGAACCTGGCTATTAGTCGCCTGATTGGCTGCGCCGACCTGAAGGATCGAAGCATCGTTACCGAGATCATTGCTGACGGCCTGATTGCCGCCACGCTCGGAATAATTGCTGGCCTGATTGCCAATACCGAACTGAGCAATTTCCTTCTCATGGCCAGTGCCGCCGTTGTTGGCGTTCTCGGCTTCGTTGCCTGCGCCGACCTGGAGAATTTCGCTCGAATTCGCGCGTCCATCATTCTGCAAATTCGTACCGGTGTTGCCGATGCCGAACTGTGCAATGTCCGCCTGGTTCAAACGATTGTCGTTGCCGCCATGGAATGTGCCGGTCTGCGAATTGATAGCCTGATTGGCGACGCCAACCTGATTGATCGAGGCCGTGTTGTCGTGATTTACGCCAGTCGATTGCGTGTTCGACCCAACGTTGAACGCGCCGAACTGCGTGACGGATGCGTCGAGCTCCGTGCCGCCCGTCTGGGTGTTCGAGGCGATGTTGCCAGCGCCCTGCGACCAGATGCTGGCATCGGCGTCGGGAGCGTTGGTCTGGCTGTTGACGCCGAAATTGCCGGCGCCGAGCTGGACGATGGCCGAATCGGCATTAGCCGAGCTGTCCTGAGCGGACACTGCGAAGTTGGACGTGCCGCCCTGGAAGATGCGGCCGATCTGGTCTGCACCCTGCTGGTTGTTGAAGGCGATGTTGCCGAAGGCTTCCGAGCCGTTAATCTGGATGATGCCGCCGTCGTTGCCTTCGCCGTTCTGGATGTTGCTGGCGAGGTTGTAGTTACCGCCCTGGAAGACCGCGCCGCGGTTGTCCACGCCGGTCTGACGGAATTGGCCGACAGCGTTGCCATTGCCGAACTGGGCGATGGCGCCGACATTGTCTCCGGACTGGTGGAGATTGCCGCCAACGAAGTTGTTGCGGCCCATCTGATAGACGCCGAGCTCGTTGGTGCCCTGTTGTGCAACGCCGTTCAAGCCGGGTGCGTAGGGCAGGAACACGTTGCTCTCGCCATACTGGTAGATGAATCCGGTGTTGCCGGCGGCAGGGCCGGCGGCGATCTGAACGAGGTAGGCCAGGTTGTTTTCGTTGTACTGGCCCACATAGGCCGTGTTCGACGTTTGCGCCAGGGCGCCGCTGGCGCTCAAGGCAGCCAAGGCCACGCCGGCCATAAGAGTATATCGGGTCATGATGCCCTCCGAATGAATCCCCACATAGAGGGGCGTACCCCTCCCTCAAGCCCCAAAGGTCGCCAGGCCACCTTCGGTTAACAATATGTTAAATCGCTGGGATTAGTTCGAAGCGCAAGTCAAACTTCAAATCAAATAAGTCTATCGTAAACACGAGTGGTAAACATGTGACTCGATAGCAAGTAATAGTCAAAATCTACTATGGATATTTTCTTGGAGCGTAGTGCATATGCACTATGACGGGCGCAGAGCACAAAAAAGGGCGCCTCAGGCGCCCTTTGACGATCGGTGATGTAGAAAATCGGCTACTGCACTGGCGCCGTGTATTGCTGATTGTAGGCGGCGACCAGGGTTGCCTTTGCGCTTGAGTCGCGCAGATCCCATAGGCCGCGCTCCAGCCCCTCGACGACCAATGAGAATACCGCCAGTTCGATCGCTTCGCGCACCGCAAGTTGGGTCGGATCGTTACGCGCCATACCGGCTTCGATCTCCAGCAGACGCTGGGGTTCGGCAAAGACATACGCCCCGGCGCGGTTCATGTAGGAATAGATCTGCTTTGTAGTCGTAGTCGAGGCGAGAACCTCGCCATTCTGTACGCTGACCGCGCGCAGGTTCACGGTGACCGTATCGGACCGGTATTCCGTATCGGCACCGATGCCGAAATAGCGTGCGCCCGCACCACCGGACATCGTGTCGGCATCATACCCGACGATCCCGCCTTCAAGGATGATGCCGGCAAAACGGATCGGGGGCAGCGGGCCAACGCCGCCATAGGCGGAATTGGTATTTTCGATCAGCGTGCGTTCCTGGACGAGATTGCGCAACCCGGTGCGTTCGGCAATGCGGAACCACTGGCCATCGCCGGCCCGCGTCAGGACATCGACGAGGATCTGTGCACCGCCCTGGGTAACGGCACGGCTCGATTCGGCGAAATTGGGATTGGGCCGGGCCTGTCCTGTCAGGTCTGCGAATTCGTAGACCGCGACGTCAAGCGGCTGGCGCGGCGGGGGTAGGGTGCGCAACGAAGCGGTGGCGTGTGTGTCGCTCACGAGTGTCGCCGCGGGCGCATTGGACTGCTGCCCCATCGTGGCGCAGCCCGTAAGAAGAACGGCTGATACCAGCGCGACTGCGATGCCTCTGAACATGGTTCCCCCAGAAATTAACCGCCGGTGAACTTCTGCTCCCGGCTTTCGACAGTACTTCTTGGTTAGGCTGGCGCCAAAAGCAAGTTTGCAAGCTCAATATGATGAATAAGCGGGGAATGTGTGCTCGCCAGGACACAAAGTTGCTGGTTTGGAAAGTCATCGTGCACTATGAAATGCACTATAGATCGGCTAGTTGGCGACCGCGCCTGGTCCCACCGATGGCAATTGAGCGACTGTCTGGGGCGTGAGGATAACCGTCACGCCCGCGCCGACCGAAGGCACTGGGTCTTCGCCAGGCGCTGCAACGATCGGTGCATCATCGGTCACGGTATTCCAGTCCTCGGGCCGCGAAGCGCTTTCGTCAGTAGAGACGAAGGCCTGTGCCACGGGCTGTTGCACGATGCGGGTCGCGACCGGTTGTGGACGGATTCGCGCCGATGACGGAAGCTGGGTAATGGCGGTCAGCGGTGGCGAGGGCAGCTGCCGAACATGGGTGGCCGGCCCCCGGTCGACTTGGTTTACCCCCACCGGCTGGCCCGAAACCGGCGCCACGGCGCCCAAAAGAATGGCTAGGGCATATACTGCAGGGCGCATGGCGGACTCTCGGTATTGCTGTCGGTTGCCCACTAATACGGGCAGGCTGTCAAAGGCGCAACTGTCGCTTTTCGGTCTGGCAATCGATTAGACATCAGTATATTCCATTTCCGATATTTTCGGCAGGGGGAAGACTTATGCGTTTGATTGGCCTGGCTGCGACGGCTTCATTATTGACGGCGTTTGTCGCCGCGCCTGCATTGGGGCAGGCGAGCGTAGCGGTGCCCCCTTCGCCGCCGCCGCTCATCGACAGCGATCCCGAACCGGAAACCGATCCGGTCGAATTGCCCGGCGGTCAGCAGCCATCAAGTTCCGAAGTGGCTCCCGCCGCCGCACCCGCGCCACAGCCGGCGCCCGACCCGATCAATGTCGTCAACGCTCCGGTCGAAGGCGCCGAAACGCAGCAGCATCAGGACTGGGCGCTTGAATGCTTTGAAGAGACCGATACCTGCCAGATCACACATCGCGTCCTGGCGGCCGAAGGCAGCCAGACGGTGATCGTTGTTGCGCTCTATGCGGCAGAGGACGCCGGCCCCGCCCAATTGCAGATAGCCGTCCCGCTCGGCGTGTCGACCACGGCCGGCGTGCGCCTGGCGATCGGCCCTGAGTACCAGGCCAATATTCCCATATCGCGGTGCACGCCGCAGGGCTGCCTTGTCGAGGGCACGGCCTCCGACACCTTGCTCGCAGCAATGCGCCAGGGTCGCCAGGGCCAGCTAAGCGTGGTCAACGACGCCGGCGCGACAATCGATCTGCCATTCTCCCTCATGGGCTTCACAGCTGCCTATGCGAACATGATTGGGGGCAATCAGGCGGATTAGTTTGGGTGGGTGATAGCAGCGTTCTACTGCAGGGCGTTCCGCGCCAACTATATGCACAAGAACGCCCAATACTTTCGATTAGTGCGTGTTTAAATCCTCGAGCTATCCAATTCTCGTACTCAATATCGTATCGGCGAGTGTTCACGCTGACCATCTGGTTGTGCTCGATTATCTCTCCGTACGCGGCAATTAATCCCATCAGCTTCTCGGTACGCGGCCCACAGCAGCAGTTATGCAACAGAGACCGGTATCCGACGACCGCCTTTCGCAGAGATAGTGGTGTGTTCGCATGGCCTCGTTCTTGCCAACGGCCAGCCCCCGCAACCACCCGGTATCGACGCCCCTGACTAGAGGTTCAACAACGGGCCGCGGGCCAACTACGACAGTGGCGACATTCCCAACCGACAATGACTACGATCTGACCGATGACGTCGACGTTCGCTCGGTTTTGCAAGTTCAGTCATGCGGTTGCGCCGTCTTGGCCCGACCTAATGCACGTGCGGGGCGGCCCATGTCCGCAAGTGGAGTCATAGACCGACATCTTTCCAACGTTTGACGACATTAGCGTCGATGTCAAAAATATCCAGGGCGCGACCTATCGTCTGGCTGATCAGGTCATCAATTGTTTCTGGCTTGTTGTAAAACGCCGGTACTGGCGGCATGACGATGGCGCCGTTGAGGGTAGCACGCTCCATAAGTGCAATATGGCCCGCATGGAGCGGCGTTTCGCGAAAGAGCAGAACGACGCGTCTGCGCTCTTTAAGACAGACATCGGCTGCGCGGACGATGAGTTCGTCATTGTAGCAATGCGCGATCCCGCTCAACGTTTTGACTGAGCATGGGGCAACCAACATGCCAAGCGTCTTGAACGAGCCAGACGAGATGGCGGCGCCGATGTCCTTGGGACTGTGCACATGATCGGCAAGCGCTTTAACGTCGTCGCCACATAAATTCGTTTCCTCCCCGAGCGTGCGGATGGCTGCAGGGCTAATGACCAGATGGGTTTCGATGTCAGAAACGGCCTTGAGAATTTCCAGGGCGCGGACGCCATAAATGACGCCGGATGCTCCGGAAATCCCGATGATCAGTCGTCTCTGAGCAGTCACGCGTAGCGCTCCTTCAGGTTCGCCTGTCGATCAATGGCCACAGCGCGAGCAAGAATGTCTGACGCCTCTCCTGGCGAAACCGAGTTGCCGGTCCAACTGACGAACTGGTCGGGACGGATAAGAATATAGTGGGCACCATAGAGACCACATTCCCCTTCTCCGTGATCGGCGATCACCGTGAGGGGAATTCCGAGAATAGAGGCGGCCTGTGCAAATTCTGCTGCAATGAGATTGTCTTCGCCCAGTGCCAAAAGGGTATAGCCGCTGCCGAGCGCCTCATAAATGTTGCGACCATCGGACAGTGTCTTGGGCGTCAGGTGATGCCCCGGCCGCGCTACGTCGCTGTGAGTGCCATTGGCGTTGCAAATAGCGTTGTTGGGGCCAAAAACAATCGACGACCCGGCATAGTTTGGCTCGTAGGCGTTGACTTCCCCGCGCGCACCCGAGCCCCGCGACGTCCATTCGGCCTCAAATGCGGCCCGGTCATGTTTAGGATTGAAAGCCGCCAGGAACGCCTTGTCGTTTTCGATAGATTTTTCGATGAAGTCCTTGGCGGTGGAGGCAAATACCGGCCGGCGTTCTTCGTCATAGGTCGCCAGTAATTCTTCGCCGGCCCACCCCTTGATCGTCGCCGCCAGTTTCCAACCGAGATTTCGCGCGTCTTCGAGACCAGTGTTGATGCCGTATCCACCATAGGGAGGATGGCTATGTGCGGCGTCGCCGGCAATAAAGATGCGGCCTTTGTTGTAATTGCGGGCGATGGCCACCCGCAAATCCCAAAAGCCGATATGGTCGAACGACACGTCGAATTCCGCACCAACCGCCTTGTGCAGATAAGAGGCGAAATCGAAATTGTCCTCTGTGGTGCCGAGAGGGACAGGGGCATGGAAGAACCACGTATCGCCGAGATCAACGCGGCCGAAAAACTGCCAATAGCCTTCGAGATCTGGGTGCAGGACGTTGTAGAATGACTTGCCTGGAAACCGGGCCAAAAGGTCGTGCAATGTCTTGGACTTGAAGACCAGCAGGACCATCAGTCGGTCGTGATCAGATCGATCCTGAACGATCCCTGCGCTTTCGCGCACTACCGATTTGGATCCGTCGCAGCCGACCAGATAGAGAGCGCTAACAATCTTTTGCTCGCCAGTTTCGCGGTTGACGATTGTCGCACTTGCGCTTGCTGCGTTTTGCTCGGTCTCGATGCACGACCACCCAAACAAGGTTGTGACTGAGGGCAATTGTGCGGCCCGGGCGCGCAACACAGCCTCGGTCGCGTACTGAGGCAGACGCTCATTGTCGGTGTAATAATAGGGCCTCACCAGTTCCCGCTGCAGCCAATCATAATGATAGTCGCCCAGCAGCGTGCCGTAGGCGGTCAGGCCGCCGATACCGTAGTCCCTCGGTATGGTGCGGGCCGCTCGCAACTGGTCCTCGATGCCCCAGAAATGGAAGTGTTCCATCGTTCGCTGCGTCAAGTTCTGCCCCTTGGGAACGGGCTGAGGCGAGGGGTATTTTTCGACAACCAGCACCGTGATGCCACGCTGCCCCAATTCGATGGCCAACCCCATGCCGACCGGGCCGCCACCCACGATCAGGACTTCGGCACTCGCCCGCGACTGAGCCGTCATATTCAGTACTCCTCCGGATGGCGGTTTTTCCGCCCATCGATATTTGGACCAGCGGTCCGGTTCAACATGACCAAATCAATGTCGTCCGAACCTCTGGGGAGGCTCAGGCGATCAGTTTGGCGGTGTTTTCGGCGTCCTGCTGGCGCCAGTGGAAATCGCCGAGCGCGATGTGCTCGGAGACCAAAGGTTTGACCATTTCGAATAGGCGGCTGACGGCGACCGCAGGCATCTTGCGATTGAGCGCCAGGCACATGGTTCGCGATACGGTCGGATTAACGACGCGACGGCAACTGATCTGGCCGTTCTGGATGTCGCTCAAGAATAATCCGTAAGGCGCGATCGTGCAGTAATCGTAGTGAATAAGAAACTCGCGCTTGAGCCCGATCAGTTCGAGTTCGACAACCGGGGCGATCGTAACCGCCGTCTCGCGCGCTCGCGCCTCTATCATTTCACGGAGATAATTTGGGCGTGGGCTGAGAACGAGAGGAAGCCCGCGCAGCGCGGAAAATTCGATTGCGGATTTATCGGTCCCGATCACTGAAGACGGGCCGACCAAACACAAATCCTCGGTGTAGAGAGGGGTGATGGCCAGCATCTGTTCGGGCGCCGGATCGTAGCAGAACGCACAATCGAGGTCTCCAACGGACACCATGTGAATCAGCTTGTCCGATACGCCTTCTTCGCAATCGACGCGCATGGCGATGTCGGGCTGGGCAGCCCTGTGCATCATGTGGGCGAGAATGGTGCGTCCGATGGTCGGGGTAATCCCGAGCCGCAATGAAATCGGCTGATTGCCCCGAAAACTTGCCATAGCAAGCTCGGCCTCTTCGAGCTCCCGCAACATGACTTCGGCATGTTTGAGATACGCCCTGCCTGCGGGCGTAATATCCACACCGCGAGAATGGCGGTCAAAAAGGGGGAGGCCGAGACGGTCCTCGAGGAATTTGACCTGCAGCCCGACGGCGGGCTGGGACACGTGCAGTGCTTCCGCCGCGGCTGTGAAGCTGCCCGTGTTGGCAACGGCCACGAAATAGCGGATTTGTCGAAGCGAACTGGCTGTCATCGCACTTTGTGAGGTTGGCGTTCGCGCGTTTTGGGAACACGCGTAACGGCGTGGATCGGCGCAGGTTGGCTCCCGAGCTCACCTGCTTGCTTAGCATTGAACGCATGCTGCCACAGGCAACAAATCCCACACTAAGACATAAGGAAAACTCATAGCAAGTCACAGCACACGGTATTTGCAGGTGGCAGGCGCCCAAGGGTAACCGTTTGAAGGGAGCAAAAATCGAATTGACGTCAAGGGAGCGAGACATTGAGTCGAGATGTGATCTGTCAGGTGGACGACCTCGCTCCGGGTGAGCCGCTCAAGATCGAGATTGGCGGCAGGGAACTGGCGGTGTTCAGGGTCGCTGACGAGGTCTATGTGATTGATGACCAATGCACACACGGGCCGGGTTCGCTCTCAGAAGGCGAGTTGGACGGTTACGTCATCGAGTGCGATTTCCATCAGGGCGGCTTTGATATCCGGACGGGTGAGGCCGTAATCCCGCCTTGTATGGTACCTGTGCGCACCTATGCGGTGGAACTCGTAGACGGAGCAGTGATCGTCGATTTCGACCAGGCGGCGGTGGCTTGTGCCAACAAGGTCAGGGCGGAAGCGGGCGCCTGAGAGCCCCGCCTTCACAACACGTATCAAGAGGAGGCGGCGCGCATGGCGAGCCAGGAACAGAACGAACTGCTGACCCGTACCGGACCCGAGACGCCGATGGGCGCGCTGATGCGGCGGTACTGGATTCCGATCATGCTATCGGAAGAACTGCCTGAGCCCGATTGCCCTCCCGTCCGGATCAAGATCCTGTCCGAACGCCTCATCGCTTTCCGGGACACCAATGGCGAACTGGGGCTGATCGACGAGTTCTGCGCGCACCGGGGTGTGTCGCTCTGGTTTGGCCGCAACGAAGAAGGCGGCATCCGCTGCCCCTATCATGGCTGGAAATACAATACTAAGGGCGAGTGCCTCGAAGTACCTTCCGAGCCGGCAGAGAGCGGGTTCTGCCAGCGTATCAAGCTGACCGCCTATACCCTGAAGGAAAAGGGTGGGATCATCTGGGCCTACATGGGCAATGCAGACGACGAGCCCGAATTGCCTGGGTTCGAATGGATGGATCTGCCAGCCAGCCATGTCTACATTTCCAAGCGCTGGCAGGAAAGCAATTACCTCCAAGCCATGGAAGGCGGGATCGACTCGGCACACGTGTCCTTCCTGCACTCAGGCGAATTGGTGACCGACAAACTGCATCAAGGCACCAAGGGTGCACAGTACCAACGCGATCGCATGCCGAAGTTCGAGGTCGTCGATTCATCGGGCGGATTGTTTATCGGTGCGCGGCGGAATGGCGAGAACGACAGTTACTATTGGCGGATCACGCAATGGATTATGCCCTGGTACACGATGGTGCCGCCCTATGGCGACAACGCCCTCAACGGTCATGCCTGGGTCCCGATCGACGACGAAAACAATTTCGCCTGGACCTTCACCTACCATCCGACCCGTCCGCTGACCGACGAGGAAGTGGAGACGATGAAGGCCGGAGGCGGCATTCACACCAACCTCATTCCCGGCACGTTCCAGCCCGTGCTCAACATGCGCAACGATTATGGCATGGATCGCCAGGCGCAAAAGGAGGGTCGCTATTACAGCGGCATTCCGGGTATCGCCATGCAGGATGCCTCACTGCAGGAAAGCATGGGGCCGATCCAGGACCGTACGAAGGAAAATCTAACTTCGACGGATAACGCAATCATCATGGCACGCCAGCGCCTGCGCAAAGCGGCCAAGGCGCTCGAAAAGGGTGCGCTGCCCCCGGGGCGCGAACCTAACTGCCACAAGGTGCGATCTGCCTCGTTCGTTTTGCCTGTAGGCGAGGCGTTTCAGGATACCATGATGGATGCGCTCACCGCGCGTCCTGGCATTCATCACACCTCGATATGAGAGGCCCCATGATACAGGCTGCAGTATCCTACGATGCGCGCGCCACCGAAATCCGCGAATTTGAGCAACCGGAGCTGCCCAATGACGGAGGGCTGCTTAAGGTCGAACTGACGGGAGTCTGCGGGAGCGATTGGCCCTACTACTTGAAGTATCCCAAATCAAAGGGGCCGCTCATACTTGGTCACGAGGCGGTGGGCCATGTCGACAAACTCGGCAAGGATGCACAGCGGCGGTTCGGGTTCAAAGAGGGTGATCGCGTTGCGCTCGAAGAATATCTGCCGTGTGGTCATTGTTCTTTCTGCCGAACCGGCGAATTCAGGCTGTGCAAGGAGACTGACACCCTCAATCGCCAGGGCACCGTTCGCTACGGCTCCACCCCGATTTCGGTCGCTCCATCTCTTTGGGGCGGGTACAGCCAGTACCAGTATCTCCATCCCAATGCCGTCATGCACAAGGTGCCCGACAATGTGCCCGCCAAGCTCGCGACGCTCGCTCTCCCGTTAGGGAACGGCGTCGAATGGGCCTATCTTCAAGGGAAGGTCTCGCTTGGCGAAGTCGTTGTCATTCAAGGTCCTGGGCAGCAGGGCCTGTCTTGCGTAATCGCGGCCAAGGAGGCCGGGGCAGGGCTTATCATCGTCACGGGACTTTCGACGCCTGCCGACAAGGCTCGCCTCGAACTGGCCAAGGTTTTCGGCGCTGACCATACCATCATGGTGGACCAGGACGATTTGCTCGAAAAGGTCGCCGACTACACCAATGGCGAGATGGCCGACCTCGTCATCGATTGCGCGTCGGGCGGTCCCGCTACCGTGGTTTCGGCCATGCAACTGGCTCGCACCGCAGGGCGGGTGATCCTGGGGGGGCGGAAATTCCAGCCCATACCGGACTTCGACAGCGACCTGATGATCACCCGGTTCTTGACCGTGAAGGGCATGCGCGGCCACAGTTTCGAGGCCGTCGAGCTTGCGATCGGCATGATTGCTTCAGGGAAATATCCGCTCGAAAAGATGTGCACGCATCTGTTCGGGCTCGATGAGGTCGACGAGGCCTTGAAGACGGTCGGAGGGGAAGGCCAGCAGGGCGCGATTCATTGTACGGTGGACCCATGGAAATCTTGAGCTCCCTTGCCAACGCGAACCCGGCCCACCGTATCCAACGTCCAAATTCCATCCCGCGCAGTATTGCGATTTTCGGCCTTGGGGTAGAGGGCACGCGCTTGGCGGAGAATGCCGTCGCCAGCGGGGTCGCGGTGACGCCGCTCAGCCTTGCTGCAATCGCCAGGGACACTCGGCCCGCTGAACTGTCGAAACTCAATTCGGTCGTGATCGTCGGGCGCCCCGATGAGGAAACTGGCGGCACGGCAGCACGAATCTATCAGTGGGCCGGCAAGATTGGCGTGCTGGTCACGGCGGTCGTCGTATCGCGAGACCAGACCGGTCTGGCCATCGGTGCCAACGTTCACACGATGCGGACCAATGCCGATCTCATCACCATGACGACCGACGAGGATTATCTGCCAACCATGCTTCAGTGGATCGGTCGCACGGGCTAGACGATGCGCGTCGAACCCATCCCCATCGTCCTGCTCACGGGTTTTCTGGGAAGCGGAAAGACGACGCTCCTCGCGCAGGCGCTGTCAGACCCGGCCATGGGTGACGCGCTTGTGCTCGTCAACGAACTCGGGTCGGTTGGCCTTGACCACGATCTGCTTTGGGCGGGTGGAGAGGTTGCGTTGTCGCTCGACAATGGCTGCATCTGCTGCTCGGTCAGCGATGACCTCATTACATTACTCAGAGATCTGTTTTGGAAGCGGCTCCATCGTTCCATTACGCGGTTCTCTCGGGTCGTGATCGAAACCACGGGGATTGCTGACCCCTATGGCATCCTTACGGCGCTTCAGACGAACCCGCTGGTCGCGGACCGTTACCGTTATGCCGGCACGGTGACGGTGATCGACGCGCACAAGGGCATGGAGCTCATTCGGAAGCACGATGAGGCGCTGGCGCAGGCAGCGATCGCAGATCGTATCGTTCTCAGTCATGCCGACGCGACCCCGCAAGATGTGCGGGATCGGTTGCGCCGCGATCTCCAAGCGCTGAATGGATTTGCAGACATTGTCGAGAGTGAGCGCGGTAGCGCTGGGAACGCTGGGCTGTTCGATGTCGCGTCCAAGGTCCCCACAAAACTCACGCCCCACACTCATGCCGGGCACCGACACATCGACACCTTCGCAATCGCCTTGCGAGCGGACCGTGATCTCGCAACTGTGCATGCGGCGTTGGAGGCCCTGGGGCAAGCGGGTGGACCGAATCTGCTTCGGGCCAAGGGACTTGTTCTGATCGATGACCAGCTTTTTGTCATTCAAATGGTGGGGAAAGTCATCACGTCTCTCGATCCAGTCAATGGGCCGGTCGATCACGAGGGATTTCTTGTCGTGATTGGCAAGGGGATGGACGTGGCTGCGACGAGGGCCGTGCTGGCGGGTATCACGCACGATTAATAGAACTCGTCATAGTGAACCTGCTCTTGCGGTACGCCGCGCTCGAAGAGCAGTTTCTTGATCGCCCCGGCCATGGGCGGCGGGCCGGCGAAGTAAATCTCGAAATTGCCGAGTTCGTCGCCAAATTTTTCCGAGATCGCTTCGTGGACATATCCTCTGGCTCCCGTCCAGCCGTCCGGATCATCGATCGGGTGGTTGGAGAGGACCGGCCAATAGTGAAGGCGGTGGCCATAGCCTGGAAGGGTCTCCAGCATCGGTTGGCCGCACAGATCTCTGATCATGCGCCCGCCATAGACGAAGTGAATGGTCCGACCCGTCAGCTCGGGAGAATGCGCGGCGGCTCGCGTGATCGAAATCATGGGCGAAAGCCCCGATCCGCCAGCGATGCACAAGATGTCGCGCGGTGCCTCTGGCCGCAAAAAGGCAGTCCCATAGGGGCCGTCGATTCCGACATTTGCGGCTGGTTCAAGCGCACCAAGTGCTGCAGAGCCCGCGCCGCCCGGCACGAGCTTGATCTGGAAGGACCAGATGTCCCCGCCTTGCGAAATCTCGCACATGGAATACGCGCGAGGCATGTCCATGCCTGGGAGATAGATGAGAGCGTATTGGCCGGGGAGCGCTTGCATGGGCGCATCCAGCGCGAATGAAAATTCGAAAATATCGTGGGTAATCTGAGTAGCGTGCACAAATTTTGACGCCATGCGTCGAGGCTTGTGCATTGGCTCGTACGATCGATCGAGGCGAAGCTTGATTGTGCAGTCACTTTGTGGAACGGCTTGGCAGCCCATCCAGCGGTTTTTCTTCAGGTCCCGCTCAGACCAGGCGGGGGGCGGCGATGCATGGGTGATCGAACCCTCGACCAGCGTAAAACGGCAATTGCCGCATGACCCAGTGTTGCACGCATAGGGGAATCCCAAACCAGCACGGAGGGCTGCGCGAAGGATCGTATCACCCTCGCAGGGGAACGATGTGTGGTCGCCTTCAAGGATAATGTTCACTGTTGCCTCCCGGATTTTTTCCGACGCTAGGACGCGCGCGGTGGCGGGAGAAGAATCGTCACAAGACCTGAGTCATTAGAAAAACTTACACCTAGGAGTGTTGAAGGAAGGTGTGCTTGGTTTCCATGAAATCGGACAATCCCTCGACCCCATGCAACCGCCCCAGGCCGCTTTCGCCAAACCCGCCGACTTCGGCCTCCGCAAATTGTCGCCGATGGCAGTTGAGCCAGACAGTGCCGAAGCGCAGGCGTCTTGCCATGCGGTGCCCGCGTTCGAGGTTGCTGGTGTGGACGCTGGCGGCTAGGCCGTAAACGGTGGCGTGGGCTTTGCGTAACGCTTCCTCTTCGGATGCGAAGGTCTCAAAGGTGATGATGGGGCCGAACAGTTCGTCCTGAACAAGATGCGATCCTGGATTGTCGACGGAGACGAGAGTGGGCGTGAGGAAACTGCCGTTCCCCTCCAGCGGGCGGCCCGATACGATCAATTCTCCGTCTTGATGGGCGCCGCGGATCAGGCCCAATAGCCTTTGGCGATTTGCCTCGTCGATGACGGGTCCCATCTGACTTTCAGCGTTAGATGCCGGGCCGACACGGAGTGCGGCGAAACGCTCGGCCAGTCGCCGCTTGAGCTCGTTTTGGACGTCCCGATGCACGAGGAAGCGGCTTGCGCACATGCAGAATTGGCCGGCCACCGAAAGCGCGCCGAAGGTCAGTTCAGCCACCGCCCGCTCAAGATCGGCATCGGGAAAGACGATAGCGGGCGATTTGCCTCCAAGTTCGAGCGACAGACGCTTCATGGTCGGCGCCGCCGCGACCATTATGGCCTTGCCTGTGCGTGAGGATCCGGTGAAGCTGATGACATGCACATTGCTCGAGGCGACTAGCGCTTGACCAACTTCGGTGCCGCGTTCGTTGACGATATTGATGACGCCCTTCGGTATTTCCGGGTCCGCGAGAAGGGCATCAAGGATGGCGCGGTTGATGAGGGCTGTCTGATTGGCGGGTTTGATAACCACCGTGCAGCCAGCGGCAAGCGCCGGGGCAAGCGAGCGCACCAGCAGCGTGACCGGAGCATTCCATGGAACGATGATGGCGGCAACGCCAGCCGCTTCACGCGATAAGATCGATAACCCGCCCGGGATAACTTCGCTACTCCGACCATGCGGCACGCGGGCGACGCCGGCATAGAACCTGGCTTCGGAGATTGCCGAGATCAGTTCGCCCTTTGCTTCGTGCTTGAGCTTCCCGTTCTCAAGTGAGAGCAGGGCGACTAGTTCGTCGCTGCGGGCTTCCAGCCGGTCGGCGAACCTGCGCAGGATGCCCTCTCGCAGGCGGGCGTCAGACGACCAAGTGGTGTCGAAAAAGGCCCTGCTGGCTGCCGCTGCGGCTTCCTCTGCCATCTCAGTATCGCCCGGCGCGTAGCGGGCGATCGCAGCCCCTGTTGCCGGGTCGATGCTATCGATCCAGGTGTTATCTTGTGCAGCCCGGTCGGCCCCTGCGATATGATTGAGTGCGTCCATGCCCATCCTCCCACGGCGCTGAAGCTGCAATCATCGTATCGGCAGCCATAAGGAACGCGCATACCGAAAGGTATTGGCTGCTGAAATGAATTCTTTCTTGTGGTTTAGCTCCCCCGGCTTAGCCTTTCATGCAACATCGCTCATACTGCGAGTGACGCGGCAAGCGTGCGAAAAACGGTGGAGGACCGTCCGCATGCAGATTGCCCTTGGGAGGATATATGACCGAACACGAGCCGGCCTGGCGCCATCAGGATTTGCGCGATCTCATTGAACGCTTCGAGGAGATGGGCGAGCTTGCCCACGTCGACGGCGCCGATTGGGATCTTGAAATCGGTGCCGTGGCAGAGATGGTTGCCCAACATACGCCGGGTCGTTCTCCGGCCGTGCTGTTCGACAACGTCAAGGGATATCCTGAGGGATTTCGTGTTCTCTCAGGGGCTGCCAATTCGTTTCGGCGCCTGGCGACGGTCCTTGGCCTTCCAATGCCCAAGGATGAGACGGACCTAGTCTTGTCTTATCGCAACTGGCTCAACAGCGATTTCAGGCTGATCCCCCCCGTCGAGGTCGAGGACGGCCCGATCCTCGAAAATATCATCGAAGGCGATGATATCGACCTGTTCAAATTCCCGGTGCCGAAAGTGCACGAACTCGACGGAAATCGTTACATCGGGACCGACGATATGATCGTGATGCGCGATCCCGAGACCGGCTACATCAATCTGGGAACCTACAGGATCGCCGTACATGATCGGAACACTGTCGGCATCTGGATCAGTCCCGGCAAGCACGGCCGCTTCATACGCGACAAGTACTTCGCCAAGGGCGAGCCTTGCCCGGTTCTGATCTCGTGTGGTCAGGACCCGCTGTTGTTTTTGGCGAGCCATCAGGAGATCAAGGGCGGCGTCTCAGAACTCGACTACGCCGGTGGCCAGCGTGGCCGCCCGTTCGAGGTCATTCCGTCCAAAACCCATGGCCTTCCGATTCCCGCTAATGCGGAGATCGTTCTGGAGGGCTGGATACACCCGGGCGATGAGATGCTCGAAGGGCCGTTCGGGGAGTTTATGGGCTATTATGCCTCTGAAGCCTCGATGCAACCTGTCGTGCGCATCGAACGTGTGTATCACCGTAACAATCCAATTCTGACTCTCGCCGTCCCATCACGGCCACCGGAAAACTTCACGTTCGCGCGCTCGGCCATCAAATCGGCGATGATCTGGGACGAAGTGGAAAAGGCAGGCTTGGCCGGCGTGACAGGTGTCTGGTGTCATGAGGCAGGAGCGGGACGCTTGTTCAACGTCATTTCGATCAAACAGAACTACCCAGGCCATGCCATTCAGGCAGGCATGCTGGCCGCCAATTGCAGGGCCGGAAATTATGCAGGCCGCTGGACGATCGTCGTCGATGACGACATCAATCCCGTTGAGATCAACGACGTGATCTGGGCCATGTCGACGCGATGCGATCCGGTCGAGGATATCGATTTCATCCGGAGGGCATGGTCCACGCCGCTCGATCCCATGCTTCCCAGCGGGCCCTGGGAGTCTAACCGCGCAGTGGTCAATGCCTGTAAGCCGTACGGGCGTCTCTCGACGTTCCCGATTACCGCGGAGGCGAGCCCGGACCTGAGGAGGACCGTTCGGGATAAATGGCCGGATCTGTTCCGGTAGACGAGCAGTCAATCAGATCGTCATAAGGGAGGAACACATGTCGATCACACTCAACCGCCGCCAGATGTTGGCAGCACTCGGCGCTTCAACCGCCGTTCTCGGTTTGCCGAATTCTGTTTTTGCTCAAACACAGGCCGTTCGCATCGGCACGTCGAGCGTGGGCTCGGTCTTTTATACGCTCGCCATCGGCGCCGGCGAGATCATCACCGACTACGCCGGCATCAACAGCACGGTGGAACCGGTGGGCGGGTCCGCGGCCAATATCAATGGCCTCGTACAGAACAACATCGATCTGTCGATCAACAATTCGTTCTCCTCTTATTCCGGATTGACCGGACAATATGGATTCCCCGAGCCTATCGACGTCCGCCTTCTGGTGCAGGGCCAGCCGAGCTATCGTTGGATTTTCGTGCGCCCAGGCGCAGGTATCGAAACGCCTGCCGACCTGAACGGCCGGACGATCATCGGCGAACGTCGGGCCCTTCCTGAACTCCGCATTCTGCTGGACGCGTTCATCACCCATTTTGGTCTCGATGAGTCCTCGATGAATATCGTCGAAACCAACGAGACCACCGAGGCCATCGAAGCCATTCGCGTGGGCAGCGTCGATGCCGTAATTCTACCCTTCAGCCCGCGGGCTGGTCAGGTGGAAGAGCCCATGCTGGGCGGCGCCATGGAGTTTTTGCAGATTTCTCCAGAAGATCGGGATGCCTTGCTCGAGCTACTTCCGGCTGCGTTCTATGGGGTCGATCAACCAGCCGACGATTTCTCCAATCAGCCCGAAATCGTACCACTCACATCGCTCAACACATACCTTATCTCGCATGCCAACCTCGACGAGGAGATAGCCTATCAGGTGACCAAGGCGCTCTTCGATAACCACGAGGACTTTGTGTCGTACCACGGCACCGCGCGAGATTGGACGGTCGAGAATACGCTTGCTTCACCGGCCATTCCCTTCCATCCGGGCGCAATTCGATATTTCGAAGAGACCGGCGTCTGGACTGAGGAGCTGGCGGCGCTGCAGGAAGAACTGCTCGCAATCTAACCGGCTTGTACTTGCGCCGCCTTCTTCCATGTGGAGGCGGCGCGCCCCTTTGGCGAGGAACGTTTCGATGAAGCCCCTGGATCGTATTAGCTTATCCTCAGGTATATTGCTGACCCTGACCACGATTACGGCCATATGGCATCTGGTCATGATCGCGCAGTTGCCCACCTGGTTTGGTATCTTTATCCCCCAGGGCTCCGTGCGTGCCATAAGTCTCGTCCTTGCGGTGCTGTTGATCTTCATCACCCTCAACAACAAGCACAGTGACACCGATGAGGTGCATGCCGACAAAGTGGAGCTTAAGTGGTACGATGCCTTGCTCTGGTTGGCACTTGCTGTCAGTTGCGGTTTCGTCGTCTTTTTCAACGATCGAGTGCAAGATTACGGCTTTTACGGCACGCTAGACACATTCGGCGTGATTATGGCGCTATGTCTCGTTATCCCTGTACTCGAGGCCGTGCGCCGAAAAACAGGGATTGTGCTGCCGATCATCATTCTGACATTCGTGGCTATCGCGATGTTCCAGCGCTATTTGCCTGGCGTCTTGTATGGGCAGGGGTACTCTCTCGAACGCCTGCTCTATAGCGCGATGGTCAGCAATGCCGGCGTGTTCGGAATGCCCTTGGGCATCGCTGTCAGCATCGTCATCGTTTTTCTGGTGTTCGGCGCGCTGATGGAACGGGCCGGGGCCAGTCGCTGGTTCATGGACCTTGCTCTCTGCCTGACGGGCTGGTCACGTGGCGGGCCGGCCAAGGCTGCGGTTCTGTCTTCGGCGATGTTCGGATCGATCTCGGGATCGCCATCCGCAAATGCAGCGACCACCGGCGTTTTCACAATCCCGATGATGAAAAAGGTTGGCTACAAGCCGGAATTTGCAGCCGGTGTGGAGGCTGTCGCCTCGACGGGTGGAATGATCCTGCCGCCCGTGATGGGCGCCATTGCGTTTCTGATGGCTGAGTGGATCGGTCGCCCCTATGTCGAGGTCGTTGGTGCGGCGCTGTTGCCGGCTATCCTTTACTTTCTCATTGTCTTCTTTTCGGTACATTTTGAAGCACGGCGGAATGGCATCAAGGCCATTCCGAAGGCCGACTTGCCCAATCTCTGGCTCACACTGAAAACCGGTTGGTACAATGTGATCCCGATCGCAGCATTGGTCGTGTTCCTCATCGTTTTGGCGATGCCTCCGGGCATGGCCGGGATTTATGCCTCGCTTGTCGTCTTCGCCTGCAGTTTTCTGTCCAAGGACAAAAACAATTGGTTGTTGCCGATGCCGATTATCCTGGCGCTTCGCGACGCCGTGATGCGTTGGTTGGTGATCGTCGCCATTACCGCGGCAGTTGGCATCATGATCGGTGCTTTGGAGCTGTCGGGCGTTGGTATCAACGTTTCGCGCTTTATAGTCGATCTCGGCGGTGGCAATTTGCTGTTCACACTGATCCTTGTTGGACTGGTCAGCCTGATCGTCGGGATGGGCCTTGATGCAACGCCCGCCTATGTGACACTCGCTACCCTTATGGCACCCGCACTTATTCGGCTCGGGGTGCCTGATATCGCCGCGCATCTCTACGTTATTTACTGGGGCCTTGCATCGTTCTTTACACCCCCGACCTGCATCGCGATTTTCGTCACTGCACCGATCGCGGGCGCGACGATTTGGGGCAGTGGCTGGCAGGCCGTACGGCTCGGCATTGCCGCGTTCCTTGTCCCCATAGCGTTCGCGCTCAATCCTGCGCTGCTTATGCAGGGTGACGATATTGTCGCTATTGTTCATGTCGCGAGCACGGCGTTGGTCGGGTCGGTTCTTGTTGCTGCCGGCCTGCGCGGCTTTGCCTTCACAATGCTGTCGATGCCGTCGCGCATTTTGATAGCGGTCGGTGGAGCGCTTCTGATTATGCCTGTGCTGTATGCCGAACTGATCGGTGCAGCCCTCGCTCTGGTGGGGTTGGCGCTCGCCAGCCTCCCGATCCCAGGTCTCGCAGCCGCCGCGCCGCGCCGGGAGCCGTGATATGCCGGTGACGCTGAACAATCTTACAGTCGCAGAGGCTTACCTGCGTCTGCTCAAACTGCGTGGTATCGACTATCTCTTCGCCAATGCCGGTACCGATTTCGCTCCCATCATCGAAGCTTTTGCGAGTGCGGGATCGGACACCAACATCATGCCGGAACCGATTCTGGTTCCGCACGAAAATGTGGCCGTGGCGATGGCGATGGGCCATACGCTGGTCAGCGGCAAGCCACAGGCGGTTATGGTTCACGTCAATGTTGGTACCGCCAACGCGCTTTGCGGGATCATGAACGCCAACCGCATCCAGATTCCCATGCTTTTCACTGCCGGACGAACCCCGATATTGGAAGAAGGGGCCCCCGGCGCTCGGTCGGGGTTCATCCACTGGCCGCAGGAAATGTACGACCAAGGTGGGATCGTGCGCGAGATGGTGCGCTGGGACTATGAGCTTCGCGATGCGCGCCAATTGGAGGCGGTTGTCGACAGAGCCCTGGCAATGTCCGGATCGACTCCAGCCGGACCGGTTTATCTGACCTTGCCTCGAGAAGTTCTGGCCGAAAAGATCGAGTCGATTACTTTTGCTGACATGGCAAGTATGCGGCCGGTGGTCGCTGGCTTGCCGCCATCCGACGCGCTAGATGAGGTCGCTGAATGGCTGAGCGAAGCAAAACGCCCCGTTCTCGTGACCTCAGCGACAGGGCGTACCCAGGCTGCGCTCGACGCCGTTCAAAATTTTGCCGAGACATTTGCGATCCCAGTGATCCCGTTCAATCCGCGGTTCGTCGAGATTTCGCATGATCATCCCATGAACATGGGGGCTGACCTCGGCAAGTTTCTCCCGGATGCCGATCTGGTTTTTGTGTCTGAGGCTATAGCGCCGTGGATACCGAGCCAGGTTCGGCCTGGAGATGGTGCGCGTATCGTTCACATCGGTGAGGATCCGTTGTTTGGCGATCTGCCCATGCGTTCGTTTGCCGCCCACGGCACGCTAGCCGGAGCACCGGCTGCCATTTTCCGCGAACTCATCAAGCGCGCCAAGGTTTCCGACACTGTCGAAATACGGCGCGCCAAACTCCACTCAGAGAAAGTGCCCACCGCGTTCACCAACGCCAGTGATCCAGCGGAGATGCCCACGCCCCGCCAGGTTACACAAGCCATCGCCCGCATCTGCAAGGGGGCGCTCATGTTCAAAGAGTCTCCCGCTTTGCTCGATGACTTTGGTCTGGATGCGGCCGGTCAGTTCTTTTTTGCCGGAGCTGCCGGCGGACTCGGGTGGAGCATGGGCGCCGCAATGGGGGCCTCTCTCGCGAACGGCCGCCAGCCGGTTGTAGTTACCGTGGGCGACGGATCTTACATGTTCAACACCCCGCTGGCGGCCCACCACGTCGCTGCTTCCCAGGCAATCCCAATGTTGACCGTTATCTATAACAATTGTGCATGGCATGCGGTGCGTCGGTCGACGCATGGGATGTATCCATCCGGTCATGCCAAGGCAGCGCCGCGTGAACCCCTGACCGACTTCGGCGTGGATTTTGACTATGTTCATATGATGGATGTTGCAGGCGGATACGGCGAGCGAGTGGATCGCTTTGAACAATTGGTGCCGGCACTTGAAAGGGCGATGGCCAATCTTCAGGAGGGGCGACAGGCCCTACTCGACGTCAGGATAGCTGCTGGTCGGAAGTAGCGCGTAAATTAGGCCAATATTCTGGGCATCTTTTCACTTGCCAGACCAATCTGATCAGCGGTTCTTTTAGGCAGCCAGTGACGTCGATTTCGGCGCCGCCGACCGAACGGTGCGAAGCCACAATATCGCGGCATGCATCGCCGTTTATATCGTCGAAGACTTTGTATCGATCAAAAATGGCAGCCACGCCCGTCTTGTAGCGAACGTAGCCTGCCGTCACGATCACTTGTGCTGCACGTTTACGCTGCGTGAGATCTCGACATGTTGGAAACAGGAAACCCTGTGACCAACGCAGCTAGAGTTTCGGGGTTTTCGGGCAACTCATTGCCACGCCAAGCGATATGCAAATCGGGCCGGATGAGAAAGTAGTTGGCTCCATAAAGATCGCGGAAACGATCTTGGGAGAACTCAAAGGCAGCGATCGGCGCACCAATGTCTTGAAAAGCCTTGACGATGGCGTCGACCGGTTCGGTCTTGGTCCCCATCCGCAATATGGCATAGGAACGTCCCATGAGGTCATGGATCGAAAGTTCTGGCTCGACCCAAATATGGGGTAGGCGAACCCCGGTCCAGGCCGTTGGGTCGTATGTGCGGAACAATTGCTCTGGGCCACCTGGCTCATCCCAGATCAGAGGGCTGTCGACATAGCGATACCCAAGTTCGGCACCGATCATCTCATTGGTCTTGCGCTGTTCGACGTCGGCAACCTGGGCCAGATTGGCACGCAGGCTTTCGCCCTCAGGCGTCTCGTCATTAAAGCCTGGTGCCCATTGTCCACGCCATCTGCGACGGCCAAGCGAAGCGTAGCGCGAGGCACCGATATTGCGATCACCCACTTGACGGCGTTCGATCTCATAGGATTGCAGCAGCAAGGGGCCGCCCCAACCCGCAAGCGTGGCTGCGAGTTTCCATGACAAATCAATGGCATCTCCGACGCCTGTGTTCATGCCCAAACCGCCGGTCGGAATAACGAGGTGGGCGGCATCGCCGGCCAGGAACACACGGCCCTCGCCGTAACGGTCGGCCAAAAGGAGGTTTTGCTTCCATTCGCCCACATAGAGCATCTCGTAATCCACCGGCGTGCCTACGATTTTTTCGAATTGGGTGGCCATTGCGGCGTCGTCTTCGACGACTGCGTGCAGGGTCCAGTGCTTTGTCGAATCCTGCATGATCAGGAAAGAAGCTTGGTTATCGGCGACGTGGTAATGGCGACCATGACCAGGTCCATCGCCCAGCGGGAGACGATCAAAGAGTTCGTCACAGCGATAAAGAGCCTGCCGGAGTTTTAAGAGATTGCCTTCGCCACGCAGGGAAATGTCTAGCGCCTTGCGTACGCGGCTGGCGCCGCCATCGCAGCCGGCCATGTAGTCGGACCGAATTGTGAGAACCTCGCCGTCGAGCCGTCGAACAGTTGTCGATACGCCGGCTTCATCTTGAACAAAGGATTCAAATTCGGTCCCGTACATTACGGTCACTGACGGCAAGCTTTCAGCAACGGCTTTTAGCACAGGCTCGAGCGTGTATTGGGAAACAAGCTGGTAGGATTCTGCGGGCTGCGAGGTGTCTTCAGACGCCGCGATTTCGGCTTGGGCGGCATTGACCGAGGCGTATGGGAGATGCAGCAGCGGGGGCTCAGTCATCTTCGTCACGACATAGACATCCATGGGCACTTCGCCATCAAGGCCAGCGTCGCGAATGCGCCCCGCGATGCCGAGGCGACGATAGATTTCCATCGTGCGGGCATTGCAGCGTTCCATCTTAGGCAGAAACTCGGGCGCTTCTTTTTTCTCGATCAGCACACAGCGGACGCCCTGCTTCCCCAAATCGATTGCCAAGGTGAGGCCAACCGGCCCGGCTCCGACGATGAGTATCTGAGTGTCCATGCTCTTGTTCCGCTTTGGAGTTTTGATTTGACCGAAAACGTATCGACGCTACTTCAGGGCGTCAACAAAAAATCTCATTTTGTGCGACAAATTGAAATTGTGGATTCTGCTGCGAAGACGCGCAGCGGGGATTTCGTGTGTGGTTACATTGCGACGCCAGCAGCAGGGCGGTATAGGAGGATGTGGGGCGACGACAGCGACGCGGGGTCGCAAAAGACGATACGGCGCAAAGGTTGGAGCGGATATGCTTAGTCACGAACGAATGCTTAGCGTGCTCGACTTGTTCGACCTTGAGCATCCTGAATGGACGTTCGATACGATGTATGCCCGGCTGGGTTTTTCGCGTTCCACGCTCTACCGCTACCTGAAGACGCTAACTGATGCCGGCTTTCTGACAACGTTTCCCGGGAGAGGCTATACGTTGGGCCCACGAGTTATCGAGCTCGACTATCAGATCATGACGACCGATCCACTGATCCATGTGGCGCGTCCTGTAATGAACGAATTGGTAACCGGATATTCGTGCATCAGCCTTTTGTGCCGGCGCTACAAACAGAAGGTGCTCTGCGTTCATCAGGAGACCAGTACCAGCCAGTTCCGCAGCACTTATGAGCGCGGCAAGGCGCGGCCACTGCTTTTGGGAGCGGCGTCTCTGGCAATCCTGGCGTATTTTTCGACCTATCAGCTCACCAAGCTTTTTGAAGAGCAGGGCGAGGAATTCAGGGCTGCCGGCCTAGGCGATACGCTGCCAGCAGTCCGGGAGACCCTTAAGCGCATTCGGCAAAAGGGTTGGGTGCATACCGAAGGGCAGGTCACATCCGGCGTGACGGGCGTGGCGGCGCCGATCTTTGATGCCAAGGAAGAGATCATCGGTAGTTTAAGCTTGACCTTGCCCGAGACGGGGCTGGCTAACGACAAGGTCGATGGCATCGGGGAGCGCGTGCAGTTCTGCGCGAGAATCATCTCGAAATCGCTCGAGTAGCGCGCGGACTATATCATTTCGGTACGAATTCTCCCCTGCTGCGGCGCCTTCGCGGCACGATCCATTGCGCGCCCATTATGCTCGTTGCAGAGTAGTTTCGTCGCATAATATAGGATTATTGACAGTTAATTCTTGACACGCTGTGCCGCATAACAATAGCCTTGCCTCGTTATGAGCGGCGTACGGCCATCATCGCGTTTGTTGGGATGATTGCCGCTCGACGCCTCGGCCGGAAGGCGGAGCGGGAATTGCGGCGGGATCCGCGCCAGAAGCACCGAAAGGTGCAGGGGAGGACTATTCGGTGATGACACACGACGATCTGCTGGACGACATGATTGCGGCCAATCGTATTCTGGCCTCGCAGGGCGTTTGCGATGCCTTTGGGCATGTGAGTGTGCGTAACCCGGACAATCCCAAAACGTATTTTCTCTCATGCGCAAAGGCTCCGCAGCTCGTTGGGCGCGAGGACATCATGGAGTTTGCGTTTGATGGAACGCCGGTCGGAGGTGACACCCGTAAGCCGTTCCTGGAGCGCTTCATTCACGGGTCTTTGTATGAGAGCCGGCCCGACGTCAATTCGGTGGTACATAGCCACTCGCGCAGCGTCATACCGTTTACCGTGACAGAGGCAAAGTTGCGTCCGGTGGTTCATAGCTGCGCGACGATCGGCCATGATGTGCCGGTGTGGGACGCGCAGACCCAGTTTGGCGACACGAATCTTTTGATCGCCAATGTCGATATGGGCCGCGATTTTGCCGGTGTGCTTGCCGATGGTCGGAGCGCGCTTATGCGTGGACATGGCTCCACCGTGGTCGGGTCTTCAATCCGCGAGGCGGTTTACACAGCGGTCTATCTGGAAGTGAACGCCAATCTGCAGATGCAGGCGGCAACGCTTGGGCCGATCAAGTTCCTCAGCGAGGGTGAGATCGAGCTGATCCAGTCGCGACTGGCGGATGGCAAGCCGGGAGAAGGTTATGATCGCGCATGGGCCTATTGGTGCCAACAGGCAGGCATCGAAGCGCGCAAGATCGCGGCGAGCTAACCGGCATGCACCGCAAATTGCCTAAGACCGATGTCGAGCAGCCCGAAGGCGTCCCGGCCAATGCCCCCCAGTTCGGATCGGATGTGATCGCACAGACGATACGCGATCTGGGCATTGACTATATTGCGCTCAATCCAGGAGCGAGCTTTCGGGGACTGCATGACAGTCTCGTCAATTATCTTGGAAATAGCGATCCACAGATGTTGCTGTGCCTGCACGAAGAGCACGCAGTGGCGATTGCACATGGTTATGCCAAGGTTACCGGCAGGGCCATGGCGGCTGCCGTTCATTCCAATGTTGGTTTGATGCACGCGACGATGGCGATCTTTAACGCCTGGTGTGACCGCATGCCAGTCGTGGTGCTTGGCGCGACCGGGCCGGTGGATGCCGATCGGAGGCGACCATGGATCGACTGGATCCATACCGCTGCCGACCAAGGCGCGCTGGTGCGCAATTATGTGAAGTGGGACAATCAACCAGCTTCGGCTGCTGCCGCGCGCGAGGCATTGCTACGGGGCGCCTGGATCGCGCAGACCGCGCCCAAGGGTCCGGTCTATATCAATTTCGACGCGGAAATGCAGGAAGCCGAACTCATGGCGGCATTGCCCGAGATCGACGGGGCTCGCTATAGCGCGGCGCCGCAGAGCGGGGTGGATGCGCGAGTACTGGACGAGATTGTCGGGCTGGTGCGTGTGGCGAAACGGCCCGTGGTGTTGGCCGGGCGTGTGTCGCGTGACATATCGGACTGGAGCCGGCGTATCGCGGTTATCGAGGCTTTGGGCGCGAAAGTGATTTCCGATCTCAAGGTCGCGACATCGTTTCCGACCGGGCATCCTGCGTATGCAGGCGATCTGCGTGGTAAGGGCGGCCGTGGGACGCTTGAGGTATTGCGCGAAGCCGACCTGATCATCGCGCTCGATTCGGTCGATCTCAACGGAGCCCTCACGGCAGCGTTCGGAGATATCGGCCCTGCATGCAAGGTGGTGCGCGTGACGCTCGACCATCATATCCACAATGGATGGTCGATGGACCATCAGGCCCATCCCCTGGCTGACGTCGTGGTCGGGTGCGACCCCGACGTTTTTATCCGAGCCCTGGGCGATGTGCTCAACGTCGACGCGCGAGGCCGCGAGGTTCTGCCCGGTTCATTGCCGGAGGCGTTGCCGGGCGGCGAGGTCATTGCCGTCGAGGAGATCGCGATTGCGTTGCGGCGGTCGCTTGGTGACGCGACGGCGTGCCTCACCCATGTGACATTGTCTTGGGATGGCAGTTTTTGGCCGTTCAATCATCCGCACGACTATCTAGGCTCAGACGGCGGGGGTGGTATCGGGGCCGGGCCAGGACATGCTGTGGGAGCGGCCTTGGCGCTGCGCGACATCGGTTCGGACCGCATTCCGATCGCGATCTGTGGCGATGGCGATCTCGTGATGGGGATCACCGCGCTTTGGACGGCTGTTCACTACTCCATTCCGCTGCTTGTGGTCGTCGCCAACAACCGCTCGTTTTTCAATGACGAAGTGCATCAGGAAAAAGTGGCGCGTATGCGCGGTCGCGAAGTGTCCAACAAATGGATCGGTATGCGCATGAGCGAACCCGAGATCGCCATCGCCGACATGGCCAAGGCGCAGGGCTGCGTGAGCTTCGGTCCCATCAAGGACGGCAAGACTATGGAGGCTGCGTTCGCTCAGGCGATTGCCGCGGTCAAGTCGGGCAAAGTGGCCGTGGTCGAAATCATCACCGATGCGAGCTATCCGGCATCGCTGGTAGCGGCGCTGACACCGGATGCCAAACACTAAAGTGAGGAGGCGGCAATCATGCCGCAAAGGGAGAAGACCATGACCAAGACAAAAGGCCAGGCAAATAAGTCCCGCCGCGCATTTCTGGCTTCGGCGGCCGCTATCGGCCTGTTTACCGCCGGCTATGGCGGATCTGCCATGGCGCAGTCCGTGGAGGAGTTTTATGCCGGCAACACGGTGACAATCTATGTGGGGTTCGGACCGGGCGGAGGATATGACCTCTATGCGCGGCTGGCATCGGAATTTTTGGGACGGCACATTCCCGGCAATCCCGAAGTGATCGTCGAGAACATGCCGGGAGCGGGGGGACGGACGGCGGCGATGTACCTTTACAGCATCGCAGCCCAGGACGGCACAGCACTGAGCGTGCCTGTGCAGTCGATCGCGCTCGACAGCCTGCTCAACGTTTTGCCAGGCGACCTCGACGCCCGCAATTTTATCGCTATCGGGCGCATGACGCCCGAATACGAACTGGGCATGGTCTGGAACACCGTCGAAGCCGATACGCTCGAAGAGATTATGGAAACGCCGGTGACTTTTGCATCGACAGGGGCGGGCTCGGCGTCGAGCTTCGTACCGCTGATGCTCAACGATATGATCGGGACGCAGTTTCAGGTGATCCAGGGCTATCAAGGCGCCAATGCCGCAATGCTGGCGATCGAAACCGGCGAGGTCGATGCTGCGATGCAGGGTTTGGCAGGAATGACGGTTTCAAAGCCGGACTGGATACCTGAGGGCATCGTAGATGTTGTCTGGCAGCTTGGCGTGACACCGCATCAGCAACTACCGGACGTACCCGCCATCGGCCAGTTGGGAAACAACGATCTCGATAAAGCCTCGCTGCGGCTGGTTGCCAGTGCAGCCGAGATCGGGCGGGCGTTGATCACGACCCCCAACGTGCCCGAGGACCGCGTCGCGGCTTTGCGCACTGCCTTCGATGCCATGGTTGCCGATCCAGAATTCATCGCGGCTGCCGAAACGCGTAACCATTTGCTCGACCCCATGACCGGGCAGGAGCTGCAGGACGAAATCGCCGCCCAGATGGACGTGCCCCAAGAGGTCATCGATCGCGTCATGCCTTACGTGGTTGCACAATAAGCTTGGAATTCCAGGGAGAGAAAGCATGACTTCAACATCTGCCAAGATAGCGCGCCGTGGCGTGCTTGTGGCCATGGCGGCAGGACTGTGTGCCAGCCTTGTGCCGGTGTCTGCGATGGCACAGGACGCCGCAGAATTTTATGCGGGAAAGACTGTGACGATCTATGTCGGGTTCGGCCCTGGTGGCGGTTACGACCTATATGGTCGACTGGTTGCCGAATTCCTGGGCGAGCATATCCCAGGCAATCCCGACATCATCGTCGAGAACATGCCGGGTGCCGGCGGGCGACTTGCGGCGCAGAGCATGTATGCCGTGGCACCCCAGGACGGGACCGCGCTGAGTGTGGTCGTACAGTCGGTCGCGATGGACAGTGCCATCGGGGCTATTCCAGGTGACATCGATGCGTCCGAGTTCAATGCAGTGGGTCGCTTAACGGCCAATTACGAACTGGGCATCTCCTGGAATGAAACGGGTATCGAAACGTTCGAAGACACCCTGACCAATCCAGTCGCCTTCGCGTCGACCGGCGCTGGATCGGCCTCGGCGTTCGTGCCGCTGATGCTCAACGATCTTGAGGGCGCCCAGTACAATGTGATCCAGGGTTATGAAGGCGTAGCCCCGGCGCGGCTGGCGCTCGAAAGTGGGGAAGTGGACGCGATGATGGCCGGGCTTGCCGGTTTGCAGTCGTCCAATCCTGAGTGGATCGAAGACGGTATAGTCAATGTCTTGTGGCAGTTGTCCACCGAGCCGCATCCCGATTTCCCCGATGTGCCCGCAATCGGGCAACTGGGTGAAACCGAGGACGAACAGGCGATGTACCGTCTCGTCGCAGGTGCCGCAGATATCGGGCGCTCGTTGATCACGACGCCGAATGTGCCCGAAGACCGGCTTGCCGCTCTGCGCGAAGCGTTTGATGCCATGGTGGCCGATCCTGCGTTCATCGAGGCGGCCGCACAGCGCAATCTGGACCTCGATATCTTGTCGGGAGAGGAACTGCAGGCGGTGATGGACAGCCAGGTCAACGTTTCCGACGCAGCGATCGAGATGACCCGCTCGTATGTGATGGCGCAATAATACCCTCCCGCGCCCTTGTGACGGAGCGGTCGAGGCAATTGCCGCCCGCTCCGTCAGACGCAATTCCCGACGATCAAGGACATGCCATGACGGTCGATTTCGCACGCCTAGACGATCTGATCCCCAACCGCGCGCTCTATTATGGTGGAGAATGGCATGCGCCGCTCGGTGGCGGCATGACCGAGACTATCGATCCTTCGACCGGAAAAATTCTGGGGCACGTGCCGCTGGCCATGCAAGCAGACGCCGAAGCGGCGATCGCCGCGGCGTGCGAGGGCTTCAAGGTTTGGCGCAGGGTGGCGCCCATCGAGCGGGCCAAGGTTCTGCGCGAGATCGCACGGATCATCCGCGATAACATCGACGATCTGGCGCTAATCGACGCCATGGATGGCGGAAACCCGATCACCAAGGTTCGGGCCGATGTGCTGCAGGGTGCAGCGCGGTTTGATTATTTCGCCGGGCTGATCACCGAAATGAAGGGCGATTCCATTCCTGGACGCGATGGGACGCTGACGTTTACCCAGCGCGAGCCGCTGGGAGTGGTGGCACGGATCGTCGCGTACAATCACCCCTTCATGTTTTCGTCTAGCCGCATGGCGGCGCCTCTGGCGGCGGGCAATGCGTGCATCATCAAGCCGCCGGAACAGGCGCCGCTGTCGGGTTTGAAGCTTGCAGAACTCGTGGGGCACTTGCTGCCTGCGGGAGCGTTTTCGCTTTTGACGGGCGGGCGCGAGGTTGGAGAGGCGCTGGCCACCCACGACGACGTCGCGATGATTGGGCTGGTAGGCAGCGTTCCCACTGGCAAGGCGGTGATGCGGGCTGCGTCGGGCAATCTCAAACATGTGTTGCTCGAATTGGGCGGCAAGAATGCGCTTGTGGCGTTTCCAGATGCCGACCCCGATGCCGTAGCCGACGCGATGATCGATGGAATGAATTTCACCTGGTGCGGCCAGAGTTGTGGCTCGACGAGCCGGGCATTCCTGCACCGCGATATTCACGACGATGTACTGGCCAAGGTAGTCGACAAGATCGGCAAGGTCCGGCCGGGATTGCCGACGGATCCCGCGACCTCGATGGGGGCGCTGATCAACAGGGCTCAGTATGACCGGGTGATGGATTTCATCGCGGGAGCGAAAGCCGAGGGTGCGCGACTTTTGGTTGGCGGAAAGCATCCCAAAGCAGCGGAGCTAGCGGATGGGTGCTTTATCGAACCCACAGTGTTTGCTGATGTCACCCCCGCAATGCGGATAGCTCGCGAAGAGATTTTCGGACCCGTTCTGTCGGTGCTGAAATGGGACGACGAAGATGCGGTGCTTACAGAGGTCAACGCTCTTGATTTCGGACTGACCTGTGCGATCTGGACGAACGATCTGGCCAAAGCACATCGTATGGCCGCCTCCGTGGAGGCTGGATACGTGTGGATAAATGAAGTTTCCAAGCATTTTGCTGGTGCGCCTTTCGGGGGCTACAAGCTCTCGGGCGTCGGACGCGAAGAATGCCTGGGCGAATTGATGGAATTTACGCAGGAAAAGACGATCCATGTGAATTTTTCCGGCCACCGATAAGAAGGTACGGCCCGTTGAGGTGGAGCGATCGGTACAAAGGGCTCGACTACAAGCGCATGGCTTTGGCGCTTGGGCTTGGCGTGCTTGGTGGCAGCGTCTTCACCTTGTTGGGTACGCCCATGCCGTGGATGCTCGGACCGCTGTTTGCCTGCCTCCTTGCGTCGCTGTTCAGCGTTCCACTTGAATCGCCGGTTTCGTTTCGCGCGCCCATGACGGCGATGATCGGGGTGATGATGGGGGCAGGCTATTCCCCGGCTCTCTTCGGGCAGATCGGGAGTTGGTGGGCGACGATCCTGGGACTGGTGGTGTTTATGGCCGTCGCCGGCGCGGCCTGCGTCACCTATTTCCGGTTCGTGGCCGGATATGATTTCAAGACAGCATATTTCTGCGGCATGCCGGGCGGACTTGTGGAAATGGTCATGCTCGGCGACCAGAGTGGTGCAGATATGCGCAAGGTAGCGCTGATCCATGCGGCGCGTATCGTCTTTACTGTATTTTCGATCCCCTTTGTCGTGCAGTGGCTCGAAGGCGGCGATATCGCAACTGGCACCATCGATAGCGTATCGCTAATGGAAATGGATCCGGGCGCGTTCGGGTGGCTGGCCTTTACGTTGGTCGGCGGGTTGCTGCTGGGGCGATACGTCAAGATGCCGGCTCGCTACCTTATGGGACCGCTGATTGTCAGCGTTTTCGTGCACATTACCGGGCTGTCCAACTTCAAGGCGCCCTGGGAGCTTGTGGTGATCGCACAGTTGGTGCTGGGAACCACGATCGGTTGTCGCTTTGCGGGCAGCCGGACGCGGGAAATTCTCGGGATACTGCTGATTTCGGTAGGCTCGACCATCATCCTGCTCAGCCTTAGTATCGGCGCTGCGCTGATCGTTTCCAACCTCACTCAATATTCGCTGACCGAACTGTTGCTGGCATATTCGCCGGGCGGTCTGGCGGAGATGGGGCTGCTGGCCCTGGCGTTACATCTGGAAGTGGCCCTGGTCTCGACCCACCACATCCTGCGGATATTCTTTGTGGTTTTCGGCGCTTCTACACTCATGCCATTATTCGGGATTGCGAAGCGAAAAGTTTGATCGCTAAACGCTCCTATCCATGCGCAACTCAAAAATAATCCTACAAAAACAATAAAATAGCGCGGATACACGTGCCAGGTATCTGAGATAGAAATTCTCGTGACCGTTTAAAGTTTTATCCCACAATAAGAGATTTTTTGCGATTTGGCTTGACGGCCCGCGCTGGTTGGGCACTACTGTCGGCCGGAGGGTAGGGCCGGGAACGGGATGATCGGCGCGGCCACACCGAGGAGGAGAACATGAAGACACATATGAGGCTTATGGGGTTTGGCGTTCTGCCCGCCGCCCTGCTGGCTGGCGCACCAGTCATGGCGCAGGGGAGCGTCGAAGAGTTTTACGCGGGTAAGACGATCGATATGATCATCGGCTACTCGCCCGGTGGCGGGTATGACCAGTATGCGCGGCTCGTTGCGCGGCATCTGGGCAATTATATTCCGGGCAATCCCGAAATCGTGCCGCGCAACATGCCGGGTGCGTCGAGCCGGCTGGCTGCCGGATACATCTACAATGTCGCGCCGCAGGATGGCACGGTTTTGGGGACCGCGGATCAGTCGCTTGCCGTCGCGCAGGCGATGGGTGATGAGGCGCTCGAACTCGATGCCAGCGGTTTTGGCTATATCGGCAGCCCGGCCATGGAAAACAATGTGCTGATCACTTGGCATGAATCGGGGGTTGAGACCGTCGACGATGCCAAAGAGACAGCAATCCCGATCGGGGCCACCGGCGGTTCGACGTCCTCGCAATACCCGACGATCATGAATGAATTGCTCGGCACCAGGTTCGAGATCATTACCGGCTACCCAGGTGGTAATGACATCAACTTTGCCATGGAGTCCGGAGAAGTGTCTGGACGCGGTAGCGTCAATTGGGCCTCGGTCAAGCCCTTGGGTTGGTACGAAGAGGGCCTGATAAACGTACTTGTGCAGATCGGGCTGCAAAGTGAAGCTGATCTGACAGACGTTCCACTGCTCTACGAGTTGACCGAGAACGAGGAAGACGAGCAGTTGCTGCGTCTTCTCTCGGCGCCGACGGCGATTGGTCGCCCAATCTTTACGACACCGAATGTGCCGGAAGAGCGGCTGCAAGCGCTGCGAGACGCATTCGACGAAATGGTGGCTGATCCGGCTTTCATCGAGGCCGCGGCAAATGAAGGACTGGGCGTGATCCCGGTTTCCGGTGAGCAGCTTCAGGCGACCGTAGATGAAATCCTGGCCACCTCGCCTGAGGTCGCAGCGCGTCTTGGCGAGTTCATCGTCGCTGAATAGGCGGCAATCGTCCGCGCACCATCGGGTGCGCGGACCAGTCTGGACAGTAGGAAAAAACAACAATGAGCGCAGTTGACCAGGGCCGGTTGGCCGAACAGATCGCGGCAGGCACCCGCATGCTGGTGATGGAGGGGATCCTGGACTACAGCGGCCATATATCAGCGCGCGTTCCCGGGACGGATCACGTGATGATCCAGTCGGCGTCCGATTCCAGGGCGGAGCTCGATCCCGCCCGTATCCTTACCGTCGACATGGATGGCAATGTGGTACGGGGCGATCTAAAGCCGCCCTTGGAACTTGCTCTGCATCTCGAAATTCTCAGGGCGCGACCGGATGTCGAAGCGGTGCTGCACTGCCATATGGAGTTGGCGATCGCGTTCACCCTCATGAAGGGCGTCACGCTCCAGCCGATGCGGGCGCGTGCCTCACGTTGGGCGAGCGGAATCCCCACGCATCCCTTTCCCAGCCTGATCAGAACCACAGAACAGGCACAGGATCTGGCCAAGACGTTGGGCGAGCATCATGCGGCACTGATCCGATCGCATGGCATGGTGTTGGTCGCTGAATCAGTTCCCGGACTGTTCGTCGACGCGGTCCATTTTCTTGAGAACGCCAACCAGCACATGATGGTGCTCCAAGCTGGGCAAGAGCCATTGCCGCTGACCGACGAAGAAATCGCGATTATCTCCGGGCCGCGCGATTTCCACATCGCCAAGCTGTGGAACTATTACGTGCGTCAGGGGCAGTCCAAGGGACTGATCCCTGAGGACTGGAACACCACGGTTTAAACGCCTCCGACGAGCGCAAATTTAGGTCAACAGGACACTTTTGATCATGGAAGTTAGTATTCTAGGTGCTGCCGGGGACGCGTTCCTGACACTTATGGATCCGTTCCGTCTGATGATGTTGAGCGGCGGCGTGTTGTTGGGGCTGTTTCTCGGTATTGTACCCGGGATTGGCGGGCTGGCCGGAATGGCTTTGCTGCTGCCCTTCACCTTCACGATGGACTCTTATGCCGCTTTCGCCATGCTCCTGGGCATGTCTGCGGTGACCGGGACCTCCGATACCATTCCGGCGGTGCTGTTCGGGGTCCCCGGGTCAGCCGGCGCACAGGCCACGGTCATGGATGGCAATCCAATGGCCAAGAAGGGTGAAGCCGGTCGCGCCTTGAGTGCTGCCTACACCGCATCGCTTATCGGCGGTTTGGTTGGAGCGCTCATTCTGGCCCTGACGATACCGGTCCTGCGGCCGGTGATGCTTCACGTCGGGTCTCCGGAGTTGCTTGGCTTCTCCGTCTTTGGGATAGCGATGGTCGCCGTGCTCTCCGGCACTGCGCCGCTGCGCGGTCTCGTGGCTGCGGGCCTCGGCATCCTTCTATCGATGATCGGTGCAGATCCCCAGACGGGTACTCTTCGTTACACCATGGGAACGTTTTATCTTTGGGATGGTCTGCCGATTGTCCCACTGGTGCTCGGGCTTTTTGCATTACCCGAACTTGCCGATCTCGCCATCAAGAAGATGGCTATTACGGACAAATCCAAGTTCGACGTGCGGTCCGGCATGAAGACCGGTTTCATGGATGCCATTAGGAATTGGTGGCTTGTGGTGCGAGGCGGGGCGTTGGGCGCCGGTGTTGGCGCAGTTCCTGGCCTCGGTTCTTCTGTTGTCGACTGGATTGCGTATGGCTGGGCAGCCCAATCGATCAAGGGCTCGGACAAGACGTTCGGTAAGGGCGACGTGCGGGGCGTGATTGCGCCGGAATCCGCCAACAACGCTATCACCGCAGGCGCTCTGGTTCCCACCATTGCTTTCGGTGTCCCAGGGTCGGCATCCATGGCGATCCTGTTGAGCGTTTTCCTGATCCATGGCCTGGTCCCGGGACCGGAAATGCTGACCACGAACCTGTCCATCAGCTACGCGATGGTCTGGTCGATCGCGATCGCCAATATTCTTGGCGCAGGCATTTGCTTTATGTTCTCGGGCCAACTCGCCAAGATCGCTACACTGCGTTACACGCTCATTCTGCCTGCGGTACTGATCTTCGTTTATGTGGGCGCGTTCCAGTCATCGCGTAACTGGGGCGACCTTTATGCCTTGCTCGGCTTTGCGGTGCTCGGCTGGGTCATGAAACAGCTTAAATGGCCACGTCCGCCTTTGATGTTGGGCTTCGTGCTTGGTGCACTTATCGAGCGCTACATGTTCATCTCGACATCGCGCTATGGGCTGGATTGGTTGACGCGTCCGCTGGTCGTTGTGTTGTTCTCGCTGGCCGCGCTGCTGCTGCTTGGTCCGCTTTACAAGCAGATCAAGGGCTATGGCGGCTTGAAAGGTCTGGCGAGCTATATCGGCAAACCGCAGTTCCGCACGGGTGACCTTTTTTACATCGCCATTATAGGGATCGTAGGTTACGCGCTGGTCATGGCGATGTCCTGGCCCTGGGGCGCTCGCGTTGGGCCCATGGTGGTCGGTATTGCGATCATCGGCTTCTGTTCGGTCAGCCTCATCAACCAGGTCTTCTCCCGCTCCATAGTGGAGGCGCGTGAGGCGGCCGGGGAGGTTCGCCAGGGCATCCATATGGACACGGTGGTCGATCACAGCGAGATCGGCACCAAGACCATGCTCGTGCGATCCGCCATCTTCATGGGATATCTCGTCCTGTTCATGGCGCTCATGGCCACCATCGGACTCATTCCCACGATCCCCATCTTCGTGGCCGCCTATATGTGGTTCGAGGGGCGAGAGAAGTGGCCATTGATCCTTGGGCAGGCAGTCGTGCTGACCCTGGTGGTCTACGTCATCTTCGATCAGTTGCTGCGTATTCCGTGGCCACAAACCTACCTTGGTCAGTGGGTCCCCGCACTCACGTTCATCCCCACGGTTTAAGACTGGGCGGCTCCGCCTGCCACTATCAAGTTCTGGTTCCGACCCGGCTGCCGGGGCGGAGACGGGCCAAAATTACCCTTTGATGCGAAAGAGAGCAGACATGCAGTATATCGACGCCTTCAACCACTTCTTCCCCAAGCCGCTCTGGGAGAAGATCCAGACCTTCGAAGGAGCCGGTAAGAATATCGGTAAGCGGATGCAGAACATTCCGTGCATCTTCGATCTCGATGAGCGCTTCACGGTAATGGACCGGTTCGAGAACTACCGTCAGGTGCTGTCGCTCGGCATGCCTCCGGTGGAGGCTATGGGGACACCAGAAGCAACGCCGGAACTGGCGCGGCTGGGCAATGAAGGCTTTGCGGAACTCTGCGCAAAGTATCCCGGGCGCTTTCCGGGCTATCTTGCGGCGCTGCCCATGAACAATCCCGAAGCGGCGGTCAAGGAACTCGAGCGGGTTTTCTCGGCCAATGACGGCGCGGTAGGCGTGCAGATCCACACCAATGTCAACGGCGCGCCGCTCGATGACGAGCAGTTCTTCGGTATTTTTGAAACCGCAGCCAAGTTCGACCGCCCCGTGTTCCTGCACCCGTCACGCGGGGAGGAAATGCCGGATTATGCTACCGAAGACAAATCGCGGTATGAGATCTGGTGGACATTCGGCTGGCCCTACGAAACCAGCGCGGCGATGGCGCGGATCGTTCTTTCGGGGATGATGGACAAGCTGCCGAATTTGAAACTGCTCGCCCACCATCTGGGCGCCATGGTTCCTTACTTCGAGGGCCGCGTCGGGCCCGGGCAGGACCAGTTGGGCAAGCGGACGTCGACCGAGGATCTGAGCCATGTGCTCCAAAATCTAAAGAAGCGCCCGTTCGATTACTTCAAGGATTTTTATGCCGATACAGCGGTGTTCGGGTCGCGCCCGGCAACAGTGTGCGGGCTTGAGTTCTATGGCGTCGATAAGGTTTTGTTTGCGTCCGACAGCCCGTTCGATCCTGAGAAAGGGCCGGGCTATATTCGCGACACCATTGCAGTGCTCAACTCGCTCGAGCTCCCGCAGGGCGACATGGAAAAGATTTGCTTTAAGAACGCGCAGAAGCTGTTCCGTATCGAGTAGCCTTGATTTCGAGTATTGGTAGATGTGCAAGGGTCGGCCAAAGCCGACCCTTTTTATTGCAGTAAACCCGTGCCCAACGTAAGCGCCAGAAAGCCAGCCAATATAGGCAACAGCCCGGACGAGAGCAGGCGCAGCACAACAAACCTCCCTCCAAGAAGTGGCAACTCGTATGAGATGACTCTGTGGATTGCGAAAATCGACCAGGAGGCCAGAAGGGACACCATCTGCGCGTCACCGGCGCCCGCACGCCAGATGACGAGTGCCAAGGGAAATGTCAAAATGGGGCCTCCGGGGATGAAGGCTCCAAATACAGTTGCGATCAGGATACCGACCCAACCGCTTGAGTCCCCGATATAGGGTCCGACGAGGTCCACCGGGACCAGCTGAGAAACAAAGGCCGCAGCAAGAAGCGCTATGGGTAGCCGCAGTCCAAACGTAAGCAGTTGCTGGCGCATGTCGACAACAGCACCGGGAATCTCGCTGGGTCGGCGCAGTGCCACGAGTATCGTCATGGCGGTGGCGAGGCAGAACAGGATGATGAGGCTGGTCGTCATTTAAGAACCGTGCCAATCCGTCCGCAGTCCGGAGACGTTGCGTGATAGTCGCTCAGCAACAAACCCCGCTATGATCGGAAGAGGTAAGCTGGTCAGAAAGCGGAGAAGGGAGAATTCGGCTCCCATGAATGGAAGCTCCCATATTATGAGACGGTTAAGACCTACGGTAGCCCACGCGGTGAGGAAAGCTATGAGTGGGCCGATTGAAGCACCTGACCGACCAAGAGCGAGAACTAGAGGGAACGAAGCGAACGGTCCCGCGGGCATAAGTGTCCCGATAATGGTGGCGAGCCAAATTCCCCGGGCACCGGCCTGTCGACCAAGATAGCGTGAAACGATCTTGCGGGGGACAATCACTGTGAACAGCGTGCCTACAACGACCCCTAGAGCAATCATCGGCACAATAAGGATGAGATCCGAAAGTACAATTTCGATCGCGATCTGAATGGCTTCCAGCCCATTGAGCCAAACCGCCAGCGCACCGGTCACAACAGCCAGCCCGAGCAGAAATGCCAAGGCGCCATCCAACACTGGAGCTTTTTTTGCCTTGTTGCTGCTCATTTTGCCAGATGCCTCTTTCAATACCCCGCAGTCACAATCTCATAATATGAAAAATCATACCATCGCAACCGCGCGTGTCATAGCTGGGTTGCCAAGAGCCATATCTCGGGTGCTGGAGGCCTTCTAAAACGCACCTCTATCCACGTTAGTTTTGGGTGACCTTGCCCGGTGCTCCTCGGTAGCGTGTAGCGCGTTGAGCTTGGGCGTCCAGCAGCTTTGGTTCGGTTGAGGCTCTGCGATAACGCCCCCCACGATCCCAATAAGCCCCGGCAGCACACAAATCGCGCCGCATGGTTTGGCCACAGCCAGCTTTAACGCGGCCCGAACAATCCCATCCTTCAGCTAGTCGCTCACCTCAACCGCCTGCCCCCGCGCTGAGGCAGTTTCGGGCTTCGAAATCGGCGGCGATAGTTTCGGCAAATTTGGCGGCTGCGACCGAGAGGCTTCGGTTGTGCAATTGGCAAAGGATCAAGGGGGCGAGCGTGCCGTCGCGCTCGGCAAGCGGGCGGGTCGTGACCTCGCCCTCTGTCCCGGGTTCGGGCGTGCCGATCTCGATCTGCATCGAAAGCGCATCGCCCTTGCCAACCAGCCCGCGCAGCAGCTCAAATGAGTCAGATTCGACAGCGATCGAAAACTTGATGCGCCGTCGTGCGGCGACATCATCAAGCAGACGGCGCGCGCCATAGCGCGCGTCCGGCATCGCCAGAGGGTAGTGCGCCATATCTGAGATCCGCACTTCACTCTGGCGGGCCAGGGGATGATCGTGCGGCATGAGCACCATGATCCTCTGGGGCAGCACCGCCAGTTCTCTGATCATGGGCGATGGTGAGGGGTTGTAGGCGATCGCAAGGTCGACGTCATAGGCCAGGAGGGCGTTGACCGCCTGATCGTGGTCGGAAACCTTGGTCGAGAAATTGACGAGCGGATTGATCGCCTGGAACTTGGCGATCTGGCTCGGTAGATAGTGAAAGATCAACGCTTGGCTGCAGGCGATTGACACATGCCCGCGCTTTAAACCGCGCAAATCCTCAAGACGGGATTGAATGCGCGTGCTGTGATCCAATTGGTCCCGCGCAAATCTGACGAACAATTCTCCCGCCGAGGTCAATCGCACCCCGCGCGCCCAGCGCTCGAACAGTTCGGTCTGGAGTTCCGCTTCAAGATCCTGAATGCGCCGGTTAAGCGCCGAGGCTGTGATGTTGAGCCGATCGGCTGCTCGCCGCATCGAGCCGGTGCGCGCAACTTCCAGAACATAGCGCAGGATAATCTGATGACGCATCGCGACGATCGCTCCCTTTTTTGCATCGCTCAGGTGCAAAACGAGCAATATCGCACCGCACTCTCATTGCCTAGCATTGGGTCAGATAATTGATCTGATTATTATTTGGGCAGAAAGGAGCGTCGGATGGAGAGCCGGATCAGTCTTGTTCGCTCCCGCAAGCCAGAGCGCCGCGTTTCCGTCCCATCCCTGCCTTTTGCCGTCGAAGTCGATTTGGCACGCACGGCAATTCTCATCATCGATATGCAAAATGACTTTGCCCACGAGGATGGCTGGTTTGGAGCGCGCGGGGTTCCGACCGCGCAAGCTGTCGCGTTGGTGCCGCAGATAAATGCGCTGACAGCCACGTTGCGGGCTCACGAGGTGCCGATCGTCTGGCTCAACTGGGGGGTGCGCGCGGACCTTGCGGAATTGCCCGATACGCTCCTTGCGCGTGGCGCACAATATGCCGGTCGGGCCACCTATGGCGACCGCTCGCCGACTGGGAATGGTCGCATTCTCGTCGCGGACGAATGGGGCGCCCAGCTACTCTCGGACCTCAAGACCGAAGCTCAAGATCTGCACGTCTCGAAGGTTCGATTTTCCGGCTTTGCCCACACCACGCTCGATACGATCTTACGGAAAATGGACGTCACGACCGTGCTGTTTGCCGGCGTCAATACCGATCGGTGCGTGTTTGCAACGCTCCAGGATGCAGGGTCTCTAGGCTACGACTGCGTCCTGCTCTCCGATGTGACGGCAACGTCCTCCGATCAAACCGCCACAGCTGTAATCCATGATCTCGTCATGCGCCTGTACGGCGTCGTGGCCAGCTCTGCCGATCTCCTGTCAGCCCTTCCATCCCCATCAACCGAGGTGAACTCATGACCAAAATTCCCGTTCTCAAGATCGCCGGTCTGGCGGCTCTGTTTCTCGGCACGGTCTCGCCAGCCATGGCCCAGACCACGCAGCTCAATATGGTGCTGAACTGGAAATACCAGGGACCGCAGGGCTGGTTCTTTCTCGCCGAGGACCGTGGCTATTTCGCCGAAGAAGGCATCGAACTGCTGATGGACCAGGGCAATGGTTCGGGCGCAGCGGTGCCGCTGGTGGCCAATGGCACCTATGACGTCGGCTTTGGGGACATCAACGCCCTTGTCGAGCTGACCGCGACACAAGAGGGCAACATGCCCAAGGCTGTCTTCATGCTCTACAACCAGCCCCCTTTTGCCATCGCGGTCAAATCCGATAGCGACATCATGTCGGCCGATGATCTTAACGGCCGCATGCTCGGCGGCCCGGCCAGCGACGGGGCGCTTAAACTCTTTCCAGCCTTCTGCGATCTCGCCGATCTCGATTGCGACAGCATCGAAGTCACCAACATGCAGCCCAATCTGCGCGAGCAGATGCTCATGAACGAGCAGATCGAGGGCGCGTTCGGTTACGTCAACACGCTCCGGTTCGGCGCGATGGCAATGGGCGTAAACGTCGATGAGGATTTGCGCTTCATTCGCTACGGCGATTTCGGCATGGACCTTTACTCCAATGCCATCATCGTCTCGGCCGATCTCATTGAAAACCAGCCAGAGGTTGTCGAAGGCCTCGTGCGTGCGATCAATCGCGGCGTCAAGGATGCCTTGGCCGATCCGCAAGCCGCCGTCGAAGCCGTAGCGGACCGCGAGCCACTGATCGACTTCGATCTCGAACTCGCTCGCTTCAACGCCACTGTCGAAGACGAAATGGCGCATCCCGAAATCGCCGAGATTGGCCTCGGTGCCGTGGACATGGATCGCCTGGCCGAGTCCATCGACATCCTCGTTGCTGCCAATGAGCTGCCGCGCACCCCGGAAGCCGAGGCCATCTTCGATCCCTCCTTCCTGCCCCCGATCGAAGACCGTCTCACCTCCGTGTCGATCGATTGATCTTGGCGCTCCCGCCGCGGGAGCCCGCCCCCGCGGCATAAAAATCAAGGAAAAACCGCACCAATGAATCTCGACCTCCAAGACAAGACCGTTCTCATCACTGGCCCGGCCAAGGGCATGGGCGCCGCAATCAGTCGGGCATTTGCCGCCGAAGGCTGCAAGCTCGCGCTTGTCGGTCGCGACGTCGAAGCGATCGCGCCTTTGGCAAAAGACCTCGAGGGCCAAGGCACCACACTCCGCGTCCTTCAATGCGATCTGACCGATGCGGAGCGCTGCACGACAGTTGCAGCAGAAGCGTTCGAAGCGTTGGGCGCCATTGATGTCCTCGTAAACGTGGCAGGCGGTTCGGGACCCATCGGCAAGACAGGTGTCGAGACCACGGCCGAAGAGTTCGACGACATCATTACGATCAACATGAACGGCTGCTTTCACATGATGCGTGCCGTCGTCCCGCACATGGTCGCCAGCCGTTACGGCAAGATCGTCAATGTCGGGGGCACGTTCGGACTACGCGGCAGGGCAGGGCGCATGGCCTACTCCGCCTCCAAATGGGGATTGCGCGGCATCACCAAGAGCTTCGCCCTCGAATTCGGGGCCGACAACATCAACGTCAACTATGTCGCCCCGGGCATGGTCGATGGGCCGCGCTTCAGGGACAAGGTGTGCGCCAACATGGCGCGCGAACTCTCGATCACCCCCGAGGAAGCCGCCGAGCGGCACGCAGCGGACTACGCCCTGCGCCGCATCACTCAGGACACTGACATCGCCAATGCATGTCTGTTTTTGGCCAGTGACGTCTCGCGTCAGATCACCGGTGTCGACCTCCCGGTCGATGGCGGTTGGGCAGCACTTTGAAGGGGCGCACCATGAGCAATACCAACGCAGACCTCGTTATCGTCAACGGACGGATCGTAACAGCCGATCTCGATTTTGTCGGCGCTATCGCGGTGAGAGACGGCGTGATCGTCGCGATCGGCGAGGCAGCCGATATGCCACCCGCCACTGAAACGCTCGATGCCGCGGGCCTTGCAATTTTGCCAGGCGCCATCGATGTCCATGTCCATTTCCGCGACCCCGGATACGATCACAAGGAAGACTGGGAAAGCGGCACCGTCGCCGCGGCGTTTGGCGGCGTGACCACGGTATTTGACATGCCCAACACGGTTCCGACGGTCGATAACCCTGAAGCGCTTGCGCAAAAGCACGCCATCGCCGCATCCAAGGCGCATGTCGATTATGGGCTCTACGCGGTCCTCGGAGAGAGCTCGCTTGATCACGTCGAAACGCTCGCAGACGCGGGCATCATCGGGTTCAAGCTCTATATGGGCAATACCTTTGGCCGCATCGCTTCGCCCTCGACCGGCGCGATGCTCGAATTGTTCGAAAAGGTCGCCCCGACAGGCAAGCGGGTAAGCCTGCATGCCGAAACCAATTCGGTTATGGAGCGGCGCGAAACAGCGCTCAAGGCGGCCAACCGCAACGCGCCGCTCGATCATCTAGCCTCCCGACCGGCCGTCGTTGCCATCGAGGCGGTAGAGCGGGCCGCAACGCTGGCTGAATGGACCGGCGCGCGAATCCATATCCTTCACATATCTTCGGCCGATGAGCTGCGTCCATTGGCCGATGCCAAGGCACGCGGTGTCGATGTTACAGGCGAGACCGGCCCCCACTACCTCATGCTCGGCACCGACGATTACGCTCGGTTCAAGGGTGTCATCCGGGTCAATCCACCGGTCCGCGAGGCGTCAAATCAAGACCCGCTGTGGCGCGCCCTTCAAAGCGGTCTCATCGATATGGTCGCAACCGATCACGCCCCCCATACGCCGGAGGAAAAACAGCGCGAAAACATCTGGGACGTCGACTGCGGGTTTCCCGGCGTGGAAACGCAGATGCCCTTGATGCTGACCGCTGTCGCCGAGGGAAAGCTGGGCTTTCAGGACTATGTCCGCGTGAGCTCTCTGGCACCGGCCAGGGCGTTTGGACTCTACCCGCAAAAGGGCGTGATCGCTCCGGGTTCGGATGCCGATTTTGCGCTTGTCGATCTCGGCGCGGAGTGGACGCTCGATGATGCCCAACTTCATTCCCGCTCGCGCATCAGCCCGTTCGATGGGCGTCAGGTCAAGGGGCAAGTGCGCCACACCATCGTGCGCGGCCGCTTCATCGTGCGGGACGGGGCGCTGGTGCCCGACAGCAAGGGCACGGGGCGCTCGGTGCATGCGATCCAGCACATGCCCGAACCGCGCCCACTCAATCGCGACAAGACCCTCGACGCAGTCACGGGCAAAGGAGAAGTCTTATGAACGCCGCCAACTGGCCCGACGCACCGAGCAGCACAACTGAAAAGCTGTTCCAGCTCGAAAACGTTCGAGTGACCTTTGGGTCTGGCGAGCGCGAGGTGACCGCCCTTGCAGACACCGATCTCAAATTGACCAAGGGCGAATTCGTAGCGCTTGTCGGGCCGTCTGGCTGCGGCAAGTCCACGATCCTCAAGCTTGCCGCCGGAACCCTTCGCGCCTCCCAAGGCGTGGTCTATGTGGCCGGGCGGGAGATCGGAGCAAATCCTATCCGTATCGGCATGGCGTTCCAGAACCCTACGCTTTTGCCGTGGCTCAACATCCGCGACAACGTCATGCTGCCGCTCAAGATCGTCCCGCCCTATCGCCATCAGTACCGCAGCAAGCGCCGCACCGAATATAAGGACAAGGTCGAGGCGCTGCTTGAGCAGGTCGGCCTCAAGGGTTTCGCCGACAGCTTTCCATGGCAGCTTTCTGGCGGCATGCAGCAAAGGGCATCGCTCTGCCGCGCCCTGATCCACGAACCCAATCTCCTGCTCCTGGACGAACCGTTCGGAGCGCTCGACCAGTTCACCCGCGAGGAATTGTGGGAGGTCATGCAAAACCTGTGGCTGGCCACGAAACCTACGGTGCTGCTGGTCACCCATGACCTCACCGAAGCGGCGTATCTGGCGTCACGCATCTGCATCATGCAGGCCCGCCCGGGACGTATCATCGACGACCGCCCGGTGGGCTTTGCGCGTCCGCGCACTGTCGAAATGACCGCTGATCCGAAGTTTGTAAGCCTGCGCGAAAACCTTCGCACCGCCATCGTCACCGCTCGCCATTCATTGGGAGACACCAAATGAACGAGTCTCAACGCAGGCGGCTGATGTCGCTTGGCTTCATCCTGCTCTTTTTCGTGCTTTGGGAGCTGATTTGCCTGGTTTTCGGCGTTAGCCAGCTGGTCCTTCCCCGCCCCAGCGTCATCATCGCAACCTTCATCGATCGCTTCCCTGCGATCATGCCGCACGCGATCCAGACCATCTACACAACGCTTCTCGGATTTGGCTTCGGCATTCTGATCGGACTGTCGCTTGGGATGCTGATCGGCTCCTCACGACTGGCTTTCGATGTTGCCTATCCTTTGCTTGTCGGCTTTTCGTCGATCCCAAAAGTGGCCGTCGTCCCGATCTTTGTCCTCTGGTTCGGGGCGGGCACGGTGCCTGCGGTGCTCACCGCCATGATCATGTCGGTGTTTCCTATCGTCGTGAACGTCGCGACGGGCCTCGCCACAACCGAACCCGAGCTTGAAGATGTAATGAAGACCTTGGGTGCGAAAAAGCACGAGATTTTGTGGAATGTCTCGCTACCCCGCACCATGCCGTTCTTTTTCGCCTCGCTGAAGGTCTCGGTCACCCTGGCGTTCGTCGGAACTGTGATTGCCGAAACGGTCGCGTCCAACCGCGGCATCGGCAACCTGATGATGATTGCCTCCTCGAGCTTTGACGTGCCGCTGGTCTTTGCCGGGCTGTTCGTTCTCGCCGCACTCGGCGTGAGCCTCTACGTCATTTTCTCCTTCATCGAATCCCGCGTGACCGGCTGGACAAAGCGCCAGGACGGTCTCTCCGTCGCCTCCCACTGACACCACCAAGGAACGAGACATGCCATCGCATAAAGTTTTTATATCTGCACTTTTGGGCTGTGCGGCCATCGCGACGTCCGCCGCCAGTCCGGTTTTTGCTCAAGACATGACCCCAATTCGCTTCACACTCGACTGGAAGTACCAGGGCATTCACGCCTTTGTATTCTGGGCCGAAGAGAACGGCTATTTCGACGCCGAGGGGCTAGACGTCACGATCGACCAGGGCGATGGCTCGGCCGCAACCGTAACCCGCATCATCTCGGGCACCTATGATGCCGGCCTTGGCGACGTCAACGCCATCATTCAGCTGGCCGGGCAGGGTGAGCCCAACACCCCTGTGATGACCTATATGCTCTACAACTCAGCCCCTTTCGCCCTGATTTCCAAGGCCGATGGTCCAATCCAGGACTTGGCGGATTTGGAAGACCATCGGCTCGGCGTGCCGCCAGGCTCGGCTGCCGGCACTCTCTTTCCGGCTTTGGCGGAAGCCAATGGCATCGATGAGGCGAGCGTCGAGATCACCAACATGCAGCCTAATCTGCAAGAGCAGATGTTGTTGACCGACCAAGTGGACGCTTCGGCAGTCTTCACGGTTACCAGCTATGCGAACCTTATCGGTCAGGGCATTGATCCGGACGCCGACATTAACTGGTTTCTCTATTCCGACTTTGGAATCGAACTCTATTCCAACGGCCTGATGGTTTCGCGGCAGCTGGCCGACAACAATCCCGACGCCGTGGAAGGACTGACACGTGCTCTCAACAGGGCGCTTATCGAAGTTGCCAATGATCCGGACGCCGCTATTGCCTTGTTGATGGCGCAGGAGCCGCTGCTAGATGCCGAGCTCGAAAAACTGCGGTTGATGTATGCGCTGGAAACCCACTTCGTTACTCCGGAAACCGATGAGCTGGGCATGGGCGCGATCGATCCCGAGCGCATGGCAACGGCGATAGATGTGCTCGTGCAGACGTACGAATTGGCTGAAACGCCAACCGTCGAGCATGTGTTCGACAGCAGCTTTCTCCCACCCGTCCAAGAGCGTGCCCTTTCGCTCGACTAAGCGCAAAAGGAGCCGGCGGATATCGTCGGCTTCTTCTCCTTCAAGCCTAAAGGTGTCGCCATGCAAACCCGAACAATTGACGCTGCCCACTTCCTCCCCTCAGCCGAAGCGGACATTCAACGCGAGGTGCGGCTCACCATAGACAATGGTCACATCAAATCGGTTTCACCAATTGAACCGGGAACCGGCAATGACTTCGTGTTGCCCGCGTTTGTGGATGCGCATGACCACGCCCGCGTTGCGCGCCTCAGCCAGGTCGGCAGCTACGATACGCAGCTGGAAGCATGGTTGCCTTATCTGACGCTTATTCCGGCGGTAGATCCCTATCTGTCGTCGACCGTCGCTTTCGGTCGGGTGGCGACCAGCGGTGTTGCGAGCGTGATGGCCCACTATACCCGCGTACAGGGCCTCACCGATCTCCCCACTGAAGCCGCCGAAGTCGCAAGAGCGGCGCGCGATGTCGGCGTCAAACTGGCGCTTGCTCTCCATTGTCGCGATCTGAACCCGCTGGTTTATGGCGACCACTCAAGTGTGCTGAACGCACTTACGCCGACATCACGCGAAACGATCTCGCGTCGTTTCCTCAAGGACCCCTTGAGTGTGGAGCGACAGGTTGAGCAGGTCGAAGAGATTGCGGCCCAGATAGAAGGGGATGGCGTCACCATCCAATATGGCCCTGCCGGTGTTCAATGGTGTTCTGACGCCATGCTCAGGGCCATTTCCAAACGGTCGGCCCAGACGGGGCGGCGGGTGCATATGCATCTGCTCGAAACGCGATATCAACGCGCTTGGGCAGACCGCACATTTCCGCAAGGCATAGTGACCTATTTGGATGAGATCGGACTGCTCAACGACCGGGTGTCGTTCGCCCATTGCGTGCATTTGCGGCCAGACGAGATGGATCTGATCGCCGAGCGGGGCGCCACGATCATTACCAATATCAGCTCGAACCTTCTCGTTGCTTCGGGCATGCCGCCTGTTGGTGAAATGGTTCGCCGCGGCTGCCGCGTGGCCATGGGGCTCGATGGGCTGGCATTTGACGAAGACGAGGACCAGTTCCGAGAGATGCGACTGGTCTATAATGGTCAAAAGGCGCTGGGCTTTGATCGTTCGCTGACACCGGGCAAAATGCTCGATATCGCCGTTTCTGCCGGGCACGCAGTCAACGAAGGCAATTTTTCTGGCGGCACTTTGGCTGTCGGCCAACCGGCAGATTTAATGGTGCTGGACTGGTCCGCCATGAGCGCCGACCTCGTCGAGCGCGATGTGTCACCACTTCAGCTTTTGATGGCCAAAGGCACAAAGCGTGTCCTGAAATCCCTGGTTGTCGGTGGCCGGACGGTCTTTGCGGATAACCGCCTGACCGGTGTGGACCTTGCTGGCAACGAAGCTGCGCTGCTCGATACGATGCGCGCTGCCCATGACCAGGTTACCGATGTGCGCGCCGCCATGCCCGAGCTCAAGGCCGCGCTCGAGGCCTTCTACGTTTCCCAAAACTAAGAAAGAATTTTCAGAATGGACACACTCATCGTCACTATCGGCGATCTCACCTTCAACGCCCGTCTCGAAGAAAAGCTCGCGCCCAAGACCTCCGCGGTCATGCGCGATCTGCTGCCCTATACGGGAAAGCTCGTCCACGTCCGCTGGAGCGGGGAGGGCGTATGGATACCTCTGGGCGACACCAAATTCGGCGTGGACTACGAAAACCACACCAGCCACCCGGCGCCTGGCCACATGATCCTTTATCCCGGCGGCATCAGCGAGACTGAACTTCTCCTCGCTTACGGCGGCGTCGATTTCTCATCAAAGATGGGCCAGTTGGCCGGTAATCACTTCCTCACGCTCACGAGCAATCTCGATGCCTTGCCAGAAGTCGGCCGCCGCTGCCTCTGGGAAGGGGCGCAGGACATCCGGATAGAGGCCGCATGACCATCCTCACTCGAACAAATCGAGGTTCTCCGCTTCGATCTGCGGCAGATCGGTGATGATGCCTTCGAGATGGGCCTTCATGACGCGCTCGGCGCGGTCGGCGTCGCGCGCGTCGACTGCTTCCATGATGGCGTGATGCTCGGCGATCAGCGTGCCCATGGAATCGGGCTTGCGCAGCTGCAGATTGCATACCCGGTCGATATGCGCCTTGATGTCGGCGATCACGCTCCAGGCCATGGCACACCCGGCGCCGCTGGCCAGCGCCATATGGAACTGCTCGTCTTCGCGGCGAAACCTGTTGTAGTCCTGCGCTTCGCGCGCCGCCGCCTGACGCTTTAAAATCCCGTCGACAGCCGTTCGGCTCCAGGGATCGAATGTCGCGCAGGCGCGCCGCACGACAGCCGTCTCGATAGCCTCGCGCACGAACCGCGCCTCCATCATCTCCCGCGCCGAAATCTTGACCACATAGGTGCCGCGCTTCGAGCGCACCTCGACGAGTTTCGATTTGCCGAGCGCGATCAGCGCCTCGCGCACCGGCTGGCGCGACACGCCAAGACGGTCGGCAATGTCCTGCTCGGAGAGCCGCGTTCCGGGCAACAGGTCGAGACGAATGATCGCCTCGCGCAGGTCGCGCTCCACCTGCGAGGCCGTGCTGGAGCCGCTATCGGCCCATTTTTCTTTTCTCAGCGATTCGATGCTCATCCACCTACCATACGCGTTGACATCTAGAATGTACTACCATACTGTACCATACAACAAGTAAAATGACGCACCATGTCACCAGGAGGAGATGGCGGAACGCCCTTTGCCCATGACTCAAGCAGCCAATTACATCCAACCCGACCTCTCCGATGCCCGCCTTGCCGCCCCACGCCGCTACCAGATGCTGATCGGCGGCAAATCGGTCGATGCCCAATCGGGCAAAGTGATCGAGCGCGAAAGCCCCGGCCATGCCGGCAAGATCGTCGGTGTGTGGCCCGAGGCCTCGGCAGAGGACGTCAAGCTCGCCATTGGCGCTGCCCGCGAGGCCTTCGACAATGGCCCCTGGCCGCGCATGTCCGGCGCCGAGCGCTCGACGATCATGTATAAAATCGCCCAGAACATCGTCGCCCACGCCGACGAACTGGCGCTGGCCGAATGCTTGGAGGTGGGCAAGCCCATCTCGCAAGCCAAGGGCGAAATCCTCTATTGCGCCGACCTCTGGACCTACGCCGCCGGCCAGGCCCGCGCGCTGGAAGGCCAGAGCCACAATAATATCGGCGACGACCGCCTCGGCCTCGTCTTGCGCGAGCCCGTCGGGGTCGTGGGCATCATCACGCCGTGGAATTTCCCCTTCATCATCGCGTCCGAGCGCGTACCCTGGTCCATCGGGGCGGGCTGCACCGTCGTGCTCAAACCGTCCGAATTGACCTCGGGCACCTCGATCATGATGGCCGAAATCGCCCGCGAGGCCGGCCTGCCCGACGGCGTCTTCAACGTCGTCACCGGCTATGGCGATCCCGCCGGCCAGACGCTCGCCGAAGACCCGCGCACCGATATGGTGGCCTTCACGGGCTCGGTCCGTGTCGGCACCAAGCTTGCGGAAATCGCCGCGCGTCAGGTCAAGCGCGTCGGCCTCGAACTCGGCGGCAAAGGCCCCCAGATCGTCTTCGCCGATGCCGATCTCGACGCCGCCGCCGATGGCATCGCCTATGGCGTTTATCACAATGCCGGCCAGTGCTGCATTTCGGGCAGCCGGCTCCTGGTCCATGACGATATCCGCGACGATCTTCTGGCCCGCGTCCTCGACATTTCCCGCCGCGTGCCGTTTGGCGATCCGCTCAACCAACGCACAAAAATCGGCGCCATGATTTCGCGTGCGCACCTCGACAAGGTCGATGGCTACGTCAAGGCCGGCCGCGCCGACGGCGCCGAGGTGCTGATTGGCGGTGGCGCCGAGGCCGAGCACGGCCTGTTCTTCCAGCCCACGGTATTTCAGGGCGTCAGACCGGACATGTCGATCGCCCGCGAGGAGATTTTCGGCCCCGTGCTCTCGACCATCGGCTTTAAGACGGCAGAGGAGGCCGTCGCTCTGGCCAATGACAGCGAATACGGGCTCTCGGCCAGCGTCTGGTCGAGAAATCTCGAAAACGCCATGCAGACCATCCGCCGCGTCAAGGCGGGCCGCTGCTGGATCAATTCGGTGATCGACGGCACAGCCGAACTGCCCATCGGCGGCTACAAGAAAAGCGGGCTCGGCCGCGAGCTCGGTCGCTACGGCTTTGATGAATACAGCCAGTTCAAGGGCGTCCACGTCACCTTCGGCAAGCCGCCAGCATGGTTTGCCGGCTAAGGCGGTTCGAACGCGCGACGAGGAAGGACTTGAAATATCGGGAGGGGTTTTGGCGGCACGTGGAGACACCGCCAAAACCGGAAACGTTTGATTGACACCTAGGGAGGAACTCACATGTCATTCAAGGGACTGAAATTTGCCATCGCCGGCCTTGCCGGAGCGTCGCTGCTCTGTTCGACCGCGCTCGCACAGAGCGTGGGAGAAGACGAGCAGGTCACGGCGACCATGATCATCTATCTCGACCCCAGCGTACAATTCTTCAATCCCGTCGTGCGCGGCGCCGAAGATGCCGCCGCGGCCTTTAACGTCAGCCTCGACGTGCAATACGCCAACAACGACCCGGTGCGTCAGAACGATTTGATCGATAGTGCCGCAGCCGCTGGCGTCGACGGCATCGCCGTCGCCATTTCCTCGTCCGATGCGTTCGACGAATCCATCTGCAACGCCGTCGATCAGGGCATCATCGTCATCGGGTTCAACAATGACGATCTCGAAGGCGCCGCCGGCAATTGCCGCCAGGCCTATGTCGGCATGGACGAAGAAGCCTCGGGCTACGAACTCGGCCAGCGCATGATCGCCGAATTCGGCCTTGAGGAAGGCGATGTCGTCTTCAACCCGCGCGAAATTCCCGAAGCCACTTTTGCCGTGGCGCGTGGTGGCGGCATCGAGCGCGCCATGGACGAAGTCGGCATCACCGTCGAAACCGTCCGTGCCGGCCTCGATCCTGCCGAAGCGCAAAACATCATGACCCAGTTCCTGATCGCCAACCCCGACGTGAAAGCCGTCTTCGGCACCGGTTCGGTCACCTCGACCGTCGGCGCCGCGGCCATCCGCGATGCGGAAATCGATGTGCCGTTTGCCGGCTTCGACCTCGCCGTCGAGATCGCCAACGCCGTGGAATCGGGCGAAATGTTCGCCACCATGGACCAGCAGCCCTATCTGCAGGGCTACCACCCGATCGCCCAGATCGCTCTCGCTGCGCGCTACGGCCTCACCCCGACCGACGTCGACACCGGTCAGGGCGCCTTCCTTGACCAATCGCGCATCACAGCGATCAAGGATCTGATCGGGACATACAGGTAAGGGCCGCCACAACCGCTTAAGGCCCTCACCCTCTCCCCCAGGGCAGAGGGTGGGCGGCAGCCGGTGAGGGGCCCTTGAGCACCATGATAACCACCCGCCCTGCCCAACCCAACCCCGTCATCCCGGGCAAAGACCCGGGACCCAGTATGCTCCGTGTCTGCGGTCATCCCGCGCATTCGGAGCATACTGGACCCCAGCTCAAGGCCGGGGCGACAGCTCGGGACGAAGGCACGGCAGGGCGGACGGATCACCGACCTTGAGCACCAATGATGTCACTAAACCCTGCCAAACCCATCGCCGTCATCCCGGGCAGAGACCCGGGACCCAGTATGCTCCGTGTTTGCGGTCATCCCGCGCATTCGAAGCATACTGGACCCTGGCTCAAGGCCCGGGCGACATTGAGGGTAAGGCACACTGCGTGGCCCGGCCGAACCGCCAGCCCGGCCCTTTTTTCCTTCTTCTCTGGTGGGAGACGGATGAGGGGGCGCTGAGCTTCAACATACACAGTCCGGGCAATTGTCCGGACCAACCACCAACAACAGGGAGCCAGCTCCATGATCACCGCCACCGATAGCGGCTCCGCCCCGCCCCGCCACGGCCCGGCCCATTATCTCCGCCGCTTTCTCGCCAATCCCGCCGGATCGATCATTCTCGTCTTCGGCCTGATCCAGATCGCCTGCATCATTTGGGCTCTGCTCAACCCCAACGATTTCCGCTACCTCTCGCCGCAAAATCTCGCCATCCTGATGCGCGCGGTTCCGGTTCTGGGCTGCCTTGCCCTGGGCGTCGGCGTTCTGATGATCGCGGGCGAATTCGATCTTTCCGTGGGCTCGGTCTATGCCCTCACCGCCATCGTCATGGCCGTTCAGGTCACCGCCGGCATGAGCGGCTTTCTCGCCGCCGGCATCGCCATTGCCATAGGCGTCGCCATCGGTGTCCTCAACGGCCTGATCACCCTGCGCTTTAACCTGCCCTCCTTCATCGTGACCCTGGGCGGTTTGCTGTTCTGGCGCGGCGCGGTGCTGCTTTATAATGGCGCGGTGCAGGTCCGCTTCGATCCGGAACCTGCCTTCACCGCCATTTTCGCCGGCACGATCTTTGGCCTCAACGCCGCCTTCCTGTGGTTTTTAGGCCTAACCTTTGCCTTTTACATGCTCTTGCACCACCACCGTTTCGGCAACCACGTCTTTGCCACCGGCGGCAACCGCGCGGCGGCAACGGCGATCGGCATCAATACCGGTCGCGTGAAAATCATCGCCTTTGCCATCGCTGGCGGCATGGCCGCCGTCGCCGGCATCCTCGCCACTGCTCGCGTTGGCTCGGTTCAGCCCGGACAGGGGACCGGCCTCGAACTCCAGGCCATTGCCGCCTGCGTCATCGGCGGCCTGTCGCTCCGCGGCGGGCGGGGCTCGATGATCGGCGTGTTTTTGGGCGTCCTGCTCATCCACACCATCACCAATGTGCTCCTGCTCATCCGCGCGCCGGGCTTTTACCTCGAAATGTTCATCGCCGTCCTCATCGTAGGCGCATCCATTCTCAACCAGTTGATAGACCGCCGGGGGAGGGCATGATGGCCGCACCGCTTCTCGAACTGCACGGCATTACAAAGCGCTTCGGCGCGCTCACGGCGCTCAAGGATCTCAGCTTCCATATCGGTGAAGGCGAAGTCATCGGCCTTCTCGGCGATAATGGCGCCGGCAAATCGACCACCGTCAATCTGATCTCGGGCATCCACAAACCGACATCGGGGCATCTGTCGGTCGATGGCAAGCAGACGCTCTTTACCTGCCGTACCGATTCCGCCGACGCCGGCATAGAAACCATCTACCAGAACACCGCGCTGGTCGACGATCTCTCGATCACCCGCAACATCTTTATGGGACGCGAGCGCACCAATGCCTTGGGTTTCCTCAAGGAAGGCGAGATGCGCGAAATCGCCATGGAGGTGCTTAATTCCGCCGTCCATATTTCAGGCATCGACAGCCCCGACAAACTGGTCGGCGATTTGTCCGGCGGCCAGAAACAGGCCGTCGCCATCGCCCGCGCCGTCTATTTCAAGCGCCGTATCCTGATGCTCGACGAACCGACATCGGCCCTTTCGGTACGCGAAACCGAAGCGCTCTTGAGCCAGGTCCTCAAGCTCAAGGCCGAAAACGTTTCGAGCGTTCTGGTCACCCACAACATCTACCACGCCTATCAGGTTTGCGACCGCTTCGTGATCATGAGTCACGGCACCAAGGTCTTCGACGTCGCCAAGGCTGATACCGACATCGCCCAACTCACCGAATATGTGGTGCTGACATGACAACCAATTTCACCGAACGCCACGCCATTTCGCCAACCGAGGCCAAGGGATTCGATACCGAGCAACTGCGCGCAAACTTCCTCATCGACGATCTGTTCATCTCCGGCCAGATTTCGCTCACCTACACGCAATATGATCGCATGATCGTCGGCGGTGCCATGCCTGCCGGCGGCGCGCTGCCGCTCGATCCGATCAAGCCGACGGGCACCGAAAACGTCCTCGATCGCCGCGAACTCATCGCCGTCAATATCGGTGGCGCGGGCAGTGTTTCGGTCGATGGCGAGGGCTTCGATCTCGGCCCCCGCGACATGATCTATATCGGTCGCGGCGCATCGGTGTCCTTTGCCTCGGCCGATGCCGGCATCCCGGCGAAGTTCTACATTCTCAGCGCCCCGGCCCACGCGACCTATCCCACCAAGCTGATCAGGATTGGCGATGCCAAGCGCATCGATCTTGGCGCATCGGAAACCTGCAATGAGCGCTCGATCTTCCAGTTCTCCGCCGCCATCGAAAC